>NZ_JBEYEI010000028.1:0-86989 GCF_040633895.1 Streptomyces sp. NPDC007863
ACGAACTCGCCGACCGCATCGCCGTCCTCAACGGCGGAAAGATCGTCGCCGAAGGCACCGCCGACCAGCTCAAACGACAGATCCCCGGCGGCCACATCCGGCTCCGCTTCACCGGCCCCGACGCCTACCGGGCCGCCGTCACGACCATCCAGGTCGCCACGCGCGACGACGAGGCCCTGGCCCTCCAGATCCCCAGCGGCGGCACCCAGCGCGAACTGCGGTCGATCCTCGACTGGCTGGACGCCGCCGGCATCGAGGCGGACGAACTCACCGTCCACACCCCGGACCTGGACGACGTCTTCTTCGCCCTCACCGGCTCCGGCCACGCCCCCGCCGCCGCCCCGACGACCCAGAACCAGGAGTCCGCCCGATGAGCGCCTTCTCCCTCGCCGCCCGCGACTCGTCCACGATGCTGCGGCGGAACCTCCTGCACGCCCGCCGCTACCCCTCCCTCACCCTCAACCTCCTCCTCACTCCGGTGATGATGCTGCTGCTCTTCGTCTACGTCTTCGGTGACGTGATGAGCGCCGGCATGGGCGGCGGCGCGGACCGTGCCGCTTACATCGCCTACGTGGTCCCCGGCATCCTGATGATGACCGTCGGCGGCACGGTCGTGGGGACGGCGGTCTCCGTCTCCAACGACATGACCGAGGGCATCATCGCCCGCTTCCGCACGATGGCCATCCACCGGCCGTCGATCCTGGTCGGACACGTCGTCGGCAGCGTCCTCCAGTGCGTGATGAGCGTGCTCCTCGTCGGGGCCGTCGCCGTGGCCATCGGCTTCCGCGCCACCGACGCCACCGCCCTCGAATGGCTCGCCGCCTTCGGCATGACGATCCTGATCGCCTTCGCCCTGACGTGGATCGCCGTCGGCATGGGCCTGATCTCCCCCAACGCCGAGGCCGCCTCCAACAACGCCCTCCCGCTGGTCGTCCTCCCCCTGATCTCCAGCGCGTTCGTCCCGATCGACTCGATGCCGGGCTGGTTCCGGCCCATCGCCGAGTACCAGCCCTTCACCCCCGCCATCGAGACGCTCCGCGGCCTCCTCCTCGGCACCGAGATCGGCAACAGCGCCTGGATCGCCCTCGCCTGGTGCGCCGGCCTCACCGTCCTCGGCTACGTCTGGTCGAAGTCCACCTTCGACCGCGGCGCCGAGTAGCCCTCCACCAGCACCTTCGCGCCCCCAGGGCGGCGTACCCCGACACCCGTCGGCGTACGCCGCCCCTTCGCGCGCCCTGACGTCACCCCGCGTCCGCGATCCGCGCCAGCAGCGCCTCGTACGCGGCCCGTCGGTCGGGGCGGGCACGGGCGGCGGCCCTCCGCAGCGGCGGCACCGCTTCCGGACCCGCGCGCAGCACGGCCGCCTCGGCGGTGCGCCGCACGGTCTCCCGGCCGTGGTCGAGCAGGGTGACGAAGGCGGGAACCGCCGCCCGCCGCCGTGCCTGCGACAGCACGCGGATCGCGCCGCGCACCACGTCGGGCTGGGCGTCGCCGAGCAGCACCTCGGTCAGCCGCAGATACGCGTCCCGGTCGAGCAGCGCCCGCGCGACCCGGTGCGCGTGGAGGCGTACGCCCGCCTCGCGGTGGGTCAGCAGTGCGCGCAACTCCCCTTCCAGCAAAACTGGTTCGGTCTCTCCCGGGCGCTCCGTCAGAGCGGCCAGGGCGCGACGCACCCGCCGGGGCTCCGGCGACCGCAGCAGGGCGACCAGCTCCCCGTACGCGAGGGAGGACGCGTCCGGTACGGGAGCGGGGGCGCGGGCGCGCAGTGCGCGGAGCGCCGCCGCCTGCCGCTCGGCGGCCTCCGGGCCGTACGGCGGTCCGTCGGCGAGGACGATCCCGGCCTCGGGGTGCCGTTCGGCCAGCCGCGCGAGGAGGGGCGTGGACCGGAGGCGACGGCCGGTGAGCAGGTGGAGCAGACCCTCCTCGCCCGCGACGACCCGGCCCTCCAGGTACGCCGCGAGGTCATCGGCGTTCAGCCCGCGCAGCGCCGTGTACGCGTCGGACCGCGCCGTCACCGGCCCGTGCTGCCACAGGTCGAGGAGGAGGGGCAGCAGGGGCGCGAGCCGCCGTTCGTCGCGGACCGCGGCGGCGAGCCCGGCGACCCGGTCGGGCCGGAGCCCCGGGTCGCGCAGGGCCTCGGGGTCCGCCTCCGTCAGGGCGCCCGCCAGGGCGGTGTACGCGGCGTGGGCCGCCGGCGCGTCGACCCGGCCGCGCAGGTACGCGGCCAGTACGGCGGCGCGCGGCGCCGGTTCGGGCCAGGCGAGGAGGGCACCGGCCGCGGCGTTCCGCCGCTTCGGGTCGGCGGAGGCCAGCAGCGCGTACAGCCGGTCCCGTCGCGCGGCGGAACGCGTCTCGTCCCCGTCCACGGGGAGCGCCGCCTCCACCGGCCCGGGCTCCGCCGGGTTCCAGGGCGGGGCGTCGAGCGGCTGAAGGTCCGTCATCCAGTCGACGAGCGCCGTCCGTACGTCCTCCGCCGCCCCGGCCCACGCCTCCACGAGGGCGGCGAGCAGCTCGCGCGACGCCGCCGGACGCGCCCGCTGCCGGTAGGCGGCCAGGGCTCGCGTGCTCCTCGCGGCGGCGGCGAGGCCGGCGTACCGGGCCGATCGGGCGACCTCTCCGGTCTCCACTCCGGTCTCCACTCCGAACGCCTCCCGCAGCACCCGCGCCCCCGCGGCCGAAGGCTCGGCGGCGCGGGCGGCGCAGGCGAGTTCGCGGTCCAGATCGGCGCGGACGACGACCGCGCCGGCGCGCCGGAGCAGCGGCAGCGCCGAACGCCGACCCGGTCGGCGCACGGGCAACGCCCTTACGGTCGTGAGGACTTCGCCACGGACGGCGAGGCGGTCCGCGACGGACTCCAGGAGGGCCAGAAGTCCGTCCCGCACCTCTCCCTCCGCCTCCGCGAGGCCGTGGAGGAGGACCGTGGCGTGACGGGCGATCGCCGTGCGCTCGTGGACCGGCCACGGAGCCGGGCAGACCTCCGTCGGCAACACGGCCAGGACGGCCCCGCGCGCCTCGGCCGTGGTGGCGGCGAGTTCCAGCCAGTCGGAGAGGTACGGGCGCGTCGCGCCGAGCCGTACCGCGCGCGGCCGGGACTCGGCGAGGCGCAGGGCGGCGGCCGGGTCCCAGCCCTCCTCCGCGAGGTGGCGCAGGTCGGCGTCGTCCTGATCCGGGTCCGGTGCGGTGGCGAGCCCGGCGAGCAGGCGGGTCCGGGCGGGCGCCTCGGTGGCGCGGGCGGCCGCCTCGGTGACCGTGGCGGTGAGGGTGTCGCCGAGGAGGGCGCGCAGGGCGTCGAGGAGGTGGGCGCGCAGACCGGGGTTGTCGTCGCGGGCCAGGCGGTCGAGGAGCGCGGGGACGGCCCGGGGCGTTCCCGCGGTGGCGAGGGCGCGGGCGGCGGTCTTGCGGACGTTCATGGTGGGGTGGGCGAGGCAGTCGGCGATCGCGTCCGACGCCCAGCGGGCCCCGGCGTCGCCGAGGGCGCTCAGGGTCTGGCGCACGGTCTGCGGATCACGGTCGGGGCCCGTGAGGGCGAGGAGCGTCGCCGACACGGCCGCGACGCCGTCGCCCGTGGTGTCACGGGCGAGGAGGGCGACGACGTGCTTGCGCACATGCCGGTCGGGGTGGCGCAGGAGGTGGTGGACGCGGCGCCGGACCGTCCGGTGCGGGGCCCGTGGAAGCTCGAGCAACACCCGCAGCAGGACCGCCTGTTCGCCCGGAGTGAGTCCGGGCCGGTCGAGCAGTCCGAGGACGACGTCCGTGACGAGCGCCGGGCCGGCCTCGTCCCGGGACACGTCCAGGAGGCACACCGGCCGGATCCGGCCGCGCTCCCGCATCCGGCGCCCGAGGGGAATCAGCGCGTTCACGGCCGCCTCCGGCACCACCGGCTCCGCCTCGGGCACGGGTCCCGTGCCGCCTGCCTCCCAGGCGGCGGCCGCCTCCCCGGCGATGCGGAGCAGCAGGTCGGCGAGGACGGGCAGGAGGCCGGGACCGGCGTGCGCGGCGAGGCGCTGGAGGGCGGCGACGGGGCGATCGGGGTCCAGGTGGGCGGCGAGGAGCGAGAGTTCGCGCTCGTCGGGCCCGCCGAGGCCGGCGGCCATCCGGGCGGGCAGCTCGGC
Organism: Streptomyces sp. NPDC007863; assembly: GCF_040633895.1. Classification (NCBI taxonomy): domain Bacteria; kingdom Bacillati; phylum Actinomycetota; class Actinomycetes; order Kitasatosporales; family Streptomycetaceae; genus Streptomyces; species Streptomyces sp. NPDC007863. The sequence continues at coordinate 4,113 of NZ_JBEYEI010000028.1, forward strand.
CGCGTCGACGCGCGCGAGCAGCTCCCGCCGGACCCCGGCGTCGTCGTTCAGCAGCCAGACGAGTTCCAGGGCGCGCTTGCGATGACCGCCCAACGCCCGTTCGACATGGGCGGGTTCAGGGGTCGGAGCGCCATCCGGGGCGACCGCGCCGAGGCCGAGGCCCGCGCCCAGGACGCGTACCGTACGCGCGCCGCCCACGGCCTCCAGCGCGTCGAGCGCGTCGGCCGGGGCGTGCGGGAGGGCGTCGAGGACGGCGTCCTCGGTGCCGGGGTCGCGCAGGACGCGCAGGGCGCTCAGGAACGGCCCCGGCGCCTGCGCGAGCGGCAGCAGGCGCGCGATCTCCCCCGCGACGGGCAGGCCCCCGACCCCCTGCCCGTCAAGGGCGACGAGCAGGTCGAGCCGGCGCGGCCACGCCGGATCGTCCGGGGGCGCGTCGACGAGCAGGCGCAGCACCGCGTGCCGCGCGGTGAAGAGCACCGTCGCCACGGCCTCGGCCGGGACGGTGTGGTCGGCGAGCGCGAGGGCCAGCACGGCCGGCACGTCCGCGTCGGCGGCGAAGTGGCCGCGCCGGTGCATCGCCCGCAGGCACTCCACCGCCGGTCCGGCGAAGAGCAGCGGGTCCTCACCGGCCAGGTCCAGGACCGCGGTCACGTCCTCCCGCCGCGCCCGCTCCCCGTACAGCTCCAGCGCCCGCCTCCGCGTCCCCGGCGGCGTCCGGTCCGCGTCCGCGGCGACCCACCACAGCAGATCCCCGTGCCCATGAGCGGCGGCGACGGTGAGCACGGCCCCGACGACCGCCGGCGACACGGACCGCTCGGACGGCACGGACGACACCGACGGCACAGACCGCACGGACGGCATGAGCAGATCGGCCAGCCGGGCGCGCGGCAGCGGCTCGGACGCGGCCCAGGGCTCGGCGAGTTCGGCCGACGCGCCCCGCACCACGGCCTCGGCGGTCGAGTCCAGCAGTCCGCTCAGAATCTCGCGGACGAAGCCGGGCGCGAGCCCACCCGTCCGGAGCCCTTCCCGGGCCAGCCGCAGCGCCTCACCCTCCAGCACGGCGTCCCCGGCGCCCGCCAGTCCGCCGACGAGCTCCGCCACGCCGGCGGGCTCCGCCCCGCGCGTGTGCACGCCCCGGACCGCCTGGTACAGCGCCTCCCCGCGTTCCTCGTGCCCGAGCACCGCCGCGGGCTCCCGCACGAGTTCCGCCCGCAGCAGCGCCGCCCGTACGGACGGCGCGAGCACGTCGTCGGGCCACTGCCGCCACCCCGGCGGAACCGTGCCGGCGGCGGCCCGGGCGAGCGCCGCCTCCGGGCTCGCCGGGACGGGCTCCGGAGGCCGCGGGGGCTGCGGACGCGGGTCGGCCTGGGGGTTCGACGTGGGGCGCACCCAGGGATCGTACGGTCCGCAAATCCGGATGAGGGGACGGCGGCCGGTCTGGCACACTCACCCCCGCAGGCAGAAAGGCTCGAACGTGCACCCGAAGGACCAGGCCCCCGAGAGCGGCGAACCCGCCGACGACCAGGGGGCGTACGAGACGCACGTGACCCTGCGCTGCGCGACCCGGACCGAACGGGCCCGCCTGGAGGCGTGGGCGGCGCGCCGGGGCCTGAAGCTCACCACCATCGTGCTCGCCCGGGGCCGGACGCCCGTCCAGCCGATGCTCACCCTCCCCGACCGGACGGGCCACCCGGCGCTGGTGGCCGCGCTGCGGGCGGACGGCTTCGAGCCGGTGCGGGTCAAGGTGGAGACCGTGCCGTGGAGCACCGAGCCGGTGGGGCCGGGCGGCGGCTACCACGAGCACCACCTCAAGCTGGCGCTGCCGTCGCCGTACGACCGCGCCGCGCTCGAAGCGCTCGTCGTCCCCCACGGGGCCCATGTCTCCTGGAACGCCCGCCGGGCCCTGCCCGGCCCGGGGGGCCGCCACGAACGCTTCGTGACGCAGCGCCACCCCGGCCCGGCGCCCGAGGCGCTCCGCGCCTGCGACGCCCTGCTCGCGGACCTGCTCTCCGCCGGATACGACGTGGTCGGCGAGGAGCGCGAACGGGTCCTCCACGACAGCGGCCTCACGGTGGACGCGGGCTGGCTGGAACCCGACACCCCTGGAGAGAAGACATGAGCGGCGACGGCACGGCCTGGACGGATCCCATCCCGGACGGCCCCGGCACGGCCGGGGAACCGGCCGCCGAGTACCGGCGGCGCAACGGCGGGCACCCCGGCACGCTGACCGCCGGCGTCGGGGCGGCGGCCGTCCGGCACCGCGCCTTCGACCCCGCCCTGAAGCACTTCCGGGACGCCTTCCGTCCCACGGACGACGTCATCGAGGACCCGGAGCTGCGCGCCCGCTGGCAGGCGGCCCGCCGTTCCGCCCTGGACCTGGTGCTCGCGGCGGTCGCCGGCTCGGCGTGGGCGGACTCGCTGGTGCTGCGGGGCAGCATGCTGATGTCGGCGTGGTTCGGGGAGGCCGCCCGGCCGCCCAAGGACATCGACTTCGTCGTCGTCCCCGAGACGTGGCGCATCGAGGAGCCCCGCACCCGGGTCATGCTCGACGACATCGCCCGGTCCGCCGACCGGCTCGCCCGGGCGCTCGACCTGGACCTGGTGATCGACGACGCCGGCGCCGTGACCGAGTACATCTGGACGTACGAACGGGTCCCCGGCCACCGTCTCGTGCTGCCGTGGAGCGCGCCGGGCCTGCCCGGCGGGCAGGTCCAGCTCGACTTCGTCTTCCACGAGCGCCTGCCGGCCCCGCCGCGGCCGGCGGACGTCGCCGGGGTGCGCGTGCGGGCGGCGGACCGCGAACTGTCCCTGGCGTGGAAGCTGCTCTGGCTGAGCTGCGACATGTATCCGCAGGCCAAGGACCTGTACGACGCCGTCCTCCTCGCCGAGAGCTGCACCCTGCCCCTGCCGCTCCTGGAGACCGTCCTGAACGAGGCCGACGAATGGCCGCTGGGCGTCGGCGTGCCGCTCGACCTCGCCGTGTTCGAGCGGGCCGCCCGGGAGGTCGACTGGTCGGCCTTCCCCGACGACCACGGGGCCGCGGGGAACAACGGGAACGGCGCACACGGCACGACCGCTTCGGGCCCGTCCCTCCGGGAGGAGCTGGTGACCCGTCTGGTGACCGCGCTGGCCCCGACGTTCGCCTCCTGAACGGCCCCGGCCGGGCGCCGGAGGGGCGTTGTCAGACCCTCACGACACCATGGGTCCATGACCGCGATTCCCGCCGCTGAGGCGCACCTTGTCCTGTCCAGCTCCGCCGCCTACGAGGACGCGCTCGACCGGCTGCGCGCCGCGTCCGGCGCCTACTACGCGGGCGAGAACAGCCCGCTGGACGACGCCTCGTACGACGCGCTGCGCCTGGCCGTGCTGGCGTGGGAGGCGGCGCACCCGGGCGAGGCGCCCGGTTCGCCGACGGGGCTCGTCGCCGACGGGGCCGCCCCGGAGGGCGACGTCGCGCACACCACCCGGCTGCTGAGCCTGGACAACGTGTTCGGGCCCGAGCAGCTGGTCGCGTGGGACGCCTCGCTCCAGCGGCGGCTCGGGCGGCCGGCGGAGGGCGGGTTCACCGTCGAGCCGAAGCTGGACGGCGCGGCGATCGCCGCGCGGTACCGGGACGGCCGGCTGGTGCGGGTCGTCACGCGCGGCGACGGCACGCACGGCGAGGACGTCAGCCACGTGGTGGGCTCGGTCGTCGGGCTGCCCGAGCGGCTGGCGGAGCCGGTGACCTTCGAGGTGCGGGGCGAGGTCCTGTTCACGCACGAGCAGTTCGAGACGGCTCAGCGGGTCCGCGCGGCACACGGCGGCGCGCCGTTCGCGAACCCGCGGAACGCGGTCGCGGGGACCCTGCGGGCCAAGGACCGGCCGTACCGCCTGGAGATGTCGTTCTGGGCGTACGGCGCCGTGGACCTGGACGGCGGATCGTTTCTTCCGGTGGGGGCGACGCACGCCGAGACGCTGGCGGCGGTCGCCGCGGCCGGCGTCCGGACGACGGCGGACACGCCCGCCGGGCTGCGCGTGGTCGCCACCGTCGCCGAGGCGCAGGCCGGGGTGGAGGAGATCGGCGCGCTGCGCGCCGGGCTCCCCTTCGGCATCGACGGCGTCGTCGTGAAGGCGAACAGCGCGGCCGAGCAGGCCGAGGCGGGGCTCGGCAGCCGCTTCCCGTACTGGGCCATCGCGTACAAGCTGTCGGCGGTCGAGCGGCAGACGGTGCTGCGGGACGTCGTGTGGGAGGTGGGACGCACGGGCGTGCTCGCGCCGACCGCCGTCCTCGACCCGGTCGAGATCGACGGCTCCACGGTCTCCCGCGCCACCCTGCACAACCCCGCGGACATCGCCCGCCGCGACCTCCACCTCGGCGACACCGTGACCGTGTACAAGGCCGGCGACATCATCCCGCGCGTCCAGGCGCCCGTGGTCGAGCTGCGCCCCGAGGACGCGGTGCCGGTCCCGCTGCCGGCCGCGTGCCCGAACTGCGGCGGCGAGATCGACAAGAGCCAGGAGCGCTGGCGGTGCGCCAAGGGCGCCGGCTGCGCGCTCGCCCGGCTCGTCGAGTACGCGGCCGGGCGCGACGTCCTCGACATCGACGGCCTCGGCAGGACCTACGTCAAGGCACTGATCGACTCCGGCCTGGTCACCGACGTGGCCGACCTGTTCACCCTCACCGAGGAGCAGCTGACGGTCGCCTCCGGCAGCGCCCGGCGCGGCGCGAAGCTGGCCGAGCAGTTCGAGCTGGCCCGCAGCCGCCCGCTGAGCCGGGTCTTCTGCGCCCTCGGCATCCGGGGCACGGGCCGCCGCATGTCGCGGCGGTTCGCCGCCCACTTCGGCACGATGGAGGCGATCCGCGCCGCGAGCGCCGAGGACCTGCTGGCCGTGGAGGGCATCGGCCCGGAGAAGGCCCCGGTGGTCGTCGCCGAACTGGCGGCGCTCGCCCCCGTCGTCGACAAACTGATCGCGGCGGGCGTGAACATGACGGAGCCCCGGCAGCCCGGACGCCCGGCCGGAGAGGCCGCCGGCGAGACCGAAGCGGCCGGCGCGGACGGCGCGGACGGCTCCGCGCCCGCCGAGGGCCCGCTCACCGGCAGGACGGTCGTCGTCACCGGGAAGATGACCGGCCGGCTCGACGGCTTCGGCCGCTCGCAGATGAACGAGCTCATCGAACGGGCCGGCGGCCGGGCGGGCAGCGGCGTCAACGGAAAGACGAGCTACCTCGTCGCCGCCGCCTCCCCCACGGGCAAGCCGAGCTCGAAGGCGGTCGCCGCCGAGAAGCTCGGCGTCGAGGTCCTCACCCCGGAGGCCTTCGCCGACCTCGTCGCCGACTACCTCGTCTGACCGCCCATGGCTCCGGGAGGGAGCGGGCTACGCCGCTCCGCCGCCCTGCGCGGACGTGCGCCGGCGCGGCCGCCGCTCGCCACCCCGCGCCGCGGGCTTGGCGGGGGCGTCCGCCTTGGCGGCACCCGCCCCGCCGGAGCCCGTACGGCGAGCGGTTCCCCGCCCGCCGGCGACGGAGCCCCGTCCACCGGCCTTGGCACCACCGGCGCCGCCACGGGCACCCGCGCCCACACCGGCCTTCGCGTCACCGCCGCCACCGGTGCCACGGGTACCGCCGGTACCACGGGCGCCACCGTCCCCGCGGGCTCCGGCACCACCACCGGCGCCGGCGCCGGCTCCCCCGCCCCCGCCGCGGCGCCGCCGCGGCGGACGGGTGCCGGCCTCGCCCGCCGGCTTGCGAGCCGGACGGGAGGCCGCAGGGGCGGCCTGCTGGGGCACCTCGATGGTGACGGCGACACCGGACGGCTCACGGGCGCCGGTGAGGGTGGTCAGCTCCTCGTCGCTCGACTTCAGGCGGGTCGTGCGGGGCTGGATGCCCGCGTCCCGCATCAGCTTGGTGACCTCGTGCTTCTGCTCGGGCAGGACCAGCGTGACGACGCTGCCGGAGCCGCCGGCGCGGGCGGTGCGGCCGCCGCGGTGCAGGTAGTCCTTGTGGTCGCCCGGCGGGTCGACGTTCACGACCAGGTCGAGGTCGTCGACGTGGATGCCGCGCGCCGCGACGTTCGTCGCCACCAGCGCGGTGACCTGGCCGTTCTTGAACTGCTCCAGGGTCCGGTTGCGCTGCGGCTGGGTGCGGCCGCCGTGCAGCGCCGCCGCCCGGACGCCGACGGACAGCAGCCGCTTGGCGAGCCGGTCCGCCGACCGCTTGGTGTCGAGGAAGAGGATGACCCGGCCGTCACGGGCCGCGATGCGGGTGGTGACGGCCTTCTTGTCGGTGGCGTCCAGCACGTGGAGCACGTGGTGCTCCATCGTGGTGACCGCGCCCGCGGACGGGTCCACGGAGTGCACCACGGGGTCCGTCAGGAACCGCTTCACCAGCTGGTCGATGTTCCGGTCCAGGGTGGCGGAGAAGAGCATCCGCTGCCCGTCGTCCCGCACCTGCTTGATCAGCTTGGTGATCTGCGGCAGGAAGCCCATGTCGGTCATCTGGTCGGCCTCGTCCAGGACCGTGATGCGCACGTCGTCCAGGACGCAGTCGCCGCGCTCGACGAGGTCGTTGAGCCGGCCGGGGCTCGCCACGACCACCTCGACGCCGCGCCGCAGCGTGGCGGCCTGCTTGGTGATCGAGAGGCCGCCGACGATGGTGGCCATCCGGACGTTCACCGCGGTCGCGTACGGGGCCAGGGAGTCCGTCACCTGCTGGGCCAGCTCGCGGGTGGGCACCAGGACCAGCGCGAGCGGCGCCCGGGACTCGGCGCGCAGCCCGGCCGTGCGGGCCAGCAGCGCGAGCCCGAAGGCGAGGGTCTTGCCGGAGCCGGTCCGCCCCCGCGCCAGCACGTCACGGCCGGCGAGCGAGTCGGGCAGGGTGGCGCCCTGGATCGGGAAGGGCGTGGTCACGCCCTGTGCGGTGAGGGTCGCGAGCAGTCCCGCCGGCATGTCCAGTGCGGCGAAGTCGTCCACGGCGGGGAGGGCGGGCGTCGCGCTCTCCGGCATGCGGAACTCGCCGCCCGAGGCCGAGGACGGAGCCGAGGAGGGAACCGAGACGGGAGAGGAGCCTCGCTTGCTCGACTTCCGGGGCCTGCGGGACATAAACGTTCTGCCTTTCTTCGAACAGCACAAACCGGGGTCCGCACCACGAAGGTGCGGACCCCGGCGGGCGACGGACGGACGTCCGGCGATCAGGCGGGGACGATGTTCTCCGCCTGGGGGCCCTTCTGGCCCTGCGTGACGTCGAACGTGACGCGCTGGCCTTCCTGGAGCTCACGGAAGCCGGAGGCGTTGATGTTCGAGTAGTGGGCGAACACGTCCGGACCGCCGCCGTCCTGCTCGATGAAGCCGAAGCCCTTTTCCGCGTTGAACCACTTCACGGTTCCCTGTGCCATGACCTTCTCCTTCTGTAGGCAGAGGCCCCATCCGGAGATGCCGGTAAAACGAATAATGCGCCTGCGGAAAAGCATTCCGGTCAGGCGCACATAGGTTCATGGGTACCACAACTGCAACAAGCCCACCGTAGCACGATCCGGCTGGCAAGGCCGGAGGGGGCGCGCGGCGTGTCACCGCGCGCCCCCTCCGGCTTCTTCCGCCGTCGCGGCTCAGGCGGTGACGGCCGCCAGCAGGTTCGCCACGATCATCAGGACGACCCCGAGCCGGTGCACGGCGAAGCCGGTACGGCGGGCCCTCATGATGTCGCCGGACCGGAAGCCGAGCAGGTACTGGCGCAGCCGCAGCAGCGAGGCCGGCAGCATCACCAGGACGAACCACCAGGGGGCGACGCCCACGAGGCTCGCGACGGCGATCGTCAGGAACTCGGCGAGGGAGAGGGCGCCGATGAACCGGGCGTTCCCGCGCTCCGAGGCCAGGGCGGCGACGGTGGGCCTGCCCACCGCGCGGTCGCCGTCCACGTCGTTGGTGTTCGAGTAGACGCCGAACATCAGCGGGCCGAAGCCGAAGAGCACGGCCTGGACGAGGAGGAAGCCGGTGGCCTGCCCGGTGACCATGCCGTACGGGAGAATCACCAGGGCGAAGCCGAGGGCGACCAGGTAGAGCTCCTGGAAGCCGTGGTAGCTGAGCTTGACCCCGTACGAGTACTGGAGCGTCACCACCCACAGCACGACGAGCCCGATCGTGGTCCAGGCCGGGCGGTGCGGGGCGAGGACGGCGGTCACCCCGAACAGCAGGGCGGCCAGGACGGCGCTCGCCCAGGCGAAGCGCAGCGCCTCGGGCACCGTGAGCGCCCCCGCCACCAGCGGCTTGCGCCGGACGTTGCGCAGCGGGTGGTCGGGGCCGTAGTTGGTGATGTCGCTGCCGTCGCGGAAGCCCGTGACGTCGTCGAAGGCGGTCATCGCCATGAGCAGGAAGACCTGCCCGACGAGGAAGACGCCGAAGAGCGCGGCCGTCCGCCCGGTGAGCGCGCCGGCGGGCAGCAGGACGGCGGAGAGGGCGATGAAGGTGCCCAGGTAGTAGTCGTAGACGTCCAGCTTGCCGAGCCGCGCGTAGGTCCGGAGCCTGCTGTCGGCGGCGGGGGCGGCGGCCGGGCCGTCGGGGGCGGCGGTGTCGGGCGCGGTGGTCGTCGTGAGCGTGGAGTCTGTCATGTCGCCTCGGAGCGTGGGGTGGAGAGGGGGGTACGGGCGGGGCGGCGGCCCTGCACGGAGTAGAGGACGCCGGTCGCGGCGGCGAACCCCGGGTCGCGCATCAGCGCGCCGAGCCGGTCCAGCTCGGCGGGGGTGAAGCCCGCGTCGAGGAGCCGGGGCGCGAGATGGGCGAGGTGGTGGAGCTGGAGGCCGAGCGCGGGCGTGCCGGGGGCGCGCACCAGGACGTGCGGCCGGATGCGCAGGCCGGTGAGGCCCGCCTCGCGCAGCGCGGCGGGTGCCCGGCGGCCCCAGGTGGGGTCGCCGCCCGCCGCGCGCATCAGGTCGGTCCTGGCCGTGGTGAAGCGCTCGTAGAGCCGGGCGTCCTCCGGGGAGGGCGCGAGGAGGCACGGTTCGTGTCCGGCGTCGAACTCGTCGACCTGGAGGAGTCCGCCGGGCCGGAGCGCGCGGACCAGCCGGGCCAGGACGGCCTGTCGTTCGGGCAGGTGCTGGAGGACGAGGCGGGCGACGACGAGGTCGTACGCCTCCTCGGGGAGCGGGTCGGTGACGACGTCGTGGCCGAGGACGGTCAGTCCGGGTGCCGGTGCGATCCGGCCCGGTTTGATGTCGGTGGCGGTGACGGTGCCGCCGGGCGTGACCAGCCGGAGCAGGGCGTACGAGACGCTGCCGGCGCCCGCCCCGATCTCCAGGCAGTCCATGCCGGGCGTCACCCCGGCCTCCCGGAGGTGGCCGAGGGTGAGCGGGTCGAGGGCGCCTTCGAGGGAGGCGTGGTGGCGGGCGCTGTGCGGGCTGTCGTTGTCGAAGACGTAGCCGCCGGGCGCGGGGGGCGGGGGCGCGGTCATGTCCAGCGGCCGGTGCCGCAGGTCTCGGCGCTGCCGGTGAGCTGTTCGAGGAGGACGGCGCGGCGGACCTTCCCGGTGGCGGTGCGCGGGACCTCGTCCCAGGCGACGACGGCGGGTTCGGCGAGCGGCGGGAGGCCGTCCGCGGCGCGCTTCCAGCTCGCGGGGTCGAGGGCGCCGTCCTCGGTGACGACGACGGGCAGCGGTGCGGCGCCGCCGGTCCGGGCGAGGACGACGCACTCCAGGGCCTCGGGAAGCAGGTCCTCCAGCATGTCCTCGGCCTGGAGGCAGCTGAAGCCGGGGAGGTGGTCGACCTCGCGGTCGAGGAGCCGGACGCTGCCGTCGCGGGCGATCGTCCCGATGTCGCCGGTGTTCCACCAGTCGCCGTGCGCCTTGGCCGCCCAGCGCTCCGACTCGCCGGGGTAGTCGGGGGCGAGGGCCTTGGTGCGGCACAGGATGAGCCCGGGGGTGCCGGCGGGCACGGGGAGGAAGGTGTCGGGGTCGACGGCCTTGAGGCGGGTCTTCAGGGGGACGGGGCGCCCGAGGTCGCGCGCGGTCGTCGCGGTGCCGTCGGCGGCCCGGGCGACGGAGCGGCGGGTGTGGAAGGCGAAGGTCAGCGGCCCGGTCTCGCTCTGTCCCCAGCCCTGCATCCACAGCGGCCGGCGCCGGGTGCTGGCCTGGAGGTAGGAGCGGATGACGGGCGGGTGCACGGCGTCGTAGGTGCTGATGTAGGTGCGGACGTCCCGGAAGGGCTGGTCCAGGCGGCGGGTGAGCGGGCGGAGCCGTACGTAGTGGGAGGGCAGCGCCTCGACGACGGTCGGCGGGTGGGCGCGCAGCAGCAGGTCGGCGGTGTCGGGCAGGCCCCGGGAGTCGAGGGAGATGTGCCGGGGTCCGCGGACGGGGGCGACGGCGGTCCAGCAGATGGTGCGGCCGTGGGCGTAGGAGCTGGCGTTGAAGAGGCTGTCGTCCCGGCGCAGGCCGATGCGGGGCGTCGGCAGGGTCTCGAAGCGGGCGAGGTGGTGGATGAGGGTGCGGGTGGTGTGGGCGACGAGCTTCGGTACGCCGGTGGTGCCGCTGGTGTGGACGACGACCAGGGGGGCGTCGTCGTCGCGGGGGTGCGGTCCGGGGTCGGTCGCGCCGGCGAGCTCGTCGAGGTGGACGGTGCCGTCGGGGAGGGCGTCGCGGGGGCCGACGACGACGGTGGTGCGGGCGGTTCCCGCGAGGTCGACGGCGGGGTCGCGGCGCAGGACGTCGGCGTCGGTGACGAGGACGGTGGGGGCGCAGCGGTCCAGGAGGACCCGCAGGACCCCGGGCGCGAGCCGGTCGGAGAGCTTCACGGGGACGGCGCCGACGCGGACGGCGGCGCAGGCGATCAGGTCGTAGTCCCAGTGGTTGGCCTTGACGATGGCGACGCGGTCGCCGGGGCCGGCTCCGGCGGCGGCGAGGGCGCCGGCGGTCTCCCGGACGAGCAGGGCGAGTTCCGGGACGGTCCATTCGGTGGCGCCGTTGCCGGTGGGCGAGGGGGCCAGGTCGAAGGGGCGGTCGAGGTGGATGCGGGTGGGGGTGCCGGCGTCGGCGAGTTCGTCGAAGAGGGTGCCGAGGTCGTGCGGGGTCATGCGGCGGTCTCCTGCCGGGTGGTACGGCCCCGGTGCGGGGCGAGGTGGGCGAGGACGCGGGCGGCGGCGAGGGCGCCGGAGCGGGCGGCGCCCTCGCTGGAGGGCCGGGCGGCGACCCAGTCGCCGGCGTACTCGACGGCGCGGGCCGGGCGGCGCAGGAAGGCGGCGCGGACGGCGAGGGCGCGGGGGGTGAGTTCGGGCATGGCCTCGGGCCAGTGGTGGACGTGGGTCGCGGTGAGGGCGGCGCCGAGGCCGGGGACGTACCGTTCGGCGGCGGCGGTGAGCCGGCGGGCGGCTTCGTCCTCGGTGGCCCCGGCGAGTTCGGGGATGTGACGCGGCGAGGCGAGCAGGCTGATGAGACCGGCGCCGGCGGGGGCCCGGTCGGCGCATTTGAGGTGGTCGGCGATGACGCAGGAGAGGAGGGGCTCCTCGACGGCGGGGGTGAGCAGGGCGTAGCCGCCGCCGCGCGGGGCGAGGGGCCGGTCGAGGGCGCAGCTGACCTTGAACATGGGCCGGAAGGTGGAGGCGGCGACGTATCCGGCGTCGGCCGGGTGGGGGCCGCCGGTGAGCCTGACGGCGACCGGGGCGGGCACGGCGAGGACGACGGCGCGGGCGGTGAGGGTGGTGCCGTCGACGGTGAGCCGGGCGTGGTCGCCGTGGTCGGTGACCTCGTCGACCCGGTGGCCGTAGCGGGTGGTGAGTCCGGCGGCGAGGCGGGTGGCGAGGAGGTCCATGCCGCCCCGGTAGGTGCGCCAGGCGGAGACGGGTCCGACGGCGAGGAGCAGTCCGACGAGGGGTGCGGCGGCGCTGCGTCCGGCGTCCCAGCCGAAGAAGGCGGCGGAGAGCGGCTGGAGCAGGTGGTCGTGGAGGTCGGGGTGGTAGGCGCGGGCGGCGTCGGCGATGGTGTCGGAGCCGAGCGGGGTGGTCTCGGGGTGGTCGTGGTCGATCTCGGCGCGGCGGCGTCCGCTCCAGGAGAGGAAGCGGGCCAGGGAGGGCCGGGCGCCGGGCACGAGGCCGGCACCGGTGAGGACGGCCCGGGGTTCGCCGACGCCGTTGTGGGGCCGGCCGCCGCGCCACACGGCCATGGGGCGGCCGATGCGGGGCACGTCGTCGGGGGTGAGTCCGGCGCGGCGGATCAGCTGCCAGGTGGCGCGGTAGCCCTGGGCGGAGATCTGTTCGGCCCCGGTGTCGATGAGGTAGCCGTCGCGGCGGACGCTGCGCATCCGGCCGCCGGGGGCGTCGGCGGCCTCGAAGACGCACACCTCGTGGCCGTTGCGGCGCAGTTCGTGGGCGGCGGCGAGTCCGGCGAGTCCGGAGCCGATGACGGCGATGTCGAGGTCAGGGGTCATGCGGGGCTACTCCGTGCGGGGCGGGGGCGGGGGACGCGGCCCGTCCGGGGCCGTGCGGTCACCGGCGGGCGCGCGGGACGTGGGCGCGGACGGCGTCGGTGACGCGTTCGACCTGGGCGTCGGTGAGCCGGTGGTGGACGGGCAGGGAGAGGTGCCGGCGGGCGGCGTCGCGGGCGTGCGGCAGGCCGGGGCCCGGCTGGGCGGCGGCGACGGGGGCGAAGGCGGTCTGTTCGGGGAGGGTCCTCGGGTAGTAGACGTGGGTGTCGACGCCGGCGGCGGAGAGGTGGTCGCGCAGGGCGTCCCGGTCGTCGGCGAGCAGGGTGTAGACGTAGTAGCAGCGGCCGTCGGTGCCGGGCGGCGGGGTGGTGATGCCGGGCAGTCCCGCGAGGTGTTCGGTGTAGTGGGCGGCGATGCGGGCGCGGCGCTCCAGGCGGGCGTCGAGGCCGGCGAGCCGGTGGAGCTGGAAGGCGGCCTGGATCTCGTCGAAGCGGCTGTTGACGCCGATCTGGTGGTGGAGGAAGCGGTTGACCCCGTCCTGGCCGTGGTTGCGGAGCATGCGGACGGCGCGGCCGGTCTCCTCGTCGCGGGTGACGACGGCGCCGCCCTCGCCGGGCATGCCGAAGGACTTGACCTGGACGAAGGAGTAGAGCCCGGCGTCGCCCCAGAGTCCGGCGGGGGTGCCGTCGAGGACGGCGCCCTGGGCGACGGCGGAGTCCTCGACGAGCCGCAGGCCGTGCTCGGCGGCGAGGGCGGTGAAGCGGGGCATGTCGGCCATGACGGAGAACATGTGGGCCGGCAGCAGGGCCTTGGTCCGTGCGGTGACGCGGGTCTCGGCGTCGGCGGGGTCGAGGGTGAGGGTGACGGGGTCGATGTCGCCGAAGACGGGGACGGCGCCGGTGTGGAGGACGGCGGCGGCGAGCGGGGCGCAGCCGAAGGCGGGGACGACGACCTCGTCGCCGGCGCCGATGCCGAGGGCGGTGAGGATCAGCTGGAGGGCGGAGGTGCCGCTGGAGCAGGCGACGACGTCGGCGGCGCCGAGCCGCTCGCGCAGGGCGTCCTCGAAGCGGCGGGTGCGGTCGCCGAGGATGAACTTCTGGTCGGCGCCGGTGCCGATCTCGTACAGGAGCCGCAGCAGGGTGTCGCGGTCCTCGTGGAACAGGTCGGGCGGGAAGAAGGGGACGCGGTCGCCGGGGGCGGCGGTCGGCTCGGTGGCCCGGTCGCTGGTGGTGGTCATGCGGGCACCTTCCCGGTGTGGAACGCGCGGACGGCGGCGCAGACCCGGTCCACCTCGTCCTCGGTGAGATCGGCGTGGAGGGGCAGGGCGACGGCGGCGCGGGAGGCGGCCTCGGCGACGGGGAAGTCACCGGGCCGGTGGCCGAGTTCGGCGAAGCAGGGCTGGAGGTGGAGCGGGCGCGGGTAGTACGTCTCGGTGCCGATGCCCTGGTCCTGGAGGTGGTCGACGAGCGCGTCGCGGCGTTCGGTCTCGATCAGGTAGACGTAGAAGACCTCGTCGGGGGCGCCGGTGACGGCGGGCAGCCGGGTGATGCCGGGCGTGCCGCGCAGGCCTTCGTCGTAGCGGCGGGCGAGGGCGGCGCGGTGGCGGACGTCCTCGTCGAGGACGGTGAGCTTGGCGAGCAGGACGGCGGCCTGGAGGTCGTCCATCTTGCTGTTGTGGCCGATGTGCACGGTCTCGTTGGAGATGCCGGGGAAGTGGGCGAGGGTGCGTCCGGTGCGGCCGTGGTGGCGGAGGGCGGCGACGTGTTCGGCGAGCTCCGGGTCGTCGGTGAGGACGGCGCCGGCGTCGCCGAGCGCGCCGAGCGTCTTGCTGGGGAAGAAGGAGAGCACGCCGCCGCGTCCGTGCAGCCCGGCGTGGACGCCGTCCTGCCGCATGCCGATGCCTTCGGCGCTGTCCTCCAGGAGCGTGAGGCCCCGGTCGGCGGCGTAGGCGGAGAGCGCCGCCATGTCGGCCATCCGGGAGAAGAGGTGCACGGGCATCAGGAACCGTGCCCCGTCCGCGTCCTCGTCCCGGATGGTGTCGGGGCTCATGGCGTACGTGTCCGGTTCCACGTCCGTGAAGACGGGCCGGCCGCCGGCCAGGACGACGGCGCTGGCGGTGGCCACGAAGGAGTACGTGGGGACGAGGACCCGGTCCCCCGGGCGCAGTCCGCACGCCTGGAGGAGGAGCACCAGGGCGTCGGTGCCGCTGTTCACGCCGATGACGTGGCGGGCGCCGGTGTACCGCGCGAGGGCGTTTTCCAGGAGGCCGACCCGGCGGGAATGCGAGAACTTGCCGTCGGCGAAAATCTCGTCCACTCCGGCCCGCAGTTCCGGCCAGATCTTTTCGAACGTCTTTGCCTGGGAGAAAAAGGGAATACTGGATCGCGTCACGCGGAAACAATTCTTCTCGGCCGACGGGACGCCGGCGTCAACTGGGGCCAGGGAGAAGGCCCGAGAGGGATGGAGGGCCGGTCTCTGCCTGCCCTGGAAGCCTGCCGAGCGAGCGTAACAGTACGAAGATCGACGTCACGAATCCCTCATGTAAATTCATACTTCTCGGTGATCATGTCTCCGATTTCCTTGACCGATGTCGCGCGCGACGGCGAGATTCTTCGCTGCGTCCCGCCCGAATCATCGAAATGGAACAACTGTATGAGGCAGCCCCTGATCATCGGACTGGGCCGGGCCGGCGCCGGGCTGCACCTGCGGGCCCTGCGCACCGCCCTGGACCGCTCGCCCGGGCTCTGGCACGGTCCGGTCGTCGCCGTCGACCCCCGGCCCGGCGAGCGGGCCCCGGTCCCCGACGGCGTCACCGTGACGGCCACGCTCGACGAGGCGCGCGCCCTGCTGCCCCCCGAGCGCGCCGTGGTCCACGTCTGTACCCCGCCGTCCGCCCGGCTCGCCGTCCTCGCCGAACTGGCCGCCGCCGGCTACCGCGACCTGATCGTGGAGAAGCCGCTCGCCGCCGACGCCGCGGAACTGGCCGCCGTCACCGAGCTGGTGACCCGGCACGCCCTGCGGGTCGCGGTGGTGGCGCACTGGCCCTCCTCCGGCCTCGCCGACCGGCTGCGCGCCCCCCTCGCCTCGGGGGAGCGGGGGCGGCTGCTGCGCATCGACGTCGTCCAGCACAAGCCGCGCTTCACCCGCTCGCTGCGCCCCGACGACGGCCACCCCACGGCGTTCGACGTGGAGTTGCCGCACTCCCTGGGCCTGGTCCTGTCGCTCGCGGGCCCCGCCGAGACGACCGGCGCCCGGCTGACCGACCTGCGGATCGGGGAGACGGTCCGCCCCGGCCTGGGCTCGGCGGTGCTCGACCTCCTCCACGGATGCGGGGCGCGCACCCGCATCCACTCCGACCTCACCGCCCCGGTGCGCGAGCGGCGGGTCGCCCTCACCTTCGAACGCGGCACCGTCGTCGGCCACTTCGCGCCGAGCGACGCCGACGACCACGTCCAGCTGGAGACCGACGGGCACCGCGAGGTGTTCCGCGACGACGCCCTGTCCGCCTTCCTCGGCCGGACCTACACCCGTTTCGCCACCGTCCCCGCCGAAGAGCCCTCCTGGGGCGCGGACTTCGCCCTGCACGCCGACGTGGTCCGCATCCTCGACGCGGCCAAGCGGCGCTGCGCGGCGGACGCGGCCGGCGAGCGCCACGAGGAGGACCGCCGTGCCGTGGCCCGTTGACCTGACCGGCCGGATCACCGGCATCGGCGACGAAGCCGCCCCCGGCCTCACCGAACAGATCGCCGTCGCGCGGGAGTTGGGCTGGTCCGCACTGGAGCTGCGCAGCCTCGACGGCACCGCCCTGGCCGACCTGCCGGCGAAGACCGTACGGGAGGCGGCGGCGCGGCTGCACGCGGCCGGGCTCGGCGTGGTCTGCCTCGACTCCCGGATCGGCAACTGGGCCCGCCCGGTCACCGGCCCCTTCTCCGCCGACCTGGACGAGCTGGACCGGCTCGCCGAGCACGGCTCGGTGCTGGGCTGCCGCAGCCTGCGCGTCATGTCGTGGACGGACGGCGGGCTGCCCGAGGCGGAGTGGGCGGCCGAGGCGATCGACCGCATGCGCCGGCTCGCCCGCCGGGCGGAGCGGCTCGGCGTCGAACTGCTCCACGAGAACTGCGCGGGCTGGGCCGGCTCCGACGCCGACCGCACGCTCCGGCTCCTCGCCGAGGTGGACAGCCCGGCGCTGCGCGTCCTCTTCGACATCGGCAACGGCGTCCCGTACGGCTACGACGGCCACGCCCTCCTCGAACGGCTCCTGCCGCACGTCGCCCACGTCCACGTCAAGGACGCCCTGCCCGGCGACCGCCCCGGCGAAGCCGTGTACACGCTGCCCGGCGAGGGCGTCGCCCGGGTCGCCGACTGCGTACGGCTCCTGGAGGAGCACGGCTACCGGGGCGCGTACTCCCTCGAACCCCATCTCGCGGTGGTCCCGCACGAAGGCCGCCGCGGCGAGGGCACCGACACGGCCGGCCCCTTCGTCCGGGCGGCCCGCAGCCTGGCTGCCCTCCCGATCCCCTCCCCCACCGTCCCCGCCCCGGCGCCCGCCCCCGACCGGCCCCGGAACCACTCCGGCGTCGACACGGGCCTGCTGCTGCACCTCCTCCACACGCCCACCGCCGGCCCCCTGGAGACCGGCCCCGACGCGCCCCACCACCTGACGGCCGCCCTGCACGCCTACGCCACGGCGGCGGCCCGGATCGGTTTCACGACGGTGCGCCTCGGCCCCCCGGCCCCCGAGGTGGTGCTGCGCGAGGACACCCCCCGGCCGGTACGCCGCGCGGTCGCCGCCGACCCCACGTTCCTGGAGCGCCAGCCGAGCCTCGTGCTGCGCCTCGGCCCCGAAGTGCCCCGCGAGCGCACCGTGATGTTCAACGCCCACCTGGACACCGTCGCCGGCGGCGCGCCCCCGGCCTTCGACGGAGCCAGGTTCCACGGCCGGGGCGCCGTCGACGCGAAGGGCCCCGCGGTCGCGCTGCTCGCCGGCATCGCGGCCGCCGCCGCGCGCCGCCCGGCGATCGGGCGGGACGTCGCGGTCCTCGTGCAGGCGGTGGCCGGCGAGGAGGGCGGGGCCCTCGGCACCTTCGGCACCCGGCCGCTGGTGGAGGCGGGCCACGTGGGCCGGCTCAACGTGTTCTGCGAACCGACCGGGCTGCGCCATCTGCCCCGCGCCACGGCCGCCGCCACCGCCCGCGTCACCGTCGACGGCGAGGACGCCGTCGACGACCGTCCCGGCGCCGGGCACAACGCCACCGTCCTCCTCGGCTTCCTCGCCCAGCACCTCGCCGCCGCGCTCGGCCCGGCCCCCTCCGGCGGGCCCTCCCCCACGGTCTGCGTGGCGGGGCTGCACACCGGCACCCTGCACAACAAGGTGCACGGCACCGGCACTCTGCTGCTGAACCTCGCCTACGCCACCGCCGAGGCGGGCGCCGCCGCCGAGCGCGCGCTCGCCCGCGCCCTCGACGAAGGGCTGCGGGAGTTCACCGCCCGCTTCTGCGACCTCCCCCTCTTCGCGCGGACGGCCGCCGACGCGGCCCGGATCACCCGCCTCGACTGGGACAAGCGCGGCCTGCCCGCGCTCGGTCCCCAACCCGCCTGGGGCGAAAAGCTGTTGGCGCGCGCGGGCATCCCCCGGTGGCCCGACGACGAGCCCGCCTTCACCTGTGACGCGATCTGGCTGGACGGCACGGAGGCCACCTACACCACGGTGTTCGGCCCCGGCTCCCTGGACGCCAACGGGGCCCACGCGCCGGGCGAGTTCGTCGACCTCGCCGACCTGGAGACCTTCGCGGACCACGTCGCCGCGCTGCTGACCGCCTTCGCCGACGACCTCCGGCACGACGCGGACCACCGCGTCGTGCCGTCCCCTACCGAGAAAGCAGGAACCGCATGACGTCCACGCTGCCCGACGGCGCCGTACCCCGGAGCGCCGGCCCGGCACCCGGAGAGAGCCGGGAGGTGACGGTCGCGTACGAGACGCTGCTCGACGAGACCGCCGCCTGCTTCGTCCGGCTCGGCCTCCCCGAGGGCCGGGCCCGGCTCGCCGCCGAGGCGCTCTGCTACGGCGACCTGACCGGCATGGACTCGCACGGCGTGTTCAACCTGGCGCGCCTCTACGGGCCGCTCCTGCGCTCCGGCGGCGCCGACCCCGCCGCCGAACCGCTGGTCCTGCGCGACCTCGGCCCCTGCGTGGCCGTCGACCACCGGCGGGCACTCGGCCTGTGGGCCGCGTCGGAGGCGATGGACCTCGCCGTGGAACGCGCCGCCCGCTGCGGCATCGGCCTCGTGTCGGTGCGCGGCGCCACCCACTTCGGCTGCGCGGGCGTGCACGCCAAGCGGGCCGCCGACCGGGGCATGATCGGTGTCGTCGCCTCGAACTGCGGCGGCCAGCGCATCGCCCGCCCGCCGCTCGGCGCCGCCGCCCTCCTGGGGACCAACCCGCTGAGCGTGGCGGCCCCCGCCCTCGAAGGCCGCCCGTTCGTCCTGGACATGAGCACCACCGTCGTCCCCACCGGCCGGATCCGCACGGCCGCCCGCGACGGCCGGGAGGCGCCCGAGGGCTGGCTCACCGACGACGCCGGACGGCCGGTGCGGGACGCCGCCGCCTACGACCGGGGCGAGGCCTGGCTGGGCTGGCTCGGCGGCACCCCCGCGACCGGCGCCTTCAAGGGCTTCGGCCTCGGCCTCGCCGTGGAGCTCCTCGCCGCCGTGCTGCCCGGCGCCGCCACCGGCCCCTCCCCCGCCGCCCTGGAGGGCGACGGCAGGCCGGGCGGCGACGACGACGACATCGGCTTCCTCGTCCTCGCCATCGCGCCGCACGTGCTCCGCGACGGCTTCGACGACGACGCCCGGGAGATGTTCGGCACGATCGTCGACTGCCCGCCGCTGCCCGGCCAGGGACCGGTCCGCTACCCGGGCCACCCGGAGGCCGAGCGGGCCGAGCGGCGACGCGCCTCGGGCGTCCCGCTCTCCGCCGCGCTGCACGCCGAACTGACCGCCCTCGGCCTCCGCCTCCCGCTCACCCCGGAGGAGAACCGATGACACCCTCCGCGGACCGCCCCCTCCGCCTGGGGATCGCCGGACTCGGCGTCATCTCCCGCTTCTACGTTGCCGCCGCCGAGGCGATGCCCGCTTGGGAGGTCGCCGCGGTCTGCGACCTGCGCGAGGAGGCCCTGGCCCCCTTCCGCGGCCGGGTCGCCTGCCACACCGACCACCGGGAGCTGCTCGCCGCCGGCCCGCTGGACGCCCTGGTCGTCGCCGTGCCCAACCACGCGCACGCCGAGGTGTGCGCGGACGCGCTGCGGGCCGGCGTCCCGGTCTGCGTGGAGAAGCCCCTCGCCCTGGACCCCGCGGACGGCCACCGCCTCGCCGCGCTCTCCAAGGAGCACGGCGTCCCGCTCCTCACCGCCTTCCACCGCCGCTACAACGACCGGGTCCTCGCGCTGCTCGACCGGCTGCCCGCACCGGACGCGCCGGTGCGGGTGGAGTCCGTACGGGTGCGGTACCTGGAGCGGATCGAGGAGCACATCGGCACCGACACCTGGTATCTGGACCCGGCCCGCTGCGGCGGCGGCTGCGTCGCCGACAACGGCCCCAACGCCTTCGACCTCGTCCGTCTGCTGCTGGGCGAGACGCCGCTGGAGGTGGTCGGGGCGAAGGTGACCCGGGACGGGGCCGGCATCGACCGGCAGGCCGTGATCGAGCTCGCCGGTCCGGGCGGCCGCGGCCTCGTGGAGCTGGACTGGTCGTACCCCGGGGAGGTCAAGGACGTCGTGGTGCGGCTCAGCGACGGCACCGAGCTCACCGCGGACATGCTGGGCGGCCGGCCGGGGTTCAAGGAGTCGCTGTGGCACGAGTACGAGGGCGTGCTCAGGGACGTCGCCGGGCTCCGCGGTCTGCCCGACCCGTCCCGGGCCGTCGAGGGCGGCCTGGCCGCGCTCGGACTGGTCGCCGACGTCTACGCCATGGAGGCCGCCCGATGACCGCGTCCCCCGTGCTGCCGTCCGCCTCCCTGGACGCCGGACGGCACGAGAACGGCGCCAAGCGCGCGGTGACCGGGACGCTGGTGAAGGTGCTGCTGCACGAGCGCACGGACCGGGGCATGACCCTGGAGCCGTTCGCGGCCCGCTGCGTCCGCCGGGGCGAGGTCCACGAGCTGCTGACGACCGACCGGTGGACGGACGAGCCGGGCGCGCGGGTGGACCGGGTCGGCTTCCTCGGCTTCGTGGAGCTGGAGGCCGGCGGGGTCGTCGACCGGGGTGACACGGTGCTGATCGGCGGGGAGCCGGTCGGCACCGTGCTCGGTTTCGACGGCTGCCACCTGCCCAACCACTACAACATCGTGATCCACGCGCCCCGGCTGCTCACCGGCCGGACCCTGGCCCTCGCACCCGAGACGCCCGTGGTCTTCGCTCCGGCCGACTGAGCCGCGACGGACCAGGAGAAAGACAGCCGGCCGGCACCCCCCGAGAGGGTGCCGGCCGGCTGCCGTCGGCAAGGTGGAGCTCAGCCGAGCAGCTCTACGTCGAGCTCACCGGTGTGGAACTGACGCACGGCGTCGAGCAGCTCGTCCTCGGAGAGCGTGCCGCTCTTGTCGGCGTCGATCTGCTGGAAGGCGGCGCGGCCGGCCTGCTCGTCCAGGCCGATGGCACCGAGCCACGCGGCGAACTCGGCCTCGTCGATGACGCCGTCGTTGTTCTTGTCGGCGAGGGCGACGATGCCCTTCGTGACCGGGCCGAGGACCGGGTTGAAGGTGGCGGGGCCACCCTCGACGACGTCACCGGCGGCCTGGAGGAACTGCGCGCGGTTGATCTGACCGGACGCACCCGCCTTGTCGGCGAGCTTCTCGAACATCTCGGTGAAGCCGTTGCGGAGCTGGACGCCCTTCGCCGACTCCGGGGTCTCACCGAAGGCACGGGCAATGTTGGCGGCCTCGGTGGTGAAGTCCGAGAGCTCCAGCACACCGTCGCCGTTCACGTCCCACTTCTCGAAACGCTTCTCGAGACGCTCCTGGGCGATGGTCATGATTTTCTCCTTAGATTTTCTTCAAGGTGCCGTTCGGACGGGCGTCCGGACGGCCTTTCCTCGGTCCGGCCACGCGCGCGCGTGGCCGGACCGGAGGTCTGTGGGGCGTGGGGCGGCGTCAGAGCCGCACCACGCGTCTGCCCTCCGCCGTCCCCCGGGTGTCCAGGACGGGGCAGACCGCGCCGTCCCAGTCGGTGGACCGGTACTCGGCGTGCTCCTGGAGCAGCACCACCAGGTCGCTGTCGGCGAGGGCGTGTTCGCGCGAGCGCTGTCGGGGCACGGCGACGCCGTCCACCTCGAAGCGTCCGACGTACGGATCGTGGTAGGAGAGCCGGGCGCCGAGCGCGCCCAGCGCCCGGGCCACAGGGTAGGCGGGCGACTCCCTGGTGTCGGAGATGTCGGCCTTGTAGGCGACCCCGAGCAGGGTCACCCTGGCGCCGGCGGGGTCCTTCCCGGCCGCGAGGAGCAGGTCGCGGGCCCGGCCCGCGACGTGCTCCGGCATGGCGTCGAGGACGGCGCGGGCGGCGCCCAGGGTGTGGAAGGTGAAGCCCTGTTCGGCCGCGTGGGTCATCAGATAGCGGGGGTCGACGGGGATGCAGTGGCCGCCGACGCCGGGGCCCGGCCGGAAGGCGGTGAAGCCGAAGGGCTTGGTGTCCGCGCAGCGCAGCACGTCCCAGATGTCGATGCCGACCCGGTCGCAGTAGAGGGCGACCTCGTCGACCAGGGCGATGTTGACGTACCGGTAGGCGTTCTCCAGGAGCTTGGCCATCTCCGCCTCCCGCGTCCCGGCGGCGACGACGACCTCGTCGACGAGCCGCTCGTAGAAGGCGGTGGCGTGCTTGGCGCAGAGCTTGGTGCAGCCGCTGACGACCTTGGGCGTGGTGCGCAGCCCGTAGTGGCGGTTGCCGGGGTCGATGCGCTCGGGGGAGTACGCGAGGTGGAAGTCCTCGCCGACGCGCAGTCCGTGCGCTTCGAGGAGGGGCCGGACGATCTCCTCCGTGGTGCCCGGGTGGCTGGTGGACTCGACGCAGACGAGCACGCCGGGTTCCAGGTGGCGGGCGACCGTGCGGACGGCCGTCGTCAGCGGTAACAGGTCGGGCTCGCCGGTCTCGGTGAGGCCGGTGGGCACGCAGATGACGACGGTGTGGGCGCCGGCGAGGACGGCGGGGTCCGTGGAGGCCCGGAAGCCGGCGGCGCGCATCGCCTCGACGTCCTCGTCCGGGATGTCCTCGATGTGCGAGCGTCCCCGGCCCAGCCCTTCGACGACCTCGGTGTCGACGTCGAAGCCGACGGTCGCGAGCCCTGCTTCGCAGGCCCGGCGTGCCAGCGGAAGACCGACGTAGCCGAGACCGACCACGGCGACTTCTGTGAACATTCGTCCCCCCGCGATTCACTTCCCGGCAAAGGAAGTTGAATCAAAGATTCCGTTTGCAGTAACAGGATTGCATGCAATTCCGGGCTGTTGCGCAATCAATGCACGAGTTCGCCCGCATGAGTGAAATCCTCTGCCTCCGGGTCGACGCGGACCGTCGCGCCGGCCGGTGTGGCGCCGCTCAGGGCCTCCACGACCCAGGCCGTGACGGTGCGTCGGCAGACCTTGCCGGTGGGCCGCAGCGGCATCCGGTCGAGCACCAGGAGGTACTCGGGGAACTTGCGGCGCTCCAGGCCCCGGGCCGCGAGATGCGCGGTCACGGCCCCCAGGACCGGCGTGGGCGCCCCTGGAGCCGGGCGTACGGCGGCGCACAGGCGCTCGCCGAACTCCTCGTCGGGCACGGGCACGCAGACCGCCTCCGCGAGCAGGGGGTCGGTGCCCAGTTCCCGTTCCACCTCGGCGGGGCTGATCGTGTAACCGCCCCTGATCACCACGTTCTTGAGCCGGCCGAGGACGCACAGCCGCCCCGCCCCGTCGAGCGCCCCGAGGTCCCCGGAGCGGACCCAGCCCGTCGCGGTGCGGTAGCGGGCGTCGAGTTCGGGCGCGGCCACGTAACACAGCGGTGTCATCGGCCCCTTGGCCTGGATCTCCCCCGGCTCGCCCACGGCGGCGGGCGTGCCGTCCGGCCGGACGATCCTGAGCTCGGCCACGGCCGGGTCGGGGGTGCCGGCGGTGTCCCCGGACGGGGTCACGGTGTGACAGTTGACGCCGTCGGACGAGCCGTAGACGGTGACGACCGGCACGCCGAAGCGTTCCCGGCAGGCGGTCGCGGTGGAGGCGGGCAGCGCCGCGCCGCTGGAGACGAAGGCCCGCAGCCCCGCGGCCGACTCCCCCGGCAGACGGGGCAGATCCGCCATCCGCCGCAGCATGGTCGGCACCCCGAAGACATGGGTGGGCCGGTGGTCGACGACCGCCCGGAGCGCCTCGCGGGCGTCGAACCGCTCGCGGACGATCAGGGTCGCCCCGAGCGCGGCGAGCGCCACCGGCACGCCGAGCGAGCCGTACGAGGAGGCCAGCGGGACGAGGACGAGGAAGCGGGGCGGCTCCGCCGGGAAGCCCGCGAGCGCCCGGACGTAGGCGGCCCGGCCCCCGGCCAGCGCCTGATGGCTGTAGGCCACCAGCTTCGGCTCGGCCTCGGAGCCGGAGGAGACGAGGATCCGCGCCGGCGCGCCGGCCTCGGCGGGCCGGTCCGCCGGCCGGAAGGCCGTACGCGGCACGGCGCGGTCCAGACCGTCCGCGCCGGAGGAGGTGCGGAACACCGCGCGCGTCCAGGGCAGTTCGGCCGCCGCCTCGGCGTCCTGCGCTTCACCGAGGACGGCTCCGCCCGCCCGGGAGCGGGCCAGGAGCACACGGGTGTCGCGGACCCCGCCGCCGAGCGGATACGGCAGGGCGACCGCGCCGAGGGCGTAGACGGCGAGTTCCGCCGCCGCGGCGAGCCGCCCGTTGGGCAGCCGCAGCGCGATCACGTCCCGGGAGCCGAGCCCCTTCTCCGCGAACAGGCCCGCGACGCGCAGCACTTCGGCGTACAGCTCGCCGTAGGTGAGGGTGCCCCGGTCGTCCACGACCGCCTCGCGGTCGGGGAAGGCGAGGGCGTTGCGGCGGAAGAGGGTGAAGAGGTCGGCGTCGGGGCACAGCCCCCGGGCCGCCCACGCCTCGCGGTCGGCGCGCGGCACCCGGTCGGGCAGTTCCAGGCCGTTGCGGGAACGCCAGGGGGTCTCCCGCACGGCGGTCGTCGCGGTCATCGGTTTTCTGCCTTCCGGGGTGGTTCGGGTCGGGCGTGGGCGTGGTGTCAGCGCGTACGGGCGGGGCCGGGTGCCGGCCCGCCGGGTGCCGGGCGGCGGCGGCTCACGCGGAGGTGTCCTCGGTGAACGTCCAGGGCGCGGCCGGGCGGGCGTACGGGAGGTGCTCGTCCGGCGGGAGGACGGCGCGGGCGAAGGCCGGGTCGGCGGCGAGGGCGGTGAGGTCGGTGCGGACGGCGACGGACGGCAGTCCGGCCGCACGGAGCTGGGCCAGCCAGGACTCGGTCGTACGGCTCCGCAGCCGCTCCCCGACCGTGTCGGCGCCGGTGGCGCCCAGGGCCCGGGCGAGCTCCGCGGGCCTGGAGCGGGCCCGGGCGCCCAGGTAGAGCAGTCCGTCGGCGGTGGGCAGCGGGTGGTCGAGCGGGGAGAGGGCGACCCGGTGGCCGGCCCGGGGCACCAGCGCGGCGGCGGAGAGCAGCGAGGAGTGGACGCGGGCGCCGCGGTGGGTCCGCTCGCGGGCGAGGAGGCCGGCGAGGACGCCCTGGGCCAGGACCAGGCCGCCGAGGACGTCGGTGACGGTCATCAGGGAGGGGGCCGGGGGCTCCGCCGAGGGGCGCAGGGCGGCGGCGAGGCCGCCGTGGACCTGGGCGAGGTAGTCGGTGCCGATCGGCGGGACGGGTCCGAGGGCGGTGCCGAATCCGGAGGCGGAGGCGTACACCAGGCGGGGGTGGCGGGCGTGCAGCGCGTCGGCGTCCAGGCCGAGGGCGCGGTCCTTGCCGGGGGCCCAGTTGTGGAGGAAGACATCGGCGTCGGCGGCGAGTTCGGCGACGGTGTCCCGGCCGCGGCGGGTGGTGAGGTCGGCCTCGACGACGGCCTTGCCGTGGTTGAGCGCGGAGAACCTGACCGAGCAGCCGGCGGCGACCGGCGGCAGGTGGCGCAGGGGGTCGCCGCCCGGCGGTTCCACGCGGAGGACCTCGGCGCCGAGCATCCGCAGGACGTGACCGGCCATGGGGCCCTGGACGCGGCGGGCCGACTCGACGACCCGGACGCCGGTCAGCGGCGGGGAGTCGCCGTCGGGCGGGGTGGCGGCCGGGGGGCGGAGCGGAGCGTGGGGGGCGGGTTCCAGCGTCCAGGGGGCGAGGCCCGGCGGGGGTGTCGTGGACTCGCCCACCTCGGCGACGGACACGCCGTGCGCGGCGCCCGCGTGGCGCACGGCCTCCAGGGGCAGGGCCAGGACGGCGGCGCGGAGCTCCGGGGGGAGGGGGCAGACCGCCGTCCCGAAGCGGGACTGGAAGGGGAGCCAGCCGCGGCCCGCCGTGCGCGGGGGAACGCCTAACCGGCTCCAGAATCCGGCCCAGGCGTCGGGGTCGAGCGTCTCGATCTCGACGCGCGCGCCGTCGGCGGTGACGAGGGTGGCGAGTCCGGACGGGCCGCCGGGCGGCGGGGCGTCGTCGGGCGCCGTGGCGGCGGCGAGGTACTGGGTGACCGTGAGGAGCGCCCCCTGGGCGAGGGAGGTGCCGGTGCGCAGTGGCGGGCGGCCCTGGGCGCGGGCGAACAGGGCGGCCGTGACGCCCTGCGCGGCGAGCACGCCGGTGACGGCGGAGACGTACTCCGCGGTGAGGGGCGCGGGGGCGCCGGTGGCCCGGCCGTGCACGTGCATGAGGCCGCAGGCGGCCTGGGCGGCCCGCTCGTCGCCGGCGTCGATGCCGACGGGTCCGGCGCCGCCGACGGTCCAGGCGGGGCGGTCCCGGTCGTCGCCCGGCAGGGCGCCGAGGGTGCGGTCGAGCAGCGCCCCGGCCACGGCGCGGGCGGTGCGGGCGGTGTCGGCGGGCGCGGACGGCGCCCTCGTACCGGCCTCCTCGGACAGGCTCACCTACGCCGACCGCCTTCCCCGTCCCGCAGCATGCGCCGTCCCTCTCCCACCTCGAAACGATCTTTGATCTCCGGGTGAGAACAGCCGACGGACGGGGAGGGCACGGCCACCTCTGCGGCTTCCGCCCGACGGGCGAGCGCTCGCACGGCCGTCCGGGAGCAGTACCGGCCACTCCGGGGGCGGCGGGCGCGCGGTCAGGCGCGGGAGACGGCCGAGGAGAGGGCGTGCAGGCGGAGCGCCAGCTGTATCTCCAGGGCGCGGGAGGGCGCCTGCCAGTCCGCGCCGAGGAGCCGGCCCACCCGCTCCAGGCGCTGGGCCACGGTGTTCACGTGGACGTGCAGGTCGTCCTTGGTGCGGGCCGGGCTCATGCCGCTGGCGAAGTAGGCGTCGAGGGTGCGCACCAGGTCGGTGCCGCGCCGCCGGTCGTAGGCGACGACCTGGCCGATCGTGCGCTCCACGAAGCCGCCGATGTCACGGCCGTCGGCGAGCAGCAGGCCGAGGAAGCCGAGGTCCTCCGCGGCGGCGCCCTCGCCCGCGCGGTGCAGGAGTCCGAGGGCGTCGAGGCAGCGGCGGGCCTCCTGGTACGCGCCGGCCACCCGGTCCGGGTGGTCGAGGAGGTGCCGGACGGGGGCGGAGGCGCCGACGGTGACGGGTTCGCGGAGGGTGCCGCCGAGGTGGCGGGCGGTCTGGCGGGCCAGTTCGGCGGCGTCCTCGCCGGGGCCCAGCGGCAGCAGGAGGACCGTACCGCCGTCCCGGGCGGAGGCGAGGCCGCCGCGGGTGGCGGCGAGGTGGGAGGCGGCGGACCACAGCCGCTGCCGGTCGGCGCTCTCGCGGCCGGGCCGTCCGGTGTCGTCGGCGGGCCCGGTGCGGTCGATGCGGGCGGCGAGGACCACGTGCGGGGCGGCGCCGTCGGTGCGGAGGCGGGCGGCGCGCTCGCGCAGCAGGCGGCGGTCGCGGTCGGGGGCGTCGAGGAGGTCGTCGAGCAGTTCGCCCCGCACCCGCTGTTCGGCCTCGCCGGCCGAGCGGCGGGCGAGCAGGAGCAGGGAGGTGACGAGCGCGGCCCGCTCCAGGGTGCGCAGGTCGACGGGGTCGAGGTCGGGCCTGCCGCGCAGGACGAGGGCGCCGAGGTGCTCGCCTCCGGCGGAGACGGCGGCGACCCAGTCGTCGCCCTCGCGGACCGCGTGCCCGCCGGAGCGGCGGGCGGCGTCGCCGGCGGGGGTCTCGGTGAAGTCGACGGTGCCGCCGAGGACCTCGGAGACGGCCTCTGCGACGTCGTGGACGCCACCGCCGCGCAGCACCAGCTCGGAGAGGCGGTCGTGGACCTCGGAGGCGCGCTCGATGACGGCGCTGTGCTCGCGGATGATGTCGTTGGCCCGCTCCAGCTCGGCGAGGGCGGAGCGGGTCTCGGCGAGCAGGTTGGCGGTGTCGATGGCGACGGCCGCGTGGGCGGCGAAGGAGCCGAGGAGGGCGACCTGCTCGCGTTCGAAGACCCTGGCGCGGCGGTCGGCGGCGAAGAGCACCCCGATGACCTGGCTGCCGAGGCTGAGCGGCACGCCGAGGATGGCGACGAGGCCCTCGTCGCGGACGGCGGAGTCGATCGTGCGGGTGTGCTGGAAGCGCTCGTCGTCGAAGTAGTCGGCGGTGACGTAGGGGCGCGCGGTCTGCGCGACCAGGCCGCCGAGCCCCTCGCCCATGCCGAGGCGGAGCTGCTGGAAGCGGGCGGAGACGGAGCCCTCGGTGACCCGCATGTAGGTGTCGCCGGCCGCGGGGTCGTTGAGGCTCAGGTAGGCGACCTCGGTGCCGAGCAGGGCGCGGGCGCGCTGGACGATCGCGCGCAGCACGGCGTCGAGGTCACGGAGTCCCGCGAGGTCGTGGGCGGTGGCGAAGAGCGCGGACAGCTCCGCCTCGCGCCGCCGGCGGCCCTCCAGGTCGGCGCGGACCCGCAGGGCGAGCTGCTTCGCCTCTTCGAGCCCGGCCAGCATCTCGGCCCCCGCGCCGCTCGCGCGGGCGAGGAGCACGGGCCGGTCGTATGCCTCCGTGGCGGCTCCCCGGGCGAGGAGTTCCAGATAGGAGACGTGTTCGTGGGACATGGACACAGGAATACCCGGCGCACGTGTGCCCGCACCACCCCTGTGGACGGCTCCTGTGGACGACTCCCGCCGGGGTTCCGGGCGCCGCCGGGCCCTGCCTCAGGTGCCGGACGCGGCGCGGAACCAGGTGGGTTCGTCGGCGAGCGCCTTCTCGATCCGGCGCAGGGAGAAACGCTTCATCTCGGGGAGGGCGTCGATCTCGAACCAGCCGACGTCGAGCGACTCGTCGTCGTTGACCCGGGCCTCGCCGCCGACGGCCCGGCAGGCGAAGGCCACGTCCATGTACTGGCAGATGTCGCCGTTGGGGTAGACGACGGGCTTGCGGAGGGTCTCGACCAGGAGCACCCGCTCGGGCACGCAGCGCACCCCGGTCTCCTCCTCGACCTCGCGGACCGCGCAGTCCGCGGGCTGCTCGCCGGGCTCGACGATGCCGCCGACCACGGCCCAGGCGCCGGTGTCGGCGCGGCGGCCCAGCAGGACCCGGCCCCGGTCGTCGAGAACGACGGCGCTGACCCCGGGCAGGAAGAGCAGCTGGTGCCCGGCGGTCTTGCGCAGTTCACGGATGAAGTCAGGGGTAGCCATGGGCCGACCCTAGATCATCTTCCGGGACGGGTCCGGGTCTCAGGCGCGCGGGCGACGGGCCCGTACCCCCCGGGCGACGGCCCAGCCCAGGCCGGCGGCCGCGACGGCGGCGAGCAGGGCCTCGGGAAGGGTGCCGAGCCGGGTCGCGGGGGTCTGCGTGGAGCGCAGGGGGACCTCCTCGACCAGGTAGTCCGGGGTGAACATCGCGGTCTGCGAGACGATTTCGCCGTCGGGACGGATGACGGCGCTGACGCCGCTGGTGACCGGGACGACGACGGCGCGGCTGTGCTCCACGGCCCGGACGCGGGACATGGCGAGCTGCTGGTAGGTCATCTCGCTGCGGCCGAAGGTGGCGTTGTTGCTGGGGACGGTGAGCAGCTGCGCCCCGTGGGTGACGGTGTCGCGGACGGCCCAGTCGAAGGCGGCCTCGTAGCAGGTGGCGAGGCCGACCTTGGTGCCGGCGAGGTCGAAGACGCCGATCTCGCTGCCGGGGCCGAAGTCGCGGGCGACGCGGTCGACGTCGCTGTTGAAGAGCCGGACGACCGACCGCATGGGGATGTACTCGCCGAAGGGCTGGACGTGCCGCTTGTCGTAGGTGGCGACGGGTCCCTTGCCGGGCTCCCACTGGATGAGCGTGTTGCGGAGCTTGCCGGTGGGCGGGGCGATCACGGCGCCGATGACCGTGGGGGCCTTGACGGCGTCGACGGCGCCCTCGATGACGGCGGCGGCGTCGGGGTTGGCGTAGGGGTCGATGTCGGAGGAGTTCTCCGGCCACAGGACGAAGTCCGGCTGCGGCTCGGTCCCTGCCTTCACCTCGGCGGCGAGCTCGCGGGTGCGTGCGGCGTGGTTGTCGAGGACCTGGCGGCGCTGGGAGTTGAAGTCGAGGCCGAGGCGGGGCACGTTGCCCTGGATGGCGGCGACGGTGGCGGTGCCGTCCTCGGGGGCGTCGCTGACGAGCGGCAGGGCGGCGACGGCGCCGGTGACGGGGACGAGGACGGAGAGCGCGGCGGCGGCGAGCGGTCCGCGCGGGACGGCGCCGGTGGCGCGGTGGAGGCGGATCAGGCGGACGGCCTCGTAGAGGCCGAAGCCGCAGAGGGCGACGGCGAAGCCGAGCACCGGTGTGCCGCCGACGGCGGCGAGGGGCAGGAAGATCCCGTCGGCCTGGCCGAAGGCGATCTTGCCCCAGGGGAAGCCGCCGAAGGGCACACGCGCGCGTGCCGCCTCGCCGAGGATCCACACCCCGGCGGCGAAGACCGGCCACCAGGGCAGCCGGGAGACGGCGGCGACGCCGAGACCGACGAAGGCGACGAACAGCGCCTCGATGGCGGCGAGGGCGAGCCACGGCACCGGGCCGACCTCCTCACCGGTCCATACGAGGAGCGGCAGCAGGAAGCCGAGCCCGGCGAGGTAGCCGAGGCCGAAGCCGGCGCGCAGGCGGCGCCCGTACAGGCTCCAGCCGAGGAGCGCGAAGGCGGGCAGCGCGAGCCACCAGAGGGGGCGCGGCGGGAAGCTCAGGTAGAGCAGGACGCCGGAGAGCAGGGCCGTTCCGGGGCGGACGAACCGCTGGAGCCGGGCGAGACGGCGCGGCCGGTCGTCGGTCGCGGACGGGTCGTCGGCGGCTCCGGCCGCCTCGGGGGTGATGGTGGTGCTCACCTTGCGGAGTGTACGTGCCGTGCCTGTTGACGCCCGGTCCGGCACCGTACGGCTCCGGGCGCGGCGCCGGGCCCCGCGGGAGCGTGCCACGGGTACGCGCGCGTGCCCGTCAGGCGCCGGCGTGTGTCTGGGGCGGGGCCGGGTGGCCGAGGCGGCCCCGGATGGAGTCGACCGCTCCCTCGGCGCCGTCGACCGTGACGGTGAAGGTCCGTCCGTCGGCGAGGCGGAGCACCAGGCCCTCGCCCCGGCGGACGACGACGGCGGTGCCCCGGTCGGGGCGCCAGCGGTAGCCCCAGCCGCCCCAGTGGCGGGGGTTGACCCGGGGCGCGTAGTCGGCGTCGACGACCTCGCTGAGCGGGATGGTCCGGCGGGGGACGCCGATGTGGCCGCAGCGGACCTCCATGGCCCGCTCGTCGACGCGGACCTCGACGTGGACGAAGGCGAGGGTGCCGAAGAGGACGAGGAGTCCGGCGGCGACGCAGCCGACGACCGCCATGACGAGCGCGGCGATGCCGGAGGTCCAGGCGGACTCGACGGCGAGGGTGATCCCGAGCGCCATGAAGGCGGCGCCGGCGACGGCGGCGATCCACTGGAAGCGGTTGGTCGCGCGGCCGGTCCAGACGGCGGGCGGACGCCCGCCGGCACGCACCTGGCCGGATTCCTTCCTCATACCGGGAAGACTACCCAGTCGCGTCCGGTTCAGCGCGCCGGAGCGGAGCCGTCCGGTGACCCTGGGTGACACCCCGAAGGGGGCCCGGAACGGTCAGACGGTGGGGGCCGGGGCGGCGGCCAGGAGCCGGCCGGCGGCGTACTCGAGGGCGGCGGCCGGGAGGGTGCCGGGGCGGCCGCTGAGCAGGACGGAGAGGGTGCCGCTCGGCTCGGCGTCCGGAGCCGGTGCGGCACCGACGCGGCGCAGGGCTTGGGCGGCGACGGCGTCGGCGGAGCCGTGGAAGACGATCGGCGGCAGCCCGGGGCGGCGGCCGGGGGCCAGGGCCGCGAGGATGCGGTCCTCGACGAGTTCGTAGTGGGTGCAGCCGAGGACGAGCGCCCGGATGTCCGGCGGGGTGAGCGCGGCGGCCGCGGCGACGGCCCGGTCGACGGCCTCGGGGTCGGCGTGCTCGACGGCGTCGGCGAGGCCGGGGCAGGGCACCTCGGTGACCTCGGCGCCCCCGGCGAACTCGCGGATGAGTCCGCGCTGGTAGGCGCTGCCGGTGGTGGCGGGCGTCGCCCAGATGGCGACCTTGCCTCCGGCCGCGGCGGCCGGCTTGATCGCGGGGACGGTGCCGACCACCGGGACGGCCGGTTCGAGGGCGGCGCGCAGCGCGGGCAGGGCGTGGACGGTCGCGGTGTTGCAGGCCACGATCAGGGCGTCGGGCCGGTGGGCGGCGGCGGCGCGGGCGACGGCGAGGGCGCGTCCGGTGAGGTCCTCGGGGGTACGCGGTCCCCACGGCATGCCGTCGGGGTCGTTGGAGAGCAGCAACTCGGCGTCCGGGCGGAGCCGGCGCACCGCGGCGGCCGCCGGGAGGAGGCCGATTCCGGAGTCCATGAGCGCGATCTTCACCCGGTCACCCTAGCCGATGGGCCCGCTGCGCCCGGCGTTCTGGGGCAGACTGCGGCAAATGAGCCCTCTTGCCTGGTTCGCCGCCGTCTCCCTGGCCGTCTGGGTCTGGCTCCTGCTCGGACAGGGCTTCTTCTGGCGCACCGACCAGCGCCTGCCGAAGACCGGTCGCGGCGGGGGCCACGCGCGCGTGCGGGCGGAGGGGAAGGAGGAGGCGTGGCCCGGCGTCGTGGCGGTGGTGCCCGCGCGGGACGAGGCCGGGGTGCTGCCGCTGAGCCTGCCCTCGCTGCTGGCCCAGGACTATCCGGGCCGGGCCGAGGTGATCCTGGTGGACGACGGCAGCACGGACGGGACGGGCCGGCTGGCCGCCGAGCTGGCGGCCGAGCTCGCCGCGCGGCACGACGCGCTGCCCCTCACGGTGGTGTCGCCGGGCGAGCCCGGGCCGGGATGGACGGGGAAGCTGTGGGCGCTGCGGCACGGGATGGCGCTGGCACGCGCGCGTGGGCCGGAGTTCCTGCTCCTCACGGACGCGGACATCGCCCATGAACCCGACAGCCTGCGGCGGCTTGTGGCCGCGGCGCGGGACGACGGCCGGGACCTGGTCTCGCAGATGGCCCGGCTGCGGGTGACGA
Organism: Streptomyces sp. NPDC007863; assembly: GCF_040633895.1. Lineage (NCBI taxonomy): Bacteria > Bacillati > Actinomycetota > Actinomycetes > Kitasatosporales > Streptomycetaceae > Streptomyces > Streptomyces sp. NPDC007863. The sequence goes on from NZ_JBEYEI010000028.1 coordinate 37,073, forward strand.
GTTTCTGGGAGCGTCTCGTGGTCCCGGCCTTCGTCTACTTCTTCGCCCAGCTCTACCCCTTCCGATGGATCAACGCGGACCGGGCCAGGGCGACGGCGGCGGCCGGGGGGTGCGTGTTGCTGCGGACGGAGACGGCGGTGGCGGCCGGGGTTCCGGACGCGATCCGTACGGCGGTGATCGACGACGTGTCGCTGGCACGGGCGGTGCGGGCGGCCGGGGGCAGGATCTGGCTGGGGCTCGCCGAGCGGGTCGACTCGGTGCGCCCCTACCCGGGGCTCGGGGAGCTGTGGCGGATGGTGGCGCGGAGCGCGTACGCCCAGCTGCGCTACAGCCCGCCGCTGCTGCTCGGGACGGTCGCCGGGCTCGTGCTCGTCTATCTGGTCCCGCCGGCCGCGTGCGTGGCGGGGCTGGTGTCGGGGGACGCGCCGGCGGCGTGGGCGGGCGGGGCGGCCTGGGCGGTGATGACGGGGACGTACCTGCCGATGCTCCGCTACTACCGTCAGCCGGTGTGGACGGCGCCGCTGCTGCCGATCACCGCCTTCCTCTATCTGCTGATGACGGTGGATTCGGCGGTGCGGCACTACCGGGGGCGGGGCGGGGCGTGGAAGGGCCGGGTCTACTCCGGGGGCCGGACGGCGACGGAGGGCGGGGAATTCGCTCCCCGCCACGGGGAGTAACGCGGCGAATTCGGCGTGTGCGCGTCTCGCCGTTCGGCATCGGATTGACGTTTCGACTTACCCAAGATCACTTCTCCCACTCCTTCCGGCCGCCTTTTCTTTATCCGTTCTTCATACCGGACGGAGTCCTCTGCGCCGTGGGGTCCGACCCGGCGGTAACCCCCTCTCAACTCGGGTTTTACGCGATCATGGGACAGCGGGGTGCCCGTTTTCTGCGCGTTCGCTCTGGTTGGGGATCCACGGCCGCCAGAAGCCCGTCAAAGAAGCCGTTGAGCAGGCTCCCCAATCGGCAGATCGTGGGCTTAACTTATGTGCCATGACCTCCCCCCGCTCCAGCTATGGAGGCGGTTACCACACCGCGCCGTCCTTCCCGGACACCCCTATCTACGACTCCCTGGTCGCGGAGCGGGGCACGCCTCAGATCGCCCCGATCCGAGTGCCCGCCGCGTACGAGGCCCCCGTCGGCTATCCGGCGCCCGCGCCGACCGGCTCCTACCTGCCGGCGCTCCCGGCGGCCCTGCCCGCCCTCCCGTCGGCGCCGTCCCCCCAGCCGGCGCCCGGCTACTTCGGCGGCGGCGGTTACGGATATCCGCAGCCGGCCCCGCAGATGACGGCGCCCGCGCCGCTCCAGCCGGCGCCGACGCCGTACATCCCGCAGCAGCCCATGCCGCCGCGCGGCTACCCGGGCGGACCGGTCCCGCAGCCGGCCCGGCCCGTCGCGCCCGGCTACGAGGCGATGCGCCCCGCCGCCCCGCGCCCCGCACCGGCGCCGGTCCCGGCCCCCGCGCAGTACCACGACCCGTACAACCGCCCCTACCAGGGCGGCGGTTACTGACGGCACGCGCGGCTCCCGTCACGGCGGGGGCGGAGCGGCTGGCAGGATGAGCCCATGGCTGATCCCGTCCTCCGCTCCGTCCACGTCCATCCGGTGAAGGCCCTGCGCGCGCTCGACCGCGCGGAGGCGGAGGTGCAGCCCTGGGGCCTCGCGCACGACCGCCGCTGGGCGGTCGTCGACGCCACCGGCACCGTCATGACCCAGCGCCGTCACCCCCGGCTCGCCCTCGCCGCCGCCGAGCCCCTCCCGGACGGCGGCCTGCGGCTCACCGCGCCGGGACGCGAGCCGCTGGTGGTCCCGGTGCCGGAGCCCTCGGCCACGCTGACGACGAACCTCTTCGACAAGGACGTGGAGACGGTGCCCGCCGGCGAACCGGCCGCCGCCTGGTTCTCCGCCTACCTGGAGACCGACGCGCGCCTGGTGCACCTGGACGCGCCCGAGCACCGGCGCCCGATCGACCCGGCGTACGCGCTCCCCGGCGAGACCGTCAGCCTCGCCGACGGCTACCCGCTCCTCGTCACCTCCAGCGCCTCCCTCGACGCCCTCAACACGCTGATCGCCGAGGGCGACCACGCCCACGAGGGCCCGCTGCCCATGAGCCGCTTCCGGCCCAACCTCGTCGTCGACGGAACCGAGCCGTGGGCGGAGGACGGCTGGAGCCGGCTCGCCGTGGGCGAGGTGACCTTCCGGGTCGCCAAGCCGTGCGGACGGTGCGTGGTGACCACCACCGACCAGACGACCGCCGCGCGCGGCAAGGAACCGCTGCGGACCCTCGGCCGGCACCGCAAGCTGAACGGCAAGCTCGTCTTCGGCCAGAACCTCGTCCCCGAACAGCGCGGCACCGTCCGCGTCGGCGACGCGGTGAAGATCCTCGACTGACCCCCTCCACCCTCCCCCTCCGCTCGACAGGCGAACCGCGCGCCCCGAGGGCAGACTCGTCGGAGGACCGACGAACGAGGGGGTTCCGGCACATGCGCGCAGTCACCGGACTCTGGCGCTGGCGGCACAATCCCCTGCGCCGCACGACGGACCTGGTCGAGGCGTGGGTGGCGCTCGTGGCCGCCCTCGCGCTGTGCCTGGCCGTGCCCGTGGCCGGCTGGACGGCCGGTGCCGCCGCGCAGCACTCCCTCCAGCGCGCGGTCCACGCCCAGCAGCAAGGGCGCGTGGAGACCACGGCCCATGTGCTCCGGCCCGCCCCGAAGCCGCCGGGCGCCGCCGCGTCGAGCGACCAGTCCGCCGAGCAGCGCTTCCGGCGCGCCGTCGTGGCCCGGTGGACCGCCCCCGACGGCACCTCCCGCACCGGCACCGTCACCACCTCCCGGGCCAGCTCCGCGCCCGGCGACGCCTTCTCCCTCTGGACCGACCGGGACGGCCGGCCCGTCGCCGCGCCCCTGGCCCGCGACACGGCCCGCGCCCACGCGGTCCTCGTCGGCCTGATGGCGGCCGTCCTCGCCGGAGCCGGCGTCGAGCTGGTCCGGCGGCTGGTCATGCGCCGGCTGCGCTGCCGTCGGTACGCGCGTCTGGACCGCGCCTGGGCGGCGGTCGGCCCCGACTGGGGACGTACCGGCACCGGCAGTTGACCCCACCCTGGAACCACGGGTTCCGTGCCCCGTAAGGGTGCGGCTCGACGACCCGTCAACCCCGCGCCGCCGCGCGCGCTACGGTGGGGCATCGGGTCCACGATCCCGGATATCGGATCCACCGCATGGGATCCACCACATTGGATCCAATGCACCGGATCCCGAGCACACCGGATCCTGTACATCGGATCCCGTAGGTCGGATCCAGGATCCGATGCATGGGATCCAGGATGCGTTGCGTCGGATCCCGTGTATCGGATCCTGGATCCGGTTCAGCGTCGACGGCACGAGGCGGGGGCAGAGCACACCCATGGCACAGGGCACGGTCCAGGTGACGCACACCGGCACGTCGCGGTGGCGGCGCCGCACGGGCGAGTACGCCTCCCTCGCCGCCGCGCTGGAGGCGGCCGGTGACGGCGATGTCCTCACCGTCGCGCCGGGCACGTACCGCGAGAACCTCGTGGTGACCCGGGCGGTGACGCTGCGGGGGCCGGAGGACGGGTCAGGGCCGGTGCGGATCGCGCCCCCGGACGGGGTGCCGCTGACTCTGCGCGCCTCGGCGATCGTGCAGGACCTGCACATCGAGGGGCAGGACGTGGCGGCGCCGGCGCTGCTCGTCGAGGACGGCACGCCCGAGCTGCTCGACCTGCGGATCATGACCCGCTCGGCCGCCGGGATCGAGGTGCGCGGGCAGGCCAGGCCGACGGTCCGGCGCTGCACGGTGGACAACCCGGCGGGCGTCGGCATCGCGGCGGTCGACGGCGCCGGCGGGGTCTTCGAGGAGTGCGAGGTCGTCGCGGCCGGGCAGGCCGGGGTGGCCGTGCGCGGCGGGGCGCACCCCCGGCTCGAACGGTGCCGGGTGCACCACGCCTCCGGCGCCGGCATCGCCGTCACCGGCGAGGGCAGCGGCCTGGAAGGCGTCGGCTGCGAGGTGTACGAGATCAAGGGCGCCGGGCTCCAGATCGCCGGCCGCGCCACCGCGCACCTCGTGGACTCCTCCGTGCACCGCACCTCGGCCGACGGCGTCACCCTGGACACCGACGCCGTGCTCACGCTCTCCGACTGCGACATCCACGACGTGCCGGAGAACGCCGTGGACCTGCGGTCGCGTTCGGTGCTGACGCTCACCCGGTCGACCGTGCGCCGCTTCGGGCGCAACGGTCTGTCGGTGTGGGACCCGGGCACGCGCGTGGACGCCCACCAGTGCGAGATCCACGACAGCACCGGCGACTATCCGGCGGTGTGGGTGAGCGACGGGGCGAGCGCCGTGCTCGACGCGTGCCGGGTGCACGACGTGCCGGACGCACTGTTCGTGCTCGACCGGGGTTCCCGGGTGGACGTGGTGGACAGCGACCTCACGCAGGTGCGGAACACCGCCGTGTCGGTGAGCGACGGCGCCACCGCCCAGTTGGACGACTGCCGGATCAAGGAGGCGTCCACCGGGGCGTGGTTCCGCGACCACGGCAGCGGCGGCACCCTGGCCAACTGCACCGTGGACACCGTGCAGACGGGCGTCATCGTCACCAAGGGAGCGGACCCCACGGTCGAGCGCTGTGTCGTCACCTCCCCCGCCGAGGCCGGTTTCTACGTGTCGGCGGAGGGCCGGGGCACCTTCCTGGGCTGCCGGGTCACGGGCAGCGGCGGCTACGGCTTCCACGTGATGGACGGCTGCCGGACGGTGCTGCGCCGCTGCCGGACCGAGCGGTGCGCGCGGGGCGGGTACGAGTTCCCCGAGGACGGGCCCGTCGTGGAGGACTGCACCGGCGACGAGAGCGCCGTTCGGACCCCGCCGGCGGCCGCCGCCGTGGCTGCGGCCCCGGTCATGACGGCCGCCCAGCACTCCCCCGGCCTGCTCGGCGCCTATCCCCCGGCGCGTACCGCAGCCGCGCCCGCGCCGGTGGCCGCGGCCACCGTTCCGGTCCCGGCGCCGCGCTCCTCGGACGACGTGCTCGGGGCGCTGGACGCGTTGGTCGGCCTGGACAGCGTGAAGCACGAGGTGCGGACGCTCACCAACATGATCGAGGTGGGCCGCAAGCGGCAGGAGGCGGGCCTGAAGGCCGCCTCGGTCCGCCGCCACCTCGTCTTCACCGGCAATCCTGGTACCGGCAAGACCACCGTCGCCCGCCTCTACGGCGAGATCCTCGCCTCGCTCGGCGTCCTGGAGCGCGGTCATCTCGTGGAGGTCTCCCGGGTCGACCTGGTCGGCGAGCACATCGGGTCGACCGCGATCCGCACCCAGGAGGCGTTCGACCGGGCGCGCGGCGGGGTGCTGTTCGTGGACGAGGCGTACGCGCTGTCGCCGGAGGACTCGGGGCGGGACTTCGGGCGCGAGGCGATCGACACGCTGGTGAAGCTGATGGAGGACCACCGGGACGCGGTGGTGGTGATCGTCGCCGGGTACACCGCCGAGATGGAGCGGTTCCTCACGGTCAACCCCGGTGTGGCGTCCCGCTTCTCACGGACCATCAGCTTCGGCGACTACACGCCGGAGGAGCTGCTGCGGATCGTGCGGCAGCAGACGGACGAGCACGAGTACCGGCTCGCGGAGGGCGCGGACGACGCCCTCCTGACGTACTTCGAGAAGCTGCCGAAGGGGCCGGCGTTCGGCAACGGGCGGACCGCGCGGCAGACGTTCGAGTCGATGGTGGAGCGGCACGCGGGCCGGGTCGCGGTGCTCGCGGAGGCGAGCACCGACGACCTGACCCTGCTCTATCCGGAGGACCTGCCCGAACTCCCCTGATCCTGGGCCCCCTCACCCGCGAGGTCGTCGGTGCGCTGGCGGGGCAGCGCGGGCGGCAGCCGGTCGAGGAGGTCGGACCGGCAGACCGCGAAGGCCGGGTCGGCCTGGTAGTCGGAGTGGCCGAGGACCGGTTCGGGCAGCGGGTGGGCGCGGGTGCGTCCGTACGCGACCGGGTCGAGGAGCACCGGCGCGTCGACGGCCGGACGGCCGTCCTCGGCGGGGACGCGGACGGGGCCGCCGATGGGGTCGGTGGCGCGGTGCAGATTGGTCCAGCAGTGCACGGCGCGGTGCAGTCCGCGCAGCGCCTCGGGGCCGAAGTAGGCGGGGAACCAGCGGCCGTAGAGCCGTTCCAGCGGGGAGCCGTACGTGAGGAGCGCGACGCGCGCGCGGGTCGCGGACGGCAGCTGCCAGACGGCCGCGGCGGCGAGGACGCTGCCCTGGGAGTGGCCGGAGATGACGAGCCGGCCGCCGGTGTGCCGGGTCCAGGAGCTCATCCGCCAGGTGAGGTCGGGCACGGCCCGCTCGGCGTAGCAGGGCGGCGCGAAGGGGTGGGCGGCGCGCGGCCAGAAGGTGCCGACGTCCCAGAGGATGCCGATGGTGCGGCGGGCGGAGGCGTCGCGGTAGGCGCGGCGGCCCCAGGTGACGAAGAGCAGGAAGCCGAAGCCGATCATCCAGGAGCCGAGCGCCTGCGTGGTGGAGGCGAGGGCGGCGATCGCCGGGTGGGCGCCGGAGAAGGCGCTGCCCGGGACCTGTCCGCTGGCCCAGGCCCCGGCGACGGAGGCGGCGCCGAGCAGCAGCGCGGTGCCGGAGACGACGCCGATCAGGACGGGCGCGGAGTCGGTGAGCGAGGCGCGGGCGCGGCTGGTGGCGATCTGGCCGGTGCGCACCGGGTCGGGGCGCTCGCCGGCGTAGTCAGCCTCGACCGCGGCCCGCAGCCGGCGGGTCGTGAGGGCGGTCCTGACGCCGAGGAGGGCGGCGGGCACGAGCAGCAGCAGGAGCAGCACCGGGATGACGGACGCCTGCCAGCTGAGGAGGACGGGCGGGCCGGCGAGGGGACCGGAGTCGCCGAGGCGGTCGGCGACCCACTGGGCGACGCCGCCGGACATGACCCCGCCCAGGGCGCAGGCCAGCATGGCGGTGGCCGGTCCGCCGAGTCCGGCGAGGGCGGTGCGGGGATCGCGACGGGGCCGCTGGAGCAGCAGGGCGACGGCGCCGAGGGCGACGACGAGCCCGCCCTGGGCGAGGGTGAGCGCCCCGAAGGCGGCGTTCCCGGGGAGGGTGCCGGCGGAGGTCCAGCCGGGCCGGTCCCAGGCGGTGTGCAGGGCGGTCAGCGCGAGGAGGACGAGCGCGGCGGCGGGCAGCCGGGTGAAGAGGGCGCTCTCGACGCGCTGGTCGAGCCGGCGTTCGCTGCGGCCGCGGGCGCAGACCGACCACAGGACGACGGCGGCGACCGTCAGGAGGGCGGCCCGCAGGGCGAGTCCGGTCGCGGCGAGGGCGCCGGTGTCGTGGCGGGCCGGCGCGGCGGCGAGGGCGCCGGCGACGGTGAGGAGGCCGGCGGCGGTGTGCGCGGCGCGCAGCCGGGCGACGAGCCGCCGCCCGTACCAGAATCCGGGCCGTCCGAGCGCGGGCCGCGGGTCCTCGGGTACCGGCCCGGGGGTCGCGGATCCGGGCGGTACGGGCCCGGGCGGGGCCTCGTCGGTGGGCGGGCGCTGGGCCTCGTACGCGCTCCAGGTGCGGTGGGAGAGGTACCAGAGGAGGCCGACGAGGGCGGCCGGGAGGGCGGCGGCGAGGGCGAGCCGGCGGCCGGGCCCCGACCACCGGCCGCCCCGGTCGGCGGCGAGGAAGCCGAGCCAGGCGCGCCCGTCGGCGCAGCCGGCGGTCCCGGCGCACTGCCAGGCCGTCAGGTCGAGGGCGACCTCGCAGGCGGCGGCGGTGAGCAGCACGGTGAGCGTGAGGGCGAGGAGGCGGACGAGGACGCCGTAGAGCCGGACGAGTCCGGGGCGGCCGGCGGCGGGCGGCCGCATCCAGTGCGCGAGGTTGACCACCATGAACGGCAGGAGCAGCAGCCAGAGGGCGCGGGCGCCGTCGCCGGAGGTGAGGTTGGACCAGACGTACGCCTCCGGCACCGGCCGGGCGGCGTACCGCCCGGGGTGGTCCTCGGCGTCGAGGTCCTCGGCGCGCCGGTGCACGGCGGCGGTCTCGTCGCCGGTGAGCCGTACGGTCCTGGGGTCGTCCAGCATCGACTGGGGAGTGGCGCCGCCGACTCCGTGGACGAGGAGTTCGAGCGCCGCGCCCCTGTGCTCCGGGGCGGGTGTGGCAGGGGACACTTAGGAGTCCTCCTCTCGGGAGTGGGAGGATGCGACGTCGGCTCCAGGATCGCGGACGACCGTGTGCCCGCGCACGGTCTCTCACCGAATCCGACAGCCATCCCCTCGTCTCCTGCGGAAGGACCGGCCCCGGCGGTGACTGACAATCAGAACCTCCTAGCGGAGCAGCGGCGCGCCCTGATCCTCGACGAGGTGCGGCGGCGCGGCGGCGTTCGGGTGAACGAACTGACCCGTCGGCTCGGTGTCTCGGACATGACGATCCGCCGCGACCTGGACGCGCTGGCCCGGCAGGGCCTGGTCGCGAAGGTGCACGGCGGGGCCGTGCCGGTGACGGAGCCGAGCACGCACGAGCCGGGGTTCGAGGCGAAGTCGGTGCTGGAACCGAGCGCGAAGGACGAGATCGCGCGGGAGGCGGCGGCGCTGGTGCTGCCGGGTTCGGCGATCGCGCTGTCGGGCGGGACGACGACGTACGCGCTGGCGCGGCAGCTCCTCGACGTGCCGGACCTGACCGTGGTGACGAACTCGGTCCGGGTGGCGGACGTCTTCCACGAGGCGCGCCAGACGGCCGGCGAGGGCCGGCGGGCGGCGACGGTGGTGCTGACGGGCGGGGTGCGGACGCCGTCGGACGCGCTGGTGGGGCCGGTGGCGGACCGGGCGGTCCGCTCGCTCCACTTCGACCTGCTCTTCCTGGGTGTGCACGGCCTTTCGGTGGAGGCGGGCCTGTCGACGCCGAACCTCGCGGAGGCGGAGACGAACGGCTGCCTGATCCGGTCGGCGCGCCGGGTGGTCGTGGTCGCCGACCACACCAAGTGGGGGACGGTGGGCCTGAGTTCCTTCGGGTCCCTCGACGAGGTGGACACCTGGGTGACCGACCGGGGCATGGCCGCGGAGGTGCGGGCCGAGGTCGCCGAGCACGTGCCGGGGCTGCTGGTGGCCGGCGAGACGGCGGCGTGAGCCGCTTCCGGGTGGCGCGGACGGTGCCGCTGGCTCCGGCGGAGGCATGGCGGCGGCTGACGGACTGGCCGGCGCACGGCCGGCAGGTGCCGCTGACGCGGACGACGGTCCTGACGTCCGGCCCGAGCCGGGCCGGGACCCGTTTCACGGCGCGCACCGGGCTCGGCCCGCTGGGCTTCGACGATCCGATGGAGGTGGTCCGCTGGGAGCCGCCGCACGCGGACCGGCCCGGGCTGTGCCGACTGGAGAAGTACGGGCGGCTTGTGCGGGGCTGGGCCGAGATCGAGGTGGCTCCGGAGGCCGGCGGGACCCGCGTGGTGTGGACCGAGGACCTGGCGGTGCGCGGGCTGCCGCGCGTCTTCGACGGTGTGCTGGCACGGGCGGGGCGGGTGGTGTTCGGCCGGGCGCTGGACGCGCTGTTGGGTGTGGACCCCGAGGGCGGGCGGTGAAGGTGCCGTAGCCGTCCGGAGGGGGCGCGTCCCCGGCCGTGCCGTCGCCGTCCGGAAGGGGCGCCTCCCCGGCCGTGCCGTCGCCGTCCGGAAGGGGCGCCTCCCCGGACGGTGGCGCCCCGCGCCTCCGACGGCGTTTCCCCGACAGCCGTTCCTCGAACGGGCTTTCGCGCTGACGAGCTGTCAGTTAGGGTGCTTCTTCCACTCATCCGGGAGGTCCGGTCCATGCCACGCCGACTGCGGCCGGTGGAGCTCGGCTTCACCGCCACCGCGCCCGTCCGTCTCGCCTTCGAGGCCGCCCTCCAGGCGCCGCCGTCGGCGGTCTACCGCTCGATCGCGGTGGAAGTGGGCAGCCTGCCCGCCTGGTTCGCTCCGGTCGCCTCGGCCTTCCCGCTCGACGACGGGGCGCGCCGGACGATCCGGCTGCGCGGCGGGATACGGTTCGAGGAGACCATCCTCGCCTCCGAGCCGGACCTGCGCTACGCCTACCGGGTGGACGTCACCAACGCGCCCGCGGTCTCCGCGCTGGCCGAGGAGTGGGCCCTGGCGGCGGACGGCACCGGGACCCGGCTGCGCTGGACGATGGCCGCCGACGGCCCCGCGCCGTTCCGCGCGGGGCTGCGGGTCGCCTCCCCTGGCCTGGGCCTCTCCTTCCGGCGCGCCGCCGCCGCGCTGGACCGGCGGCTCACTCCGGCCAGACGCCCGTCGCCAGGAAGCGCTCGATAGCGGCGGCGTACGGGGCGATGTCGAGGCCCTGCTCCGCGAGCCAGGCGTCCGAGTAGTACTTGTCGAGGTAGCGGTCGCCCGGGTCGCACAGGAGGGTGACGACGCTGCCGGTGCGCTCCTCGGCGACCATCTCCGCGACGATCTTGAGCGCGCTCCACAGGCCGGTGCCGGTGGAGCCGCCCGCCTTCCGCCCGATCGCGCCCTCCAGGGCGCGGACGGCGGCCACGCTCGCCGCGTCCGGGACCCTCATCATGCGGTCGATGGCGCCTGGCACGAAGCTGGGCTCCATCCGGGGCCGGCCGATGCCCTCGATGCGGGAGCCGCAGTCGGAGGTGGCGTCGGGGTCGTGGTGCACCCAGCCGTCGAAGAAGCAGGAGTTCTCCGGGTCGGCGACGCAGATCCGGGTGTTCTGCTGGGTGTAGTGGACGTAGCGGGCGATGGTGGCGGAGGTGCCGCCGGTGCCGGCGGTGGCGACGATCCAGGCCGGCTCGGGGTACCGCTCCAGGCGGAGCTGCTGGTAGATCGACTCGGCGATGTTGTTGTTGCCGCGCCAGTCGGTGGCGCGCTCGGCGTAGGTGAACTGGTCCATGTAGTGGCCGCCGGTGCGCGCCGCGAGCGCCGCCGCCTCCTCGTACATGGTGCGCGAGTCGTCGACGAAGTGGCACTGGCCGCCGTGGAATTCGATGAGCCGGCACTTCTCGGGGCTGGTGGTGCGGGGCATCACGGCGACGAAGGGGACGCCGATGAGCTTCGCGAAGTACGCCTCCGAGACGGCGGTCGAGCCGCTGGACGCCTCGATGACGGGCTTGCCGGGCCGGATCCAGCCGTTGCAGAGCGCGTACAGGAAGAGCGAGCGGGCGAGGCGGTGCTTGAGGCTGCCGGTCGGGTGGGTGGACTCGTCCTTGAGGTAGAGGTCGATTCCCCACTTCTCGGGGAGCGGGAAGCGCAGGAGGTGGGTGTCGGCGGAGCGGTTGGCGTCGGCCTGGACCTTGCGGACGGCCTCCTTCAGCCAGGTGCGGTACGCCGGGTCGGTGCGGTCGACGTCCACGGTGGCCATCGCCTCGCCGCCGTGGGGGGTGGTCCCTGGAGCGGTGCTCAACGGTTCTCTCCTCGCTGTCCCGCCGGGTCGGAACCCGGCTTCCCGCTGCCGACGATACCGCTCCGACCTGGGCAAACGTTCACTTTGACGCTCCATAGGAACGCCTTGGGGAACACCTGCGCGGGCTCCCTGGCGTCCGCGCCGACGGCCCGGCACACTGGGAGGGACGGGCAGTCGGAAGGGGTGGATCGGCATGGTGGAGCCGGAGTTCAGCGCCAGGGGCGTACGGATCGCGCGGTGGCCACGCTCACTGACCCGGGCCGGGGAGGTCCGCATCGAGGACGGCCGGCTCGCGCTGCTCACGAGTTACGGCTCCGAGATCGACAGCGCGCCCGTCAAGGCGGTGCGGGCGGGCCGCCCGTGGTTCGCGAAGGGTGACGAGACCGTGGCGACGGTGAACGGCACCCGCTACCGGCTGACCATGGACGCCGCCGGTGAGGACGACGCCCGGGACGCCGAGCAGGCGGGCCGCTTCCTCGCCGCGCTCAGGCGGGCGGGCGGCGGCGGGTGACCCGCTCGGCGGGGCGCTGACCTGGGCAAGCTCGCGGCGGGTTGCGGCGCGGTGACGGGTGGTTCACGCTGGAACCACCTCACTGAGGGTTCAACGGTGGTGACACTGTGCTCAGTGCGCCGCCCCTGATGTACCGCATGACAGATCCGAATCTCCGTTCCTCAGGACTACTTCGGGGAGTCGCAGCCGTGATCAGCGAGCCGAGCAGGTTTTACGCGGTGGAGCTCCAGGCCCTGCCGTCGCGGATCGGTCAGATCCGCAGGATCGTCGCCGCCCATCTGCGCCATTGGCGCCTCGACGCCCTGGTCGATCCCGTCCAACTGGGAGTGACCGAGCTGTTGAGCAACGTGCACCGCCATGCGCAGCCCGACAAGGAGTGCACCGTCGAGCTGGAACTCCTGCTCGACCGGCTGACCGTCTCGGTCCGGGACAACGATCCCCGGATACCGGTGGCGACGGAGTCGGCCTTCCTCGACCCCTGGGACGAGCCGGAGGCGCTCGCCACCTCGGGGCGCGGCCTCGCCATCGTCGGGGCGCTCAGCGACAGCTGGGGCGTCCGCCCGCGGGGCGCGAGCGGCAAGGTCGTCTGGTTCACCCTGACGGCGCCGCCGTCCGCCGACGGACCGGCCGAGGCCGGCGCCGAGGCGGGGTTCGGCTTCGGGCTCGGGTTCGACGCGGTGCCGCTCGCCCCGATCGTCTCGTACAGCCGGCTCGCGGGCGTCCCCCTGGGCACGCCCGCGGAGACCCCGGCGCTCGCCGCGAGCGGCGCCCGCGCCTGAGCCCGGGCGCCGGGTGTCAGGCGCCCGGTGTCAGCGGCCGGGTGTCAGGCGCCGGGTGTCAGGCGGTGGCGACCAGGGTCAGGTACGCGATGCCGAGGACGTTCCGGTAGCCGTTCAGCCAGCCGGAGCGCTGCCGGTCGACCCGCTCGCGGGTCTCGGCGGCCAGCGGGTGGTCCGGGTGGGCGGCGAGCCAGAGCTCGGTGTCGTACCGGTAGCCGGACTCGAAGTGCTCCCACTCCTCGCGGCTCGCCGTCTCGATCCACGCCGGGCGGAACCCCGCCGCGATCGCCAGGTCGACGAGCTCCCCCAGCGGAAGGTGGTCGCCGGTGCTCGCGCCGGGCCACATCCCGGCGAGCTCCGCCTCGGTCGGGGTGCGCTCCCAGAAGCCCTCGCCGAGCACGACCACGCCGCCGGGCCGCACCAGGCGGCGCAGCTCGCGCAGCGCCTCCGCCGGGTCGAGCGGCAGCTCCGGGTCGCACAGCGCCTGGCTGGAGCCGAGACAGAGGATCGCGTCGACGGGGCCGCGCTCGCTGCCGCGGGCGGACTCCTCGACGAACGTGGTGCGGTCGGCGAGCCCGCGTTCCTCCGCGAGCCGCCGGCCGCGGGCGAGGTCCTCGGCGTTGATGTCGATGCCGACGCCCTTGGCACCGGGGGCGGCGTCGAGGATCCGCAACAGCAACTCGCCCCAGCCGCAGCCGATGTCGAGGACGTCGGCCGGACCGGAGTCGGCGATGCGGCGGACCAGCCGCCCGGCCCGCTCCTCGGAGAGCGGGCCGTGGAAGGTGAGGCTGCCCAGGCGGGGCGGGAGCGGGGCGTCGGAAGTGATCATGGACGGGGACGTTACCCGCCCCCGCCCCGGACGCCCACCCCTTTTCCGCGGGGTCACCCGGGTCAGGCGGGGGCGCCGGCCAGGGCGGTCAGGGGGTCGTCCAGGACCGGCTGCCAGGCCAGTTCGGCCGCGCCCACCAGGCTGTTGTGGTCCAGGGTGCAGGGGAGGATCGGGACGCCGCCGCTGCGGCCCCACAGGCTCCGGTCGGCGACGACCGCGCGCAGCCGCTCCGGGTCGGCGTCGAGCAGCTCGCGGTGGAGACCGCCGAGGATGATCCGGTCCGGGTTGAGGATGTTCACCAGGCCCGCGAGGCCCAGGCCGAGACGGTCGATCAGCTCCGCCACCGCCGCCCGCACGCCTGGGTCGTCCGGTGCGGTCCGCAGCAGGTCGCGGGCCTGCTGGAGCAGGGACACCTCGGGACCCGGCGCCCGGCCGGCCACCGTGAGGAAGGCGAGCGGGTCGGTCTCCACGTCCAGGCAGCCGCGGCCGCCGCAGTGGCAGGGGCGGCCCTCCGGATGGACCGTCAGATGGCCCACCTCCAGGGCGAGCCCCGAACTGCCGGTGTGCAGGCGCCCGTCGAGGACGAGCGCCCCGCCGACGCCCCGGTGACCGGTCGCCACGCACAGCAGGTCGCGGGCGCCGCGCCCGGCGCCGTGCCGGTGTTCGGCGAGCGCGGCGAGGTTGACGTCGTTGGCGGTGAAGGCGGGGCCCTCGATGCCGGCGGCCCGGATCCGCTCGGCGAAGATCTCCCGGACCGGCGCCCCGGCCGGCCAGGCCAGGTGGAGCGGGTTGAGCGCGGTGCCCTCGGGCTCGGCGACCGCGGACGGCACGGCGAGGCCGGCGCCGACGCAGCGCCGTCCGCTCTCGCGGAGCAGCGCCGCCCCCGCGTCCACGACGGCGCCGAGGACCTGCGCCGGGTCGGCCGAGACCGTCACCGAGCCGGGGACGGTGGCGACGAGGGTGCCGCCGAGGCCGATCAGCGCGGCCCGGAACCCGTCCGCGTGGACCTGGGCGGCGAGCGCCACGGGCCCCTTCTCGTCGACGGCGAGCCGGTGCGAGGGCCGGCCCTGGGAACCGGCGGCGGCCCCGGGGTTGGAGTCGACCCGGATGAGCCCGAGGGCCTCCAGCTCGGCGGCGACGGCACCGGCGGTGGCCCGGGTGACGCCCAGCTCGGCGGTGAGGACGGCCCGCGTCGGCGCCCGGCCCGTGTGCACCAGCTCCAGCGCGGGGCCGAGCGCGCTGCGCCCCCTGTCCAGCCGAGTACGCGTCGTCGTCGCCTTGCCGTTCATGCGCCCGAGTCTGCCATGATCGGGGCCGCCCGCCGGACACGGCCGGACCGGCGCTCTCCCCCCTGACGCACCAACCGCGCGCACCGGCCGGACGGGCCGCCGTGACCGACCCCGGTGGCCGGCCCCGGTGGCCGTCCGCCGCCGGCGGTCAGGGCCGCGGGAGCAGGCCCACCTCGCGGCCGAGGCGTTCGGCGGCGACGGCGAAGAAGGCGTCCCGGTCCTCGACGACCCGGTTGAACTGGCCGAAGACCTCGAACGAGACCAGGCCGAAGAGCTGCGCCCACGCGGAGGCGAGGGCGACGGCGAGCGCGGGCGGCAGGTCGGGGGCCACATCGGCGGCGAGCCGCGCCGCCTCCGGCGCGAGGACGTCCGGGAGCGGCGGAAGCGCGACGCCCTCGGCCTCGTGCGCTGCGCGCGCGGTCCCCACCAGGAGCAGGGCGACGCGGGCGGCCGGGACGACGGTGTCCCGGGGGGCGGTGTACCCGGGGACCGGGGAGCCGTAGATCAGGGCGTACTCGTGGGGGTGGGCGAGGGCCCAGACGCGGACGGCGCGGCAGACGGCGGTCCACTGCGCGAGGTGGTCGGCGGGGGCCGTGCGGACGGCCGCGGCGTGGGCCTGCTCGGCGGCGGCGCCGACGGAGTCGTACGCGTCGATGATGAGCGCCGTCAGCAGCTCGTCGCGGCTGGGGAAGTAGCGGTAGAGCGCCGAGGAGACCATGCCGAGCTCGCGGGCGACGGCGCGCAGCGAGAGCTTGGCGGCGCCCTCGGCGGCGAGCTGTCGGCGGGCCTCGTCCTTGATGGCGGCGGTGATCTCGACCCGGGCTCGGGCGCGGGCTCCTTGAACGGTGGTCATGGGAGCAGTCTGCCACGTTTTGGAGCGGCGCACTGAAATGAGAGCACTGCTCTTGCTTGCGAGCGACGATCCGTGCAGACTGTTCTCAAGCGAGAGCAGTGCTCACGATTCAGGGAATCGGTACGAATCGAGAGCACCGCTCACTCAACAGCACCCGCCCGCCCCGTCCCGCCCCGCCGGCCCCACTCCCTCCAGGAGGATCC
This sequence comes from Streptomyces sp. NPDC007863, assembly GCF_040633895.1. Classification (NCBI taxonomy): domain Bacteria; kingdom Bacillati; phylum Actinomycetota; class Actinomycetes; order Kitasatosporales; family Streptomycetaceae; genus Streptomyces; species Streptomyces sp. NPDC007863. Next base: position 52,924 of record NZ_JBEYEI010000028.1, read on the forward strand.
GATGTCCGCCGAGACCACCGCCCACGTCATGAAGCCCGGCTGGTTCACCGTCCACGTCGTCAACCGCTCCGTCGCCTGGCTGACCCGCCGCGGCGTCAGCGTCTGGGGCTCGCGGATCCTCGCCGTCCGGGGCCGCAAGAGCGGCGCCTGGCGGACCACCCCGGTGAACGTGCTCACGCTCGACGGCGAGCGCTACCTGGTCGCCCCGCGGGGCCACGTCCAGTGGACCCGCAACATGCGGGCGGTCGGCGGCGGCGAGCTGCACCTCGGCAAGCAGGTCGAGCCGTTCACCGCGGCCGAGGTCGGCGACGACGACGCCAAGGTGGCGGTGCTGCGCGCCTACCTCAAGCGCTGGAAGGCCGAGGTCGGCGTCTTCTTCGGCGGTGTCGGCCCGGACTCCACCGACGACGAGCTGCGGGCCATCGCGCACAAGCACCCCGTGTTCCGCATCACGGGCGCCACGAACGCGTGAGGGTGGGCGCGGCCCACCGGGCCCGCACCCACCCTCGTACCCCGGCGACGCCCGGTCGTCAGAGCGTCCCGGCCGCCTCTTCCGGAGCGGTGGCGTCCTCCGCGTCCTTCCGGGTCACGCCTCGGCCCGCCGGGCCGACGCCGGACTCCGTGTCCATGCGCTTGTCGAGGACTTCGAGGGCCCGCCGGGCCAGGCCGTTCGAGCGGACCATGCCGCCGAGCGTGGCCGAGCCCCGGGTGATGTCCGCGAACGCCTTCCAGGCCGGCCGCACGCCCGTGATCACCGCGTGCAGCAGCCCCGGGCGGCGCTCGAAGACGGCGAGCATCCGCCGCCCGACCGCCATCTCCACCCCGAGCCCCGCCTTGATCGCGAAGGCGTAGTTCAGCGCCTGGCGCCGGGCGTCCACCGCGTCGCTCGCCTCGGCGACCCGGACCGCCCACTCGCCGGCGAGCCGGCCGGAGCGGAGGGCGTACGAGATGCCCTCGCGGGTCCACGGTTCGAGCAGGCCCGCCGCGTCGCCGCAGACCAGGACCCGGCCGCGGGAGAGCGGGGAGTCGTCGGTGCGGCAGCGGGTGAGGTGGCCGGAGGAGATCGACGGCTCGAAGCCGGCGAGGCCGAGCCGGGCGACGAAGTCCTCCAGGTACCGCTTGGTCGCCGCGCCCTCGCCGCGCGCCGAGATGACGCCGACCGTGAGGGTGTCGCCCTTCGGGAACACCCAGCCGTAACTGCCGGGCATCGGGCCCCAGTCGATGAGGATCCGGCCCTTCCAGTCCTCCGCCACCGACGGCGGCACCGGGATCTCCGCCTCCAGGCCCAGGTCCACCTGGCCGAGCTTCACCCCGACGTGCGCCCCTATCCGGCTGGCGCTGCCGTCCGCGCCGACCACGGCCCGCGCGAGCACCGTCTCGCCGTCGGCGAGGACCACCGCGACGGTCCGCCGGTCCGGCACGGAGGGGCCGTGCTGCTCCACCCGGGTTACGGTCGCGCCGGTGCGCAGCTGGGCGCCGGCCTTCTGCGCGTGCTCGACGAGCTGGGCGTCGAACTCGGGCCGGTTGACGAGCCCGAAGAGCATCCGGCGCGAGCGGCGGGTGCGGGCGAAGCGGCCGTCGAGGGAGAAGGTGACCGCGTGCACCCGGTCCAGGAAGGGGAGTTCGAAGCCGGGCGGCAGGGAGTCGCGGGAGGGGCCGATGATGCCGCCGCCGCAGGTCTTGTACCGGGGCAGCTCGGCCTTCTCCAGGAGCAGCACCCGGCGGCCCGCGACCGCCGCCGCGTACGCCGCCGAGGCACCGGCCGGGCCGGCGCCGACGACCACGACGTCCCATACCTCGGGCCGGTCCCGGTCGTCCGCGGAAGCCGGCTCCACACCGGCCTCGACACCGGGCTGCTCACCGGCCTCCGCACCAGGCTCCTCACCGGCCTCCGCATCCGTCGTCGCATCCGCCGAGACGTCCGTCGCCGCGTCGGCCGACGGGGCGGACGGCTCGGCCGCCGGGGCGGAATCGCCGGGCGCGAGCGGCTCGATGGGCTCCGGACCGGCGTTCTCTGCGTTCTCGCTGCTCACGATGTGCTTCTGCTCCTGATCCGACCGGCGTCTGCTTCCCGCATCCTACGGCTCGGTAGGCCGGAGCCCGGTCGTAGGATCGACGGTGCGAACGCCGTACCACCCGATACGCCGTTCGCTCCCCTGACTCTCAACGTCGCACCCACGAGGAGCGTGCCCATGTCCCCGAATCCGATCGCCGAGACCGTCCGGTCCCTGATGCCTCGCGCGAAGGCCGAGCTGACGGAGCTGGTCGCCTTCGAGTCGGTCGCGGACGAGGCCGTGGCGCCCCGCAGCGAGTGCGAGGGCGCCGCGCGCTGGGTCGCCGACGCCCTGCGGGCGGAGGAGTTCCAGGACGTGGCGCTGCTCGACACCCCGGACGGTTCGCAGTCGGTGTACGGCGTTCTGCCGGGCCCGGCGGACGCGCCGACGGTACTCCTCTACGCCCACTACGACGTGCAGCCGAAGCTCGACGAGTCGGCGTGGCTGACCCCGCCGTTCCGGCTGACGGAGCGCGAGGACGGCCGCTGGTACGGCCGCGGCGCCGCCGACTGCAAGGGCGGCTTCATCCTGCACCTGCTGGCGCTGCGGGCCCTCAAGGCCAACGGCGGCGTGCCGGTGACGGTCAAGATGATCGTCGAGGGCTCGGAGGAGCAGGGCACCGGCGGTCTGGAGCGGTACGCAGAGCGGCACCCCGAGCTGCTCGCCGCCGACACCATCGTGATCGGCGACGCGGGCAACTTCCGCGTCGGCCTGCCGACGGTGACCGCGACCCTGCGCGGCATGACGATGATCCGGGTGCAGATCGACACCCTGGAGGGCAACCTCCACTCGGGCCAGTTCGGCGGGGCCGCGCCGGACGCGCTCGCCGCGCTCATCAGAGTCCTGGACTCGCTGCGGGCGGAGGACGGCTCGACGGTGATCGACGGCCTGCCGGCGGACGCCGTGTGGGAGGGCCTCCAGTACCCGGAGGAGCAGTTCCGGGCCGACGCGAAGGTGCTGCCGGGCGTGGAGCTGCCGGGCTCCGGGTCGGTGGCCGACCGCATCTGGGCGCGTCCGGCCGTCACCGTCATCGGCATCGACTGCCACCCGGTGGCGGGCGCCACCCCGTCGATCCCGCGCACCGCCCGCGCCCAGATGAGCCTGCGGGTGGGGCCCGGCCAGGACGCGGCCAAGGCCACCGAGCTGCTCTTCGCCCACATCGAGAAGCACACGCCGTGGAACGCGCGGGTGACCCTGGAGCAGGTCGGCCAGGGCCAGCCGTTCCAGGCGGACACCTCCAGCCCGGCGTACGCGTCGATGGCCGAGGCGATGCGGGTGGCGTACCCGGGCCAGGAGATGCAGGCGTCCGGCATGGGCGGCTCGATCCCGCTGTGCAACACGCTCGCCACGCTCTACCCGGAGGCGGAGATCCTGCTCATCGGCCTGAGCGAGCCGGAGGCGCAGATCCACGCGGTGAACGAGTCCGTGTCCCCGGAGGAGCTGGAGCGGCTCTCCGTCGCCGAGGCGCTGTTCCTGGTGAACTACGCGGCCGCGCGCCGGGCCTGACGCTCCGAAGCCGCCGGGGCCGGTCCGCCGCGACCGGCCCCGGCGGCCTTCCGTTTCCGCGCTGGGCGAAGCTCGCCGAGAGCGTAGAACGCCCCGGCGGGCGGGCCTCCTTGCGTACGTTCGGCGTATGGAAGCCCTCACGGTCACGCCCCGGCTGCACCTGCTCGACCACGGAATCGGGCAGGCGTACCTGTGGCGCGACGACAGCGAACTGACCCTGGTGGACGCCGGCTGGGCCGGCTCCGCCGACACCACGGCCGAGGCGATACGGGGCGCGGGCCTCGACCCTGACCGGCTGGCCCGGATCGTCCTCACCCACGGCCACCGCGACCACGTGGGCGCGGCGCAGGAGCTGGCCGACCGGCACGGCGCCGAGATCCTCGCCCACCGGCTCGACGCGCCGTACGTGCGGGGCGAGCTGCCGATGCCCCTGCCCGACCTCCTGGAGTGGGAGCGGCCGATCTGGGACCACGGCCTCACCTGCCCGGAGGCGCCGCCGACCCGGGTGGACCGCGAGGTCGAGGACGGCGAGGAGCTCGGCTTCGGGGACGGGGCGGTCGCGGTCCACGTCCCCGGGCACACCCCCGGTTCGATGGCGGTCCATCTCCCCCGCCACGGCGTGCTCTTCGCGGGCGACACCGTGGCGTCGGTGCGGGGGGTGACCTTCGGGGTGATGCACGTGGACCGCGCGCGGGCCTTGGAGTCGCTGGGCCGGCTGGCGGAGCTGCGCCCGTCGGTGCTGTGCTGCGGGCACGGCCCCGCGGTGACGGAGGACACGGCGGAGCGGCTGTCGGCGGCCGCGGCGGCGGGAGCCGTGGCGCTCTGACGGCGGGTCTCAGCCCACCGGTACGCCCGCCTCCAGGTTCAGCACGGTGCCCCGTTCGCGGGCGCGCAGGGCCCAGCGGAGGCGGTCGTACCGGACGGGTGGGAGGAGGTCGGCGGCCTCCGCCTCGGTGACGAAGCGCCAGGCGCGGAGTTCGGCGCCGGGGAGCCGGAGCCGGTCCCGGTCCTGGGCGGCGACCCGGCCGCCGTCGAAGAGCAGGCGCAGGCCGCCGAAGCCGGGCGGCTGGGGGCGTTCCCAGTCGACGAGGAGGAGCCGGGGCACGGCGTCGAGTTCGAGGCCGATCTCCTCGGCGACCTCGCGCATCCCGGCGCGGGCGGGCGGCTCGCCGGCCTCGACGACGCCGCCGGGGAACTCCCAGCCGGGCTTGTAGGTGGGATCGACGAGCAGGAAGCGGTCCTGGTCGTCAAAGAGGAGGACGCCCGCGGCGAGGGTCTCGCGGGTCGGCTCCGGTGTCTGGACGATCCCGCAGGGCGCTGCGAGACCTCCCTGGACGGCGTCGGCGACGGCTCTGGCCGTCTCGGCGACGGTGAGCGCCGAGCTGTCGACGGTGTGGGCGTCGGCGCCGAGCCAGCCGGCGGCGGCCTCCCGGTAGGGCGGCACATGGGCGTGACACCAGCGGCGGACGTCGGCGTCGACGCCCGGGTCGCCGTAGTCGGCGCGGCCGTCGATCCGCGAGCGCAGGATCGTTTCCTCGGGTGCCAGCAGCACATGCCGGACGTCGATGCGGCGGGCGGCGAGGCCGCCGAAGATCTCGTCCCGGTACTCCTGCCTCAGGAGCGTCATCGGGACGACGAGCACCCCGCCGACCTCGGCGTGCAGGGCGGCCGCGGTGTCCACCACGAGCCGGCGCCAGATCGGCAGGTCCTGGTAGTCGTCCACCTCGGCGAGGCGCTTGTCGGGGAGGAGCCGGCGCAGCGCGGCGCCGGTCGCCTCGGGGTCGTACAGCGTGCTGTGCGGGATCAGTCCGACCAGTTCGCGCGCGGTGCTCGACTTGCCCGCGCCGAAAGCACCGTTGATCCAGACGATCACGATTCCCCCCTCATCGACGGCCCCCTGTGGCTTGCCCGCAACACCCTGCCATGGAAACCCACGAACACACGTCCTGCCCCGAGGCGTAACGCTTCGGGCCCGGAGGTCGTTGAGAACCGCGAGCACGAGGGGGTGCGGAGATGGACCGTACGGTTCTGGAGCGGTTTCCCGCGGGCGGGCCGCGAGGGCACTGGCCCGCCGAGGAGTACGCGGGCGCGTGCCGCGAGGAGGGGGTGCCGGCCCGGGTGGTGATGGACCTGGCGTCGGACGCCTTCCTGGTCGTGGTGGAGCAGCGCGCTCCCCAGCGCGCGGAGCCCCGGGACGTTCCCGTACGCGAGTGAGCGCGGCGCCCGTGCGGTCCGCGCGGGGGCGCGGCGCCCGGTCAGCGCGGCGCGCGGGCCGCGGCAGCGGCGCCCAGGAGGCCCGCGACCGCGCCGGTGGCGGCGGGGACGACGGTCAGGCCGCGGGCGAAGGAGAGCGTGGCGTAGTCGGCGAGGGCGCGCCGCAGCGGGGTGAAGAGGATCTCGCCGGCGCCGGCGACTCCCCCGCCGACCACCGCGATGTCGACCTCGACGAGGTGCGCGGTGGCGGCGATGCCGGCCGCGAGGGCACGGGCGGCCCGCTCGAAGGCGGCCAGGGCCGCCGGGTGGCCGGCGCGCGCGGCCTCGGCCACCGCGGCGGCCGAGGCGTCGCCGTCGGGGCCCGGCCGCCAGCCGCCGTCGAGGGCGTGGCGGGCGATGTGCGGGCCGCTGGCGAGGCGCTCGACGCAGCCCCGGCCGCCGCAGGCGCAGGGGTCGCCGTCGAGGTCGACGCTGAGGTGGCCGATGTGGCCGGCGTTGCCGGTGGGGCCGGGGTGGAGGCGCCCGCCGAGGACGAGGCCGCCGCCGACGCCGGTCGAGACGACGAGGCCGAGGGCGTCGGCGTGGCCGCGGGCGGCGCCGAGCCAGTGCTCGGCGGCGGTCATGGCGACGCCGTCGCCGACGAGGGTGACCGGCCGGCCGCCGGCGTGTGCGCGGACCCGCTCGACGAGGGGGAAGCCGCGCCAGCCGGGCACGTTGACCGGGCTGACGGTGCCCCGGGCGGCGTCGACCGGGCCCGCGCTGCCGATGCCGACGGCCTCGGCGGCCGCCCAGGACGGGGAGGTCGCGAGGGCGTCGAGCACCGCGCCGACCTGCCCGAAGACGGTCTCCGCGTCCTCCCGCGCCGGGGTCGGCCGCTGGGCGCGGGCCAGGATCCGCCCGTCGGTGTCGACCAGCGCCCCGGCGATCTTGGTGCCGCCGACGTCGAGCGCGACGACGGGTCCGCAGGCGGGTCCGGAGACGGGGCGGGAGGCGGGCGCGGTGGGCATGGGCATCAGGTTCTCACGGGGTCGTGCGACGGCCTCGGGCCCGTACCCGAAAGCCCTGGATCGGCAGGGTTTTCGAGGATCTATGCTCGGTCGGGAGCGCATGAACCGCCGGTGGCCGCGCCCGCCGGTGGCCCCACCGAGGAGGATTCCCGCACCGTGGCCGAGACCACCCGCCCCGAGCCCCGTTACGGCAACCGGCCCACCATGAAGGACGTCGCCGCCCGGGCGGGCGTCGGCCTGAAGACGGTCTCCCGGGTCGTGAACGGCGAGCCGGGGGTCACCCCGGAGACCGAGGGGCGGGTCCGCGAGGCCATCGACGCGCTCGGCTTCCGCCGCAACGACAGCGCACGGGTGCTGCGGAAGGGGCGGACGGCGACCGTCGGGCTGGTCCTGGAGGATCTCGCCGACCCGTTCTACGGGCAGCTCAGCCGCGCCGTGGAGGAGGTGGCGCGGGCCCACGGCACGCTGCTGATCAACGGCTCCAGCGCGGCCGACCCCGGGCGCGAGCAGGAGCTGGCGCTGACGCTCTGCGCGCGCCGGGTCGACGGGCTGATCGTGATCCCGGCCGGGGACGACCACCGGTATCTGGAGCCGGAGATGCGGGCGGGCGTGGCCACGGTCTTCGCCGACCGCCCGGCCGGGCTCATCGACGCGGACGCCGTCCTCTCGGACGGCTTCGGCGGGGCCCGGGAGGGCGTGGCGCATCTGATCGCCCACGGGCACCGGCGGATCGGCTTCGTCGGCGACCGGCCGCGGATCCACACGGCGGCGGAGCGGCTGCGCGGCTACCGGGCGGCGATGGAGGACGCGGGGCTGCCGGTCGACGAGCGGTGGGTGGCGCCGGGGTCCACGGATCCGGAGCGGGTGGCGGCGGCGCTCGCCGCGATGCTGTCCGGCCCCGAGCCGGTGACGGCGCTCTTCGCGGGCAACAACCGGGTCACCGTCACCGCCGTGCGGGTGCTCGCCGGACGGGCCGCCGGCGCGCACCCGGTGGCGCTCGTCGGCTTCGACGACGTCGAGCTCGGCGACGTCCTGGGCGTCACGGTGATCGCCCAGGATCCGGCCGCGCTCGGCCGGACGGCGGCCGAGCTGCTCTTCCGGCGGCTCGACGGGCCCGCCGAGGCGCCCCGCCGGGTCGTCATCGGGACGCGGCTCCTCGCCCGGGGATCGGGCGAGGTCCCGCCGCCGGTGTCCGGCTGAGCGGGGTCAGCGCTCGGCGCTGGCCGTGAGGTCGCCGCGGCGCGGGGCGGCGAAGCGCTCCACGTCGGCGCGGGTCATGCCGGTCAGGGCGTCGACCTCGGCGGTGTCGAGGGCGCCGCACTGGAGGCCGCGCAGCAGGTAGGAGGAGAGCGCCTTGGCGGTGGCGGGCTCGTCCATGACGTCGCCGCCGGCGTGGTTGGCGTAGGCGGAGAGGCGCTTGGCGGCGGTCTCGAAGCCCTCGCGGTAGAAGGCGAAGACGGCGGCGTAGCGGGTGGGGATGTGGCCCGGGTGCATGTCCCAGCCCTGGTAGTAGGCGCGGGCCAGGGCGCGGCGGGTGAGGCCGTAGTGCAGCTTCCACGCCTCGTGGACGTGGGCGGTGGAGCCGACCGGGAGGACGTTGGTGGAGCCGTCGGAGACGCGTACGCCGGTGCCGGCGGCGGCGACCTGCATGATCGCCTTGGCGTGGTCGGCGGCCGGGTGGTCGCTGGCCTGGTAGGCGGCGGAGACGCCGAGGCAGGCGCTGTAGTCGAAGGTGCCGTAGTGGAGGCCGGTGGCGCGGCCCTCGGCGGCGTCGATCATGCGGGCGACGGCTGCGGTGCCGTCGGCGGCGAGGATGGACTGGCTGGTCTCGATCTGGATCTCGAAGCCGAGGCGGCCGGCGTCGAGGCCGTGGGCCCTCTCGAAGGCCTCCAGGAGGCGGACGAAGGCGGTGACCTGCTCGGGGTAGGTGACCTTCGGGAGGGTGAGCACGAGGCCGTCGGGCAGACCGCCGCTCTCCAGGAGGCCGGTGAGGAAGACGTCGGTGGTGCGGATGCCGCGGTCGCGGACGGCGGCCTCCATGCACTTCATCCGGATGCCCATGTAGGGGGCGGCCGTGCCGTCGGCGTACGCCTCGTTGATCAGGCGGGCGGCGCGGGCGGCGTCCTGGTCCTCGTCGGCGCCCGCGTAGCCGTCCTCGAAGTCGACGCGGAGGTCCTCGACGGGCTCGCGCTCCAGCTTGGCGCGGACGCGGCCGTACACGTCCTCCGCGAGCGCGTCGGAGAGGCCGAGGACGGCGGCGAAGGAGGCCGCGTCGGGGGCGTGCTCGTCGAGCGCGGCGAGGGCCTGGTCGCCCCAGGAGCGGATGGTGCCGGCGTCGAAGACGTTGCCGGGGACGTAGACGGTGTGGACGGGCTGGCGGGTGCCGGGGTCGCCCGGGTAGCGGCGGTCGAGCTCGGCGTCCACCGCGGCGAGGGAGGCGCTGATGCCCTCGCTGACCGCGCCCGCGAGGCTCGTCGACACCTTCTCCTGCTGACCCATCCCTGATCCCTCCTGTTTTCCGCTTCACGGAATCAACAATCCGTATAGCGAAGTTAGTAGGCCGTCGGACCTGCGTCAATGGTTGTCCGAAACGGCCGGGGGCCGCACGGCGAAACTCGCCGTGCGGCCCCCTGGACCTGCGGAAGCGCTGGTCGTCAGCCCTTGCGGGCCTGGACCTCCTGGGTCAGGACCGGGACGACGTCGAAGAGGTCGCCCACCACGCCGTAGTCGACGAGGTCGAAGATCGGAGCCTCGGCGTCCTTGTTGATGGCGACGATGGTCTTCGAGGTCTGCATGCCGGCGCGGTGCTGGATCGCGCCGGAGATGCCCGCCGCGATGTACAGCTGCGGGGAGACCGACTTGCCGGTCTGGCCGACCTGGTTGGAGTGCGGGTACCAGCCGGCGTCGACGGCGGCGCGGGAGGCGCCGACGGCCGCGCCGAGCGAGTCGGCGAGGGCCTCGATGACCGCGAAGTTCTCGGCGCCGTTGACGCCACGGCCACCGGAGACCACGATCGCGGCCTCGGTCAGCTCCGGGCGGCCGGTCGACTCGCGCGCGGTGCGGGCGGTGACCTTGGTGCCGTGGGCCTTCTCCGAGAAGGAGACGGCCAGGGCCTCGACGGCGCCGGCGGCCGGGGCGGCCTCGACCGGGGCCGAGTTCGGCTTGACCGTGATGACCGGGGTGCCCTTGGAGACGCGGGACTTGGTGGTGAAGGAGGCGGCGAACGCGGACTGCGTCGCGACCGGACCCTCGTCACCGGCCTCCAGGTCGATGGCGTCGGTGATGATGCCGGAGCCGATGCGGACCGCGAGGCGGGCCGCGATCTCCTTGTTCTCGGCGGAGGACGGGACGAGCACGGCGGCCGGGGAGACGGCGTCGTACGCGGCCTGGAGGGCCTCGACCTTCGGGACGACGAGGTACTCGGAGAACTCGGGGGCGTCGGCGGTCAGGACGCGGACGGCGCCGTGCTCGCCGAGGACGGCGGCGGTGTCGGCGGCGCCGTTGCCGAGGGCGACGGCGACCGGCTCGCCGATGCGGCGGGCGAGGGTCAGCAGCTCCAGGGTGGGCTTGCGGACGGCTCCGTCGACGTGGTCGACGTAGACGAGAATCTCAGCCATGGGACTTCAATCTCCTGCGAACGAAAAGGGGACGGCCTGAGGGGACAGCGCGGCTCGCGGGAGCCTTAGATGAACTTCTGGCTCGCGAGGTACTCGGCGAGCTGCTTGCCGCCCTCGCCCTCGTCCTTGACGATCGTGCCCGCGGTGCGCGCCGGACGCTCGTCGGCGGAGTCGACGGCGGTCCAGGAGCCCTCCAGGCCGACCTCGCCCTCGTCGATGTCCAGGTCGTCGAGCTCCAGCTCCTCGACCGGCTTCTTCTTGGCGGCCATGATGCCCTTGAAGGACGGGTAGCGCGCCTCGCCCGACTGGTCCGTCACGGAGACGACGGCCGGGAGGGAGGCCTCCAGCTGCTCGGAGGCGGTGTCGCCGTCACGACGGCCGGTGACCTTGCCGTCCTCGACCTTGACCTCGGAGAGCAGGGTGACCTGCGGGACGCCCAGGCGCTCGGCCAGGATCGCCGGGAGGACACCCATGGTGCCGTCGGTGGAGGCCATGCCGGCGATGACCAGGTCGTAGCCGGTCTTCTCGATCGCCTTGGCGAGCACCAGCGAGGTGGCCATGACGTCGGAGCCGTGGATGGACTCGTCGTCGACGTGGACGGCCTTGTCGGCGCCCATCGACAGCGCCTTGCGGAGCGCGTCGCGCGCGTCCTCGGGGCCGACGGTGAGGACGGTCACCTCGGCGTCGTCCGCCTCCTCGGCGATCTGCAGCGCCTGCTCGACCGCGTACTCGTCGAGCTCCGACAGGAGACCGTCGACGTCCTCGCGGTCGACCGTCAGGTCGTCGGCGAACTTCCGGTCGCCAGTGGCGTCCGGCACGTACTTCACACAGACAACGATCCTCAAGCTCACGCCGGCTCTCCTACTGCATCGTCATAACTGGGCTGCCTTGTTGCTCGCAGCATAGGCGCCTGAAGGGCGGGTTTCCGGCCGGGGCGCCGGACGCCTCGACCAGATATTACTCGTCAGTACACCCAGTTCGTGACCAGTAAGCAAGCGCTCAGCACTGTGATCTGCCCAACGCGCGCGACGCGGCCGGCGCGGGAACTCTCAGTCGCGCAGGGCGTTGAAGCGGCCCTGGTGGTACAGGAGCGGACGGCCGTCGCCACCGGGGTCCCCCGCGACGGCCTCGGCTATGACGATCCGGTGGTCGCCGGCGGGCACCCGGGCCACCACCCGGCAGACCAGCCAGGCCTGTACGCCGTCGAGCACGGGCACGCCCTCGGGCCCCCGGCTCCAGCGCGTGGGCGCGGCGAACCGGTCGGCGCCGCTGCGCGCGAAGGTGGCCGCCAGCTCCTCCTGGTGCTCCCCGAGGATGTGCACCCCGATGTGCTCCGCCTCGGCGAGCACGGGCCAGCTGGAGGAGCCGGTGCCCACGCCGAAGGAGATCAGCGGCGGGTCGGCGGCGACGGAGTTGAGCGAGGTGGCGGTGAAGCCGACGGGGCGCTCGCCGTGCGCGGTGATCACGGCGACGCCGGCGGCGTGCCGGCGGAAGACGGAGCGCAGCAGGTCGGGCGAGGCGGAGCGGGGAGCGCCGAGCGCGGGAACGGCGCGGAGCTCGGGCGAGACCGTCATGGAGTCGTCCTTCGTGCGGGGCGGCGTGGAGCGGGGTCCGGGGGCGTCAGAGGCCCGGACAGCGCGCGCTCGCGTGGCGGCCCAGGTCCACGTCGGCCCGGCCGTAGAGAAGGAGGTCACCGGTCACTCCGTCAGGGTGACGACGAGTGACGGCCCAGGTCAAGTGCGTACCGCGATGTGGGAGATGTGTCACCGCGTCAGAAGGCGGGGAGTCGGGCCGGGGTGCGGGAGGGCCGGCGGGCCGGGGGGGCTCACAGTGCGTGACCGAGGGCGGCGATGACGTCCGCCTTGCGGGGCTGCCCGGTGGCCCGGCGCACGATCACGCCGGCCGCGTCGAGGACGAGGACGGTGGGAGTACGGGTCACCCCGAGGTCGCGGACGAGCCCGAGGTGCTCCTCGGCGTCGATCTCCACGTGCGCCACGCCCGGCACCATGGCCGCCACCTCGTCGAGCACCCGGCGGGTCGCCCGGCAGGGCTGGCAGAAGGCGCTGGAGAACTGGACCAGGGTCGCCCGCTCCCCCAGCTCCGCGCCGCCGAGCCGGTCCGATCCGAGCCTTCCGGTCGTCGCCACCGTCATCCCCTGGTCCCCCGTCACGCCCTCGCCCCCGTCATCCTTCTCCGCCGTTTCCGCGTCCTTCTCCCCGTGCAGCGTCGCACGGGGCCGAACGATTCCCGCCACGACCACCGCGAGTGACGAGAATCTCCCCGTACGAAGCCGCCTGGACTGGTCACGGCGGCCCACATGGGGCACGATCTGCCCAAAGCCGAAAACCTACGGCCGCGTAACTTCGCCGGGAGAGCCCTCCCACAGGCATGGACGAAGGGGTATCTCTCCCATGGCAGAACTCGTGTACCGACCGGTGGTCGGCGCCGCGCTCACCATGTTCAAGGCGCTCGACCTCAAGATCGACACACAGGGTTCGGAGCACATCCCGCGGACCGGCGGTGCCGTCCTGGTCAGCAACCACATCAGCTACCTGGACTTCATCTTCGACGGCCTGGCCGCGCTGCCGCAGAAGCGTCTCGTGCGCTTCATGGCGAAGGAGTCCGTCTTCCGCCACAAGGTCTCCGGGCCGCTGATGCGGGCGATGAAGCACATCCCGGTGGACCGCTCCCAGGGCGAGCACGCGTACAAGCACGCCCTGGAGTCGCTGCGGGCGGGCGAGATCGTCGGCGTCTTCCCCGAGGCGACCATCTCGGAGTCGTTCACGCTGAAGAGCTTCAAGTCGGGCGCCGCCCGGCTCGCGCAGGAGGCCGGGGTGCCGCTGATCCCCATGGCCCTGTGGGGCACCCAGCGGATCTGGACGAAGGGCCGGCCGCGGAACTTCAAGCGGGCGCACATCCCGGTGACGATCCGGGTCGGCGAGCCGATGGAGGCCCCCGCCGACCAGTTCGCGGGCGCGATCACGCGCCGGCTGCGCGACCGCGTCCAGGAGCTCCTGGAGGCCGCGCAGCGCGCCTACCCGGTGCGCCCGAAGGACGCCACGGACACCTGGTGGATCCCCGCGCACCTGGGCGGCACGGCGCCGACCCCGGAGCAGCTGAAGGCCGCCGGGAAGTAGTCCCGGACGTACCTCACCCCGGGGGGTCGCGCACGGTGATCCGCGCCCCGGGGCTCACCTTCTCCAGCGCCTCGGCGAGCTCCCGGCCGGCCGCGAGGAGTTCCTCGCGGGTCATGGTCTCCAGGGATTCCAGGAGGAAGAGGGCGTCGGTGGTGTCGTCGTCGATGCGGGTGCGCGGCCGCTGGCGCCAGTTCCGGCGGCGGCAGGTGACGCCCCGCTCGTCGCACCAGACGATCTCGCCCGGCTCGGGGTGCTCCACGGCCTCCTCGCCGCCGGCGGGGACGAGGTGGGCGACGCCGATCGCGTCGTAGGCGTCGACGAGCCGGTCGATCCGGGGCAGTCCGCCGTCCGCGAGCGCCCGGCGGGCGAGCGCCTCCGCCGAGTTGCGGGTGCGGGAGGGCTTGGCGCCGAAGGCGGTGTACGCGGCGCGCCAGGCGGCGCGAGCGAAGCGAGATGGGGGTCCCCCCGGCCGAAGGAGACGGTGAGCGTCAGGGTCGTGGTCACCGTTCCTTGCCGCCGAAAGGTCACAGGTCCGTGATCACAGGTCCGTGGGGAGGGTCCGCCACAGGTGGGGCCGGTCGGTCGCGGCCTGGAGCGCGCGGAGAACGACCGGATGCGGTTCGGCATAGAGCACCGGATAGTCCACTTCATTCACCTCCGGGCGTGCGGCCCAGGCCAACCGCTCCTCCCCGACCGAGAACTGGGCGTCCACGCCGGGCGGGACGTTCCCGCGCACGTCCTGCCGCGCCCACCGCTCCTCACCGGGCAACAGCACGGCGGCCAGCCCGTGGATCACCGGGTTCGAACCGTCGTCCTCGGCGAGGCGCTGGTAGCAGAGGGCCGCGGGGATGCCCCGGGCCCGCAGGAGCGCGGCGTACGCGACGGACTTGGCGTAGCAGATGCCGGTGCCCTGCTCCAGGACGTCGGAGGCGCGCCAGGTGACGCGCACGTCCCCGGAATCCTGGGAGTGCGGGATGGTGTCGCGGACGAACTCGAAGGCGGCCTTGGCGTATGAGTATGCGTCGACATGATCGACGGCGATGCGGTCCGCAGTGGCGCGGACGAGTGGGTGATCATGGTTGACGGCCTCGCCGACGGCCAGGTACACGGCGATATCGGCGTGCTGCTGCTTCAGCTCCATGATCCGCGAGCATAGGTATGCGGCCGAGCGGAGTCAATCATTTTCCACTCGACCGCATATCTATTCAGATTGAGACCCTACTGGCGGGCCAGCTCTTCCTTCAGGGCCTGGAGGAAGGCGTCGACGTCGTCCTCCGTGGTGTCGAAGGAGCACATCCAGCGCACGTCGCCCGCCTGCTCGTCCCAGAAGTAGAAGCGGAACCGCTTCTGGAGCCGGCGGCTGACCTCGTGCGGGAGGCGCGCGAAGACCGCGTTGGCCTGCACCGGGTAGAGGATCTCCACCCCGTCCAGGGCGCGCACGCCGTCCGCGAGGCGGCGGGCCATCGCGTTGGCCTGCCGGGCGTTGCGCAGCCACAGGTCCTTGGCGAGCAGCGCTTCCAGCTGCACCGACAGGAAGCGCATCTTGGACGCGAGCTGCATGGACAGCTTGCGCAGGTGCTTCATGTGGCTGACCGCGTCCGGGTTGAGGACGATCACGGCCTCGCCGAAGAGCATGCCGTTCTTCGTGCCGCCGTACGAGACGACGTCGACGCCCACCGCGTTGGTGAAGGCGCGCATCGGCACGTCCAGGGAGGCGGCCGCGTTGGCTATCCGGGCGCCGTCGAGGTGAACCTTCATGCCCTTGGAGTGGGCGTGCTCGACGATGGCGCGGATCTCGTCCACGGTGTAGACGGTGCCCAGCTCGGTGTTCTGGGTGATCGAGACGACCTGGGGCATCGCCCGGTGCTCGTCCTCCCAGCCCCAGGCCTGCCGGTCGATCAGCTCGGGGGTGAGCTTGCCGTCCGGGGTGGGCACGGTGAGCAGCTTGAGGCCGCCCATGCGCTCCGGCGCGCCGCCCTCGTCCACGTTGATGTGGGCGGTCTCGGCGCAGATCACGGCGCCCCAGCGGTCGGTGAGCGCCTGGAGGGCGGTCACGTTCGACCCGGTGCCGTTGAAGACCGGGAAGGCCTCCGCGAGCGGGCCGAAGTGGCTGTGCACGATCCGCTGGAGGTGGTCGGTGTACTCGTCCTCGCCGTAGGCGACCTGGTGGCCGTCGTTGGCGAGGGCGATCGCGGCGAGGATCTCGGGGTGGACGCCGGCGTAGTTGTCGCTCGCGAAGCCCCGGACCGACGGGTCGTGGTGACGACGGGCGTCGGTCCGGTGCCCGAGGGCGGCGGTCACGGTGCGGGGGTCAGCCACAGGCGCTGTCCATTCACTTCCTGGGCGGGCCGGTCCCACAGGCCGGCGATCTCGTCGGCCAGGTCCTTGACGTCGGTGAAGCCCGCGAACTTCGCGTTGGGGCGTTCGGCGCGCATCGCGTCGTGCACCAATGCCTTGATCACCAGGATGGCAGCCGCCGCCTGGGGACCGTCCTCACCCCCCAGCTTGCGGAAGGAGTCCGCCATGGCGAGCGTCCAGGCCTCGGCCGCGGCCTTGCCGGCGTTGTACGCGGCGTTGTTGGCCTGCGGCTTGTGGGCGCCGACCTGGCTGATCAGGGCGTAGCGGCCCCGGCCGCCGCCGCGGAGCAGGGCGTCGTGGAAGGCGAGGGAGGTGTGCTGGACCGTGCGGATCAGGAGCTTCTCCAGGAAGTCCCAGTCCTTGAGGTCGGTCTCGGTGAAGGAGGAGCTGCCGCGCCAGCCGCCCACGAGGTGGACGAGACCGTCGACGCGGCCGAACTCCTTCTCCGTCTTGTCGGCCCAGGTGCGCGTGGCATCGAGGTCGAGGAGGTCCACGGTGTCGCCGACGACCTTGGCGCCGTGCACCTCGCGGGCCGCCTCGACGGCCTCGGCGAGCCGGGCCGGGTCGGCGTCGGCGGCGACCACGGTCGCGCCGGCGCCGGCGAGGCGGATCAGGGCCGCCCGGCCGGCGGGTCCCGCCGCGCCGGCCACCGCGATGACCGTCCCGTCGAGAGGTCCACCGTTTCCGTTGGCGTTCATGGACGCCTCCTCCGTGTGCTCCGTACCGTCGGTCACGCGGCGGCCCGCTCGGGCATGTCCGCGGCGGTGATCCCCTTGGTGTCGGCGATCACGCCCTTCATCTTCTTGGAAAGGGCCTCGAAGAACATGCTGAGCGGAAACTCGTCGGGAAGCACGTCGTCGACGAGCTTGCGCGGCGGGAGCGTGAGGTCCAGGGCGTCGGGACCCTTGGCCCACTTGGAGCCCGGGTGCGGGGCGAGGTAGCCGGAGACGAACTCGTACGCCTTGATCCAGTGGACCAGCTTCGGACGGTCGATGCCGTCGCGGTAGAGGGTCTCGATGTCGGAGCAGAGGCGGTTGGTGACCTCGGGGGCGCGGTCCCAGTCGATGGTGAGGACGTTGTCCGTCCAGCGCACCACGTCGTTCTTGTGGAGGTACGCGAAGAGGAGCTGGCCGCCCAGACCGTCGTAGTTGCGGTTGCGGTCGCCGGTGAGGGGGAAGCGGAACATCCGGTCGAAGAGGACGGCGTACTGCACGTCGCGCCCGTGGGAGTTGCCTTCGGCCTCCAGCTTCACGGCCTCCTTGAAGGCGGTGAGGTCGCAGCGGAGCTCCTCCAGGCCGTACATCCAGAACGGCTGGCGCTGCTTGATCATGAAGGGGTCGAAGGGCAGGTCGCCGCGGCTGTGGGCACGGTCGTGGACCAGGTCCCACAGGGCGAACGCCTGCTCGCAGCGGCTCTGGTCGTCGAGCATGGCGGCGATGTCCGCGGGCAGCCTCAGGCCCAGGGTGTCGACGGCGGCCTCGGTGACCTTGCGGAAGCGGGCGGCCTCGCGGTCGCAGAAGATGCCGCCCCAGGTGAAGCGCTCGGGGACCTCGCGGACGGCGACGGTCTCCGGGAAGAGGACGGCCGAGTTGGTGTCGTACCCGGCGGTGAAGTCCTCGAAGCTGATGCCGATGTAGCCCGGGTTGTCGTAGCGGGTGGCCTCCAGCTCGGCAAGCCACTCGGGCCAGACCATGCGGAGGACGACGGCCTCGAAGTTGCGGTCCGGGTTGCCGTTCTGCGTGTACATCGGGAAGAGCACGAGGTGCTGGAGCCCGTCCGCGCGGCCGGAGGCCGGGTGGAAGGACAGCAGCGAGTCCAGGAAGTCCGGGACGCCGAAGCCGCCCTCGGACCACTTGCGCAGGTCGGCGACGAGGGCGCGGTGGTACTCGGCGTCGTGCGGCACGAGCGGGGAGAGCTGCTCGACGGCGGCCACCAGACGGTCCACGGTCAGCTCGACGAGGGAACGCGCGGGCGCGCCCTCGGCCTCGAAGTCGACCGATCCGTCGGGGCGCTGCCAGACGCGGATCTCCTCCACGGCGTTCTTGAGCTCCGGCCAGGCAGGGTGGTCGATGACGCGGGCGGTGGCTATCCCCTCACCGGTCACGTCGTGCACAAGAATTTCCGTCATGCCTCTTCCTCCACAGGAGAACCTTGCGTAAAGGAACCGTATCCACGCATGACTCATGACCGCAAGGGGAGCAAGAGAAATTCTCTCGTACGACACCCTCTCGACCGCATTTTTTCCTGTCGACCGGGGGGTGAACGGATGCTTCCGGCGGAAGGATCAGACCAGCGGCTTCACCAGGAGCTCGAAGCGGAGGTCGTCGCGCCGGGGCAGACCGAAGCGCTCGTCGCCGTACGGGAAGGGGCTCGTCTCGCCCGTGCGCCGGTAGCCGCGCCGCTCGTACCAGGCGATCAGCTCCTCCCGGGCGGTGATCACCGTCATGTGCATCTCGCGGGCGTCCCACAGCTCGCGCACCCGCCGCTCGGCCTCCGCGATGATCCGCTTGCCCAGGCCGGCTCCCTGGAGCTCGGGCCGGACCGCGAACATGCCGAAGTAGGCGGCCTCGCCGCGGTGCTCCAGCTGGCAGCAGGCGACGGTGTCGCCGTCCCGCTCCACGAGCAGCAGCACGCTGCCCGGGGCGGCGATCACGGCGGCCACGCCCTCCGGGTCGGTCCGCTGCCCGTCCAGGAGATCCGCCTCGGTGGTCCACCCGGCCCGGCTCGCGTCGCCCCGGTAGGCCGACTCGACGAGCGGCACCACGACGGGCACGTCGTCGGGCACCGCCCGCCGGAAGGTGAGGGCGCCGGGCTCCAGGCTCGCGGCGGTGTCGGGAACGGGCGTGGCGGTGTCCATCGTGCGGGGCTCCCCTCGGGCGCGGTGACCGACGTGCGCGGTCGTCCCGAGCCTAACGCGCGCCGCCGCACCCCCTTTCGTACGCCTGTGCGCGCCTGTGCGCCCGCGTGCGCGCGCCCCACGGCGGGCAGTCCCTCCCCGGGGCACGAGTCGAGGGGGTGTGCCGTGCACGGACCGGCCCTGTCGGGGTGGCTGCTCGTCGCGCTCTGCGCGGCCGTCGGGGCGTACTGCGCGCTGCGGACCCGGGCCAGCGCGGGCGAGGAGCGCCGGGCGGCGCGCGCGGAGGCGGTGATGGGCTTCGGGATGGCGGCGATGGCGCTGCCGCCCGCCGTGCCCGCCCCGCCGTCCTGGAGCTGGGCGGTGTACGCGGCGCTCTTCGGCGCGGCGGCGGCGGCCGACCTCGTCGCGGCCCGCCGGGACGCACACCGGCTGCACCACGCGGTCGGCTCCCTCGCCATGGTCTACATGGCGCTCACGATGGCCCCGTCGGCGGCGGCCGGCGCGCAGGGGGTGCACGCGGCGCACGGCGCGGGGGCGGCGGCCGGCGGGATACCCCTGCTCACCGGTGGACTGCTCCTCTACTACGCGGTGTACGTGCTCCGCTCCGGCGCCCGGCTCGTCCCGGCCGGGCCCCACGCGCGCGTGGGCAGACCGACGGGGGCCGTGCGGTCCGGCTGGGCGACCCGGCCGGAACTCACCCTCGCCTGCCGGCTGTCGATGGGGCTCGCCACGCTGGCGATGCTCTGCACGCTCTGAGGTCCTTGTCCCGCGCGGGGGTTCGGGCGCACGGCCGGCGAAACCGTGGCGTACGTCACTTGCCGGGTGAGGCCATACCCCCGGGGAGCACCCCCCTCATAGGCTGACGTCCATGTGGGTCTCCCTCGCGCTGCTCCTGCTCGGCGTCCTGACCGCGCTCACCGCGCCCCGGCTGCTCGCCCGGGCCGACTGGGCGGAGCGAGAACCCGTCGTGGCGCTCTGGGTGTGGCAGTGCGCGGTGGCCACGGTCCTGGTCAGCTTCGCGCTCTCGATGACCTTCAGCGCGGCCGCCGCCTGGCAGGCCGTGCGCGGCCAGGTCTTCGCGCCCGCGCCGCGCGCGGTCCTCGACGCGTACGAACTCTCCACCGACGGCGGCCCCTGGTCGGCGGCGCTCGCCGTGGTCCTGGCGGCCGGCGGGCTGTGGACCGGCGCCATGCTGGGGCGCGAGATCGGGCTCGCCCGCACCCGCCGCCGCAAGCGCCGCGAGGACCTGCTGGTCCGCGCCCCGCAGCTGCCCGGCGAGGAGCCGGACGGCGGGCGGCTCGTCGTCCTGGAGGGTAAGCGCCCCGACGCCTGGTGGCTGCCCGGCACCACGCCCCGGCTCGTCGTCACCACCGCCGCGCTGCGGCGTCTGAAGGGCCGCCAGCTCGACGCCCTGCTCGCCCACGAGCAGGGGCACGCCCGGGCCCGGCACGACTGGCTGCTCCACTGCTCCGGAGCGCTCGCCACCGGCTTCCCCGGCATCCCGGTCTTCATCGCCTTCCGCGAGGAGATGCACCGGCTGGTCGAACTCGCCGCCGACGACGTGGCCTCGCGCCGCTTCGGACGGCTCACCGTCGCGCTCGCGCTGGTGGAACTGAACGAGGAGCGGGGGGTGTTCGCCGCCCCGCCCGGCACCGGCCCCGAGGCCGGCCTCCCCCAGCGCGTCGACCGCCTCCTCACCGCCACCCCCCGGCTCCCCGCCGCCCACCGCCTGCGCCTGACGGCGACGGCGGCCCTGGTGCCCGCGGTCCCGGTGCTCGTCGCCTTCTTCCCCGGCCTGGCCGCCCTGGGCTGACCCCGTGACGGCGCGGAGTGCTCCGACCGGGACCCGGACCCGCGACCCGCGGGGCGCCGCGTGGAACGGGTCGCGGCCGGTGGTCGGGCAGGATCGAGGAATGCGTAATTCCGCGATCGTTTCCGGAGGGCTCGCCCTGGTCCTGCTCGTGCTCGTGGCGGCCGAATGGGCCCCGCTGCTCGCCTTCGACCGCTCGGTCGACGAGGCGCTGCACCGCGACGCCCTCGCCCGTCCCGGCCTCACCCGCGTCAACCGGGTGCTGAGCGACTGGGTGTGGGACCCGTGGACGCTGCGGGCGCTGGCCCTGGCCGTGGCGCTCCTCCTCGTGCGGTACGGACACCGGCGCCTCGCGCTGTGGGTGGTCGGGACCGTGCTGGCCGCGGCCGGGGTGCAGCAGGGGGTGAAGGCGCTGGTCGACCGGGAGCGGCCGGTGTGGCGGGATCCGGTGGACTCGGCGTCGTTCGCCGCCTTCCCGTCGGGGCACGCGATGACGGCGGCGGTGGTCTGCGGGCTGCTGCTGTGGGTGTTCGCACTGGTCGGGCGGGAGCCGTGGCACGGCTGGGGCGCGGCGGCGGGTCTGGCGGTGGTGTCGGTGCTCGGGGTCGGCTGGACCCGGATCTACCTCGGGGTGCACTGGCCCTCGGACGTGCTGGCCGGCTGGCTGATGGGGTGGTGCTGCGTGGCCGTCGCCGTCGTCGCGTACCGGCGCGGGCCCGGCGGAGGCCCGCTTCCCGGGCCACCGCGCGAGCCGCGCGACCATGGAGGGGAAGGGACATGACGAGGCCGCCCGTCCTGGACGATCCCCCGTGTCGCCCAGGAAAGGCGGCCTCCACGCCGTCACGCCACGGGGGCGGGACGACGAGCCACGCTGAGTATATTGGCCGCGAGCCAGTCAACGCAGGAGCCCAGCATGACGCCGCGTAGCCCATCGGTCAACGAAGAGCTTCGGCGACGCTCCCGGGAGCGGATCCTGGCGGCCACCGTGGAGCTCGTCGGGCGGCACGGATACGAGGCGACCACCCTCGGGGACATCGCCCGGGAGGCCGGGGTGGCACGCGGTCTGGTCTCGTACTACTTCCCCGGCAAACGGCAGTTGCTGCAGTCCGCGGTGCACCGGCTGATGCACCTCACGCTCGCCGCGGCGCTGGAGCGCGCGCCGCGCACCGAGGACGGCCGGGAGCGGCTGGCCCGGGCGATCGACGCGATCCTGGGGATCGCGGTGGACCGTCCGACGCTGATGCGCACGCACATGGCCGGGATCCTCCAGGCCGAGGGCTTCGTGCGCTGCGAGGAGCAGCAGCGGCTCGCCCACCTGCTGCGGGACACGGTGGAGCGGTACGGCTCCGAGGACGTGGACCGGGACTATCCGCTGCTGCGGGCGCTGCTGATGGGGGCGGTGGTGGGGGTGCTGCTGCCGGGGGCGCCGATGCCGATGGCCCGGCTGCGGGCGGAGCTGTTCCACCGCTACGGCCTGGACTGGGAGAGCGGCGCGCCGCCGGACGGCGGTCCGCCCGACGGCGCGCTCTGAGCCTCCCGGGTCAGTCCCGGTCGCCGAAGTCCTCGAAGTAGTCCGGCTGGGTCTGGACGTTGAGCTCGTCCATCCGGATCCGCTGCGCGGGGTCGGTGCGGCGGTCGGAGATCTTCAGGACGTCGAGGCCC
Organism: Streptomyces sp. NPDC007863; assembly: GCF_040633895.1. Classification (NCBI taxonomy): domain Bacteria; kingdom Bacillati; phylum Actinomycetota; class Actinomycetes; order Kitasatosporales; family Streptomycetaceae; genus Streptomyces; species Streptomyces sp. NPDC007863. The sequence goes on from NZ_JBEYEI010000028.1 coordinate 75,146, forward strand.
CGGGCGATCTCGTTCGAGTAGACGTGGCCGTTGTAGTAGTACGCGGACCACGAGCCGCCGATGGTGAGGGCCGTGTCGGAGACCGGGCCGCGGTCGAAGTAGCCGATCTCCTTCGGGTGCGCGGAGTCGGTGAAGTCCCAGACCGAGACGCCGCCCTGGTACCAGCCCTGGACCATGAGGTCCTTGCCCTTGACCGGGATCAGCGAGCCGTTGTGGGCGACGCAGTTCTCGGTGTCGGCCTGGTGGCGCGGGATCTTGAAGTAGCTGCGGAAGACCAGCTGGCGGTTCTTCCCCTTGCCGGTGATGTCGTAGATGCCGTTGGCGCCGCGGTTCGGGCCGACGGCCGCGTTGCAGGTGGCGCCGCTGCCGCCGCCGAGCTCGTCGGTGAAGACGACCTTGTCGGCCTTCTGGTTGAAGGTGGCGGAGTGCCAGAAGGCGAAGTTGACGTTGTCCTGGACCTGGTCGAGGACCCGCGGGTGCTCGGGGTCGGAGACGTCGAAGAGGATGCCGTCGCCCATGCACGCGCCGGCGGCGAGGTCCTTGCCGGGCAGCACGGTGATGTCGTGGCAGCCGGTGGTCTTGGAGACGCCCGGGTTGGTCGGACCGCCCGGGTTGCCGCCGCCGTCGGGGCCCTCACCGGGGAAGAGGACGGGGAAGTTCACGACGCGGGCCTGCTCCGGCGCCGCGCGGGGCACCTTGATGACGGAGATGCCGTCGTGCGGCGGCCGGCAGTCGGGGAAGGCCACGTTGGGCGAGTAGGAGGAGACGTACACGTACACGTCCTTGCGCTGCGGCAGGAGCGTGTGGGTGTGCGAGCCGCAGGCGGTCTCGACGGAGGCGACGTACTTCGGGTTCGTGACGTCGCTGATGTCGAAGATCTTCATGCCCTCCCAGGACTCCTTGACGGACGCCGGCTGCGTCGTGCTGGCGCAGGAGTCGTCGCTGCGGGAGGAGTCGGTGGAGAGGAAGAGGAGGTCCCCGGAGACGGAGATGTCGTTCTGGGACCCCGGGCAGAGCACCTGGGCGACGCTCTTCGGGGCCTTCGGGTCGCTGATGTCGAAGATCCGGAAGCCGTCGTAGTTGCCCGCGAAGGCGTACGAGCCCTGGAAGGCGAGGTCGGTGTTGAGGCCCTGGAGCGCGTCCTTGGGGATGTTCGCCAGGAGCTGGATGTTGTCGGTCTTCACGATCTCGTCGACGCCGGGTATCGCACCGCTCCCGATCGCCGACCGCGCCTCGGCGGCCTGCGCGGCCCCCACGGGCGCCTGGACCGGGGCGTCCCCGGGGTCGGGGGTGGCGGCGGCCGTGCCGCCGACGAGCAGCGCCGCCAGGAGGCCGGCCGCGGCGGTGGCCGCGGCGAGGCGTCTGATCCGGGAGCGTGGACTCTGCGGGGTATGCAACGAAGTCACTCCGTCCTCCGTGATTTCCGTTCAAAGCTGAACGGTGCTGGACCCCGGCAGTATGTTCCTTGGCGTGCACATCCCAACAGATGGCAACACAGATGTAATGAGGGAATCCGCGCGACTCCCCGGAAAGAACTGCTAGGAACGGCCCCTGAGTCCGCAAAACCCCTAGGAGGCACCGTTGCTGAACCGCCACCGCCGGCGCGCCGCGCTCGCCGCGACCCTCTCCGCGCTGGCCGTACTCGCCCTGGGCGCCTGCGAGTCGGACTCCGGTGCCGCCGCGCCGGAGCCGACGCCGACCGGCACGGCCGCCGCGGTCGTGGCGCCGGGCAAGCCCGGCGAGCCGGCCCGGCGGATCTCACCGGAGGAGGCGGCGAGCCTGCTCCCCGACGAGCGGCCGAACGGCGCTGACTTCCGGTACGTCCAGATGATGGTGGTGCACCACCGGCAGGCCCTGACGATGACCGCGCTGGCCCCGAGCCGCGCCGGATCGCCCCAGGTCGCGAAGGTGGCCGAACGGATCGCGGCGGCGCAGCAGCCGGAGATCGGCGCGATGGAGGGATGGCTGACGGCGCACGGCGGGCCGCGTGACCAGGGCGCCCACGACCATCACGCGATGCCGGGCATGGCGACCGAGGCCCGGCTGGCGGAGCTTCGGGGCGCGAAGGGCCCGGCCTTCGACGCGCTGTTCCTGGAGCTGATGATCCGCCACCACGAGGGCGCCGTGACGATGGCGGCCGAGGTGCTCGGGCAGGGCAACAACATCCAGGTGGAGGAGATGGCGAACGACGTGATCGCCCAGCAGACCGCCGAGATCAACCGGATGCGGTCGCTGTGAGCCCCGCGCCCTCGGGCGCTCCGGCCGGGTCCTGGCGGGCGGACTGGGCCTCGGCCGCCGCCAGGACGGTGTCGAGGAGGCCGGGGAAGAGGGCGTCGAGGTCGTCGCGGCGCAGGCCGTTGAGCTTGGCGGTGCCGCGGTAGTCCTGCCGGATGACGCCGGCCTCGCGCAGGACCCGGAAGTGGTGCGTGGTGGTCGACTTGGTGACCGGGAGGACGAAGTACGAGCAGCTCAGCTCGGTCTCCGCGGCGGCCAGTTCGCGGACGATCCGCAGCCGCACGGCGTCGGAGAGCGCGTGCAGGACCGCCTCCAGGCGGATCTCCTCACGCGCGGGGTGCTCCAGGAGGCGGGTGCTGGCGGGGGTCGTCATGGCGGCGGCTCCACTTTCTCCGGAGGGGTCGTACGGGCGGTCTCCATTGTACGAGGATCCTCGTAGTTTGACAGTCGCCGTACTACGATGGGTATCGTACGAACATCCCGCCGGGCCTCCCCACGTCCGGCACCCATGCCGTCCCGAAACGGAGTCCCCGATGAGCGCCGCCCTCTTCGAGCCCTACACCCTCCGCTCGCTGACCGTCCCCAACCGCGTCTGGATGGCGCCGATGTGCCAGTACTCGGCGGAGGTCTTCGGCCCGAACGCCGGCGTCGCCACCGACTGGCACTTCGCCCACTACGCCTCCCGGGCCACCGGCGGCGCCGGACTGATCCTGGTCGAGGCCACCGCCGTCGCCCCCGAGGGCCGCATCAGCCCCGCCGACCTCGGCCTGTGGAACGACACCCAGACCGAGGCGGCGCGCCGGATCGCCTCCTTCCTCACGGCACAGGGCACCGTCCCGGGAATCCAGCTCGCCCACGCCGGCCGCAAGGCCGCCACCCAGCGCCCCTGGCTCGGCCGCGGCCCCGCCCCGGCCGAGGAGGCCTGGCAGCCGGTCGCGCCGAGCCCGCTCCCCTTCGCCGAGGGCTACCCGGTGCCCACCGAGCTGACCGAGGACGACATCCGCGAGATCGTCGGACAGTTCGCGGCCGCCGCCCGCCGCGCCCTGGCGGCCGGCTTCCAGGTCGCCGAAGTGCACGGCGCCCACGGTTACCTGATCGGCGAGTTCCTCTCCCCGCACAGCAACCACCGCACCGACGCCTACGGCGGCTCCTTCGAGAACCGCACCCGGCTCGCCCTGGAGGTCGTGGACGCGGTCCGCGCCGTCTGGCCCGAGGAGCTGCCGCTCTTCTTCCGCATCTCGGCCACCGACTGGCTGGAGGAGGCCGGCTGGACCCCGGACGAGACCGTCCGCTTCGCCGCCCTGCTGCGCGAGCACGGCGTCGACCTGCTCGACGTCTCCAGCGGCGGCAACGGCGGGCCCGCCTCGATCCCCGTCGGCCCCGGCTACCAGGTGCCCTTCGCCGCCCGCGTCAAGGCCGAGACCGGACTGCCGGTCGCCGCCGTCGGCCTCATCACCGAGCCCGCGCAGGCCGAGAAGATCGTCGCCAACGGCGAGGCCGACGCGGTCCTGCTCGGCCGCGAGCTGCTCCGCGACGCCTCCTGGCCGCGCCGGGCCGCGCGCGAGCTGGGCGCCACCACCCTCACGCCGCCGCAGTACGCCTGGGCGATCTGACCCACCGCCCCACCCGGGACACCCCGTGACCGGGCGGTCACGGGGTGTCCCAGGGGCCGTTGTCAGTGGCCGGGTGCAGACTGGCCCGTATCCGCGACAACGGCGTCCTGGAGGTGGGCCCCATGCCCGACGTACTTCTCACCGTAGGCACCCGCAAGGGACTCTTCATCGGCCGCAGGCACGACGGGCGCTGGGAGTTCGACGATCCCCACTTCCCCGCCCAGGCCGTCTACTCGGTGGCCATCGACACCCGGCCGGACACCCCCCGGCTGCTGGTCGGCGGCGACAGCGCCCACTGGGGCCCGTCCGTCTTCCACTCCGACGACCTCGGCCGGACCTGGACCGAACCGCCCGCGCCCGCCGTCAAGTTCCCCCAGGACACCGGCGCCTCCCTGGAGCGCGTCTGGCAGCTCCATCCGGCCCCCGCCCACTCCCCCGGCGTCGTCTACGCGGGCACCGAACCGGCCGCACTCTTCCGCTCCGAGGACGGCGGCGCCTCCTTCTCCCTGGTCCGGCCGCTCTGGGAGCACCCGAGCCGCTCGGCGTGGGTCCCCGGCGGCGGGGGCGAGGCCGTGCACACGGTCGTCACCGACGCCCGCGACCCCGAGGCCGTCACCGTGGCCGTCTCCACCGCCGGCGTCTTCCGCAGCCGGGACGGCGGGGCGTCCTGGGCCCCCTCCAACCACGGCGTCGCGGCGCCCTTCCTGCCCGAGCCGCACCCCGAGTTCGGCCAGTGCGTCCACAAGATCGCGCAGGACGCGGGCGATCCGGACCGGCTCTACCTGCAGAACCACTGGGGCGTCTACCGCAGCGACGACGCCGGCGGCAGCTGGGAGGACATCGGCGGCCCGCTCCCCTCCGACTTCGGCTTCGCCGCCGCCGCGCACCCGCACCGCCCCGGCACCGCCTACGTCTTCCCCATCACCGCCGACTCCGACCGGGTCCCGGCCGAGCGCCGCTGCCGGGTCTACCGCACCACGGACGCCGGCGCGAGCTGGGAGCCGCTCCAGCGCGGTCTCCCGGAGGGCGACCACTACGGCACGGTCCTCCGCGACGCGCTGTGCACCGACGACGCCGACCCGGCCGGCGTCTACTTCGGCAACCGCAACGGCGAGCTCTACGCCAGCGCCGACGACGGCGACAGCTGGCAGTTGCTCGCCGAGCACCTGCCGGACGTGCTGTGCGTGCGGGCGGCGGTCGTCTGAACGGGCCCGCCGCCTCAGTCCGTCGGCGCGCCGCTCAGGGGAGCAGCCAGTCCACCGGCTCGGCACCCTGGGCGACCAGCATCTCGTTGGCCCGGCTGAAGGGGCGGGAGCCGAAGAAGCCCCGGTCGGCCGAGCGGGGGGACGGGTGCGCCGACTCGACGGCGGGCAGACTGCCGAGCAGCGGACGGGCGTTGCGGGCGTCGCGGCCCCAGAGGATGGAGACCAGGGGCTTGCCACGGTCGGCGAGGGCACGGATCGCCTGCTCGGTGACCTCCTCCCAGCCCTTGTTGCGGTGGGCGCCCGCGTTGCGCGGGGAGGTGGTCAGGGTCCTGTTGAGCAGCAGGACGCCCTGCCGGGTCCACGGGGTGAGGTCGCCGTTCGACGGGCGGGGGTGGCCGAGGTCGGTGTGCATCTCCCAGAAGATGTTCAGCAGGCTCGCCGGCAGCTGCCGCACCTCGGGCGCCACCGCGAAGCTCAGGCCGATCGCCATCCCCGGCGTGGGATAGGGGTCCTGACCGACGATCAGGACCCGCACGTCGTCGAACGGCTGCTGGAAGGCGCGCAGCACGTTCGGCCCCGACGGCAGATAGGTACGGCCCGCGGCGATCTCCCCGCGCAGGAAGTCGCCCATCTCGGCCACCCGGCCCGCGACGGGCTCCAGGGCCTTGGCCCAGCCGGGCTCCACCAGTTCGTTCAACGGTCTCGCAGTCACGGTCCGTCACTCTAGCGGCCTACACCGACAACGCCCTCCGGCCTAGACTGAGGGGCCCCAGGACCCCTCCGGGAAGGGACGGTCGCACAGTGGACTCCGAGAGCGGACGCGGCGGCGGACCGGCCGACCCGGTGGTCGTCGGCATCGACTCGGGCGGCTCGGGGCTCCGCGTCGCGCTCGCCCGGGCCGCCGACGGGACGGTGCTCGACCGGACGGCCGCGCCCGGGCCCGTACGGACCGGTCCCGGCGGGATCTCCGCCGCCCACTTCCTGGAATCCGCGCTGCCCGCCGTCGCCGCGCTGCGGGCCCGGGCCGGGGAAGGGCGCCCGGTGCTCGCCGCCGCCGTGGGCGCCGCCGGGATGGCCACGCTCGGCGAGGAGCTGCGCGCGGTCCTCCCGGGGGCCTTCGCCGAGGCGTGGGGGGTGCGCGGGACGGTGCTCGCCGCCGACGCCGTCACCGCCTACGCGGGAGCCCTCGGCACCCGGCCCGGCGCGGTGGTCGCCGGCGGCACGGGCCTCATCGCCCTCGGCACCGACCTGACCGGCTGGCGCCGCGCCGACGGCTGGGGCCACCTCCTGGGCGACTGCGGCAGCGGCGCCTGGATCGGCCGGGCCGGCCTGGAGGCGGCGATGCGGGCGTACGACGGGCGGCGCGGCGGTTCGTCCGCCCTGCTGGCCCGCGCCGAGAAGGTCCACGGCCCGGCCGCCGGGCTGCCCGCCGCGCTCTACCCGCGCACCGACCGGCCGGCGGTCCTCGCCGCCTTCGCCCCCGAGGTCGCGGCCTGCGCGGCCGACGGCGAGCCCGTCGCGGCCGGGATCCTGGAGCGGGCCGCCGAGCACATCGCCGAGGCCGCCGAGGCGGCCTGCCCGCCGGACCCGGCGGCCGTGGTGGCGCTCACCGGCGGACTGTTCCGGCTCGGCGACCCGCTCCTCGTACCGCTGCGGGCGGCGCTCGCCGAGCGACTGCCCGGGGTCCGGACCGTCGCTCCCACGGGGGACCCGCTCGACGGCGCCCTGACGCTGGCCGGCGGGCTCGCCGCCGGGGTCGGGGGGCTGCCCGAGGACCCCGCGCTGCTGCGGTACCTCTGACCCCGCCGCCCCCTCCCGGCGGGCATCGCCGCTGGTCCGGGGCGTGCGGCGGCGACCGGAGCGGCCGGGTCCACGATCCGGCACGCCCCCGACCGGACATACAGGGGCAGAAGGCGCGTGGTCGCACCTCACCGAACGCTCCCGTCCGCAAAACCAGTAGCATGCGGCGCCATGAGCACCCCCACTGGGCCCGCCAACGGCCTGCCTGTACGAATGCCGCGCCCCCGCCCGTCCGGGCGGCACCGTCGCCCCGACCCGGCGGCGGCGCCCGAGGGCGCTCCCGCCCTGGTGCTCGCCGTCCCCGGCGCGCCCTCGGCCGCCATACGTTCGCTGGCCGAGGAGCTGGTGAGCATCGCCCGGTCCGAGCTGCCCGGCCTGGAGGCCGCGATCGGCTTCGTGGACGGCGACGGCGAGGAGTACCCGACGCTCGCCGGCGTGCTGACCGCCGCCGCGGAGCTCCGCGAGGAGCGGTACCGGATCGCGGTGGCGGCCGGCCGCGAGGTCGAGGCCCCGCAGGGCCCGGCCGCGATCGCCGTCCCGCTGCTCGCCGGCCCGGACAGCGCCGTCATGCGCCAGATCCGCCAGGCCGTCATGGACAGCGGCAACACCGCGGAGCTGGCCGACGTGCTCGGCCCGCACCCGCTGCTCGCCGAGGCGCTGCACGTGCGCCTGTCGGAGGCCGGGCTCGCCCGCGCCGACCGCGCCCGGCTCTTCACCGTCGCCACGGCCGCGGACGGCATCGTCCTGGCCACGGTCGGCGGCGAGGAGGCCGTCCAGGCCGCCGGCATCACGGGCATGCTGCTCGCGGCCCGGCTCGCCGTGCCGGTGATGGCCGCCGCGCTCGACCAGGAGGGCTCGATCGCCTCCGTCGCCGAGCAGCTGCGCGAGGCGGGCGCGGTGCAGCTGGCGCTCGCGCCGTACCTGATCGGCCCGGAGCTGGCCGAGGGCCTGCTCGACGAGGCCTCGAAGGAGGCCGGCTGCCCGGCGGCCGAGGCGCTGGGCGCCTACCCGGCCATCGGCAAGCTGATCCTGTCGCAGTACTCGGCCGTGCTCGGCCTCCCGCAGGGCGCGGCCCCGGCGCACTGACGCCGCGGAACCGCACGAGGGCCCGCGCCGACGACCGTCGGTGCGGGCCCTTCCGTATGTGCCGGGCGCCCGAGGGCGCCCGGCTCGGAGCCGTATCAGCCGAAGACGACGCAGGTGACCGCCGGCGCCTCGACGGAGCCGGACCTGACCGGTGTGCCGGTCTCGGGCTCGACGTCGAACCAGGTGACGTCGCCGGAGCGCTCGTTCGCCGCGTACAGCCGCCGTCCGGACGGGTCCAGGGCGAGGTCGCGGGGCCACGTGCCGCCGCAGGGCACGGTGGCGGAGCGGATCGCCTCGTCGCCCGCCGGGGAGAGGACGAGGACGGCGATGGTGTCGGTGCCGCGCACCGCGACCCAGAGGAACCGTCCGTCGGGCGCCACGACGACGGCAGAGGGGTACGCGGGGCCGGCGGCGTCCGTGTCGGCGAGCGGGATCTCCGCGAGCGGGGTCAGCTCGCCGTTCCGGGCGTCCCAGCGGCAGACGGTGACGGCGGGCTCCAGCTCGCCGACGACGTACAGATGGCCGCCGGCCGGGTGGAAGGCGAGGTGGCGGGGGCCGTAGCCGGGCCGCAGGGTGGTCTCGCCGTGCAGGCGCAGCGCGCCGGTGGCGGGGTCGAGGGCGCAGACCCGGACGGAGTCGGTGCCGAGGTCCACGGTGAGGACCCAGCGTCCGCTCGGGTCGGGGAGCACCTGGTGGGCGTGGGGTCCCGCCTGACGGTCGGCGACCGGGCCGCTGCCCTCGTGGCGGAGGACCGCGGTGGCGGGGCCGGGGACGCCGTCCTGGGCCAGCGGCAGGGCGGTGACGCTGCCGGAGGTGTAGTTGGCGGTGAGGAGGTGGCCGGCGGTGACGGCGAGGTGGGTGGGGCCCGCGCCGTCGACGGGCACGGGGGCGCCGAGCGGGCGCGGCGCGGGCGTGGCCGGGGCGAGGGCGGCGACGGCGCCCGGGTCGGTCTCGGAGACGGCGTAGAGGACGCCGTCGGCGAGGGCGAGGTAGGACGGGTCGGCGACGGCGTCGGTGGCGCCGGTGACGGTCAGCGCGCCGGTGGCCGGGTCGAGGTCGGCGGCGAGCACGCCGCGCCCGCCCGCCGAGGTGAAGGAGCCGAGGTAGGCGCGTACCGGCCCCGTCCCCCGTCCATGTGTCTCGTCGGTCCCGCCCACGGCGCCTCCCTGCCCCGGGGCCGGTCGCTGCGACCGGCCGTCTGCGGGCGACGTTAGCAGGCGGTCTAGACCAAGTCTGATCAGCTGGTGGCGTAGTCCGTCAGGAGCGGACCAGGAGGGAACCGGGCGGGGTGCGCAGCGGCTCGTCCAGGGCGGCGAGCAGCCGCTCCAGGCCGCTGACGTGGCCGAGGGCGGCGGGCGCCGGATGGGCGGCGGCCTCGGGCTCGGCGGCCGGCGCGGGACGGTTCGCACCGGGCGAGGTCAGGCCCTCGACGGCCGTCTCGACCCGCCAGCAGGCGGCGGCCAGCCGGGCGTCGTGGCTGGCGTCGGGGTCGGCGGCGACCGCCGCGAGCCCGCGCACCTCGGCGGCGCACTCGTCGAGCAGGGCGAGGACCCGGCGGGCCCGGGCCTTGCGGCCCCGGAAGGGGCTCAGCGGGTGGACGAGCGGGGCCAGCGAGAGCCGCACCCGGCCGAGCAGCAGGTCCAGTTCGGCGACGTGAGGGCTCGGGTCGGCGGCCTCGTCGCCGGCGAGGCGCCGCTCGGAGGCGGCGGTCGCCGCGTGGACCGCGCGCAGGGCGCGCTGGATCCAGGCGTCGTTGATGGCGTGGGTGGTGACCGGGAGGATCAGCAGGACCGCGAGGGCGGCGCAGACGGCGCCGACGACGGTCTCCTCCAGGCGCAGCACGAGGAGCGCCGGGTCGAGGACGCCGAGGAGTCCGTAGAGCAGGCCGGCCATGACGGTGACCGCGAGCATCATCCAGCTGTAGGAGAGCGGCGCGGTGTAGAAGATCCCGAAGACGCAGACGGCCACCAGGAGGGCGGTGGGCAGCGGGGCTCCGTGCAGCGGCAGGGCGACGACCATGCCGACGGCGATGCCGAGGAGCGTGCCGAGGAAACGGCGGAAGCCTCGGACCAGGGTCTCGCCGCGCGAGACCGTGTTCACGAAGATCCACCAGGTGGTGCCGACGGCCCAGTACCAGCGGTCCTCGGAGAGCACCTGGCCGATGCCGAGGGCGACGGCGCAGGCGGCGGTGGCCTGGATCGCCTGCCGGGTGGTGATCCGGGCGAGTCCGGTGCCGGGCAGCGGGGCGGGGGCGGCGGGCGGCGGGGTGCGCCGCTCGATCGGCCAGAGCACGAACCGTACGGCTCCGGCCGCCGCGAGGGCGATGCCCACGGCCGCGTACAGCTCGGGGAGCTGGGCGGGCAGGGCGTGCAGGAACTGGGTGCTGAAGAAGTTCATGAAGGCGAAGATGCCGAGCGCGTGGCCGCGCGGGCCCCAGCGCCGGGCGTAGACGCCGGCGAGGACGACCAGCAGGAAGGAGACGTCCCGCAGGAGGGTGTGGTCGTGCAGCAGCGTGGCGAGCGCGAGCACCGGGAAGCCGGCGAGCGGCAGCAGCAGGGTGGTGACGGCCTGGCCTCGGACGGTGGCGTCGGTGACGGTGAACAGGGCGAGCAGCGCCGCCAGTCCTCCGGTGATCGACGCGGTCAGCGAGAAACCGGCCAGCTCGGCGACGGTCACCGCGAGCGCGATGCCGAGCACCGCGCGCAATCCGGTCCTGAGCCGGAGGAGCCCCGGGTCCGGAGCCACGAACATCCTCTTCACGGCGGTCGGCCGCCCCCTCGTCTTGCCGCTCGCCCGCCGCACGCCCTGCCCCTGGGGTGGTGGGGCGCGTACGGACACGACGAAGGCGCCGGCGTCCGGAGCGGCCTCGTCGCCGTCCCGGCGCTGCGGCGCCACGTTCTTCTGATGGACACAAGAAAAGCACCGACCGGGCCCTTGGCTCAAATCGCTTTCGAATCGCTGTGCCATTGGCCCGGTCTCCCGCGCCGGGACCGGTCCGTGTGTGGGCCGGTGGACCAGCGCGCGGGCCCGGGTGCTCGCGGGCTCAGCGCAGGGCGGCCGGGGCGGCGGGGGTCCGGCCCAGCAGGGCGGCGAGCGCGGTGTGGCCGCGCCGCTCGGCGTGCTCCAGGGCGGTGGTGCCGTACGCGTCGGCGAGCTCGGGGTCGGCGCCGGCGGCGAGCAGCAGCGCGACGACCTTCTGGTGGGCCGGGCCGCCGTCGCCGAGGATGACGGCCTCCAGGAGGGCGGTCCAGCCGAGGTCGTTGACGTGGTCGACGTCGACCGGGGTGTCGCGCAGGACGGCCCTGACGTACGGGACGTGGCCGCGTTCGGCGGCGGGGATGAGGCTGGTGCCGCCGAAACGGTTGGTCAGCCGTACGTCGGGGGCGGGGTCCGCGGCGAGCAGCACCCGCAGCATGGCGACGCTGCCGGTGGCGCCCGTGGCAAGCCAGGGGCTGTCGTGCCGGGCGTCCTGGGCGTTGGGGTCGGCGCCGGCGGCGACGAGCGCGCGGGCCGCCTCGACGTGGTCGCCGAGGACGGCGAGCAGCAGCGGGGAGCGCAGCTCCTCGTCGCGGGCCTCGGTCGGGGCTCCGTCGGCGAGCGCGGCGCGGACGCCGTCGGCGTCGCCCCGGCGGGCGGCGGCGAGGAGACGGTGGTGGGGGGTGACGGTCACGGCGGTCTCCTCGGGCGCGGGGCTGGGGGTGCGGGGACGCGGGGGTGTGGGGGTGTGGGGACGCGGGGTAGGAACCGGGCCGACGGCGTCCGGGCGGGCGTGCCCGGACGCCGTCGGGGCTTCGCGGGCCCCTCGCGGGGCCGGTGGTGTTACTTGGCGAGGGCGTCGACGCCGGCCTGGGCGAACTTCTGGTCGAGGTCGCCGGAGGGGGCGCCGGCGACGCCGATGCCGGCGA
>NZ_JBEYEI010000029.1:0-73927 GCF_040633895.1 Streptomyces sp. NPDC007863
CCACCCGATACGACAAGACCGCCGAGTCCTACGAGGCAGCAGTCACACTCGCATCACTCCTGATGTGGGCCTGACATTTGACGACAGAACCTAGGGGCCCTGTTCCCATGCCCGCGGCCAGCCGCGATCGCCCGATCGGGACTCCCGTGCACAGCCCACCCCTCAAGATCGAAACGACAACAGCTGCTGAGAGGTGAGCAGCCCTGGACGTCCCCCTGACCCGCAGTCACTTTCGTGCGACCGTCTCCCAAAGCGCGACGCGAGGGGAGAAGGCCGGATTCCGGGGCCAGGTGGACGTCGGGGTCCGTCAGGCGAGGTGGATCGTGAAGCGCCTCACGACCTTCGGGTCCGTGGAGATCGTCTCGGAGTGGACCGAGCCGCGCGCCTTCTCGTACTTCCCGGTGCCGCCGGTGATCGCGGAGTCGAAGGGACCCTGGTCGATGTAGTTGAAGTACACCCCCTGCGTGGTGAGCTGGCCGTCCGGGAGGACGTAGGTCACGAGGCACTGCTCTGCTTCATCGGTGCCGCCCCGGGTGGTGGTGCAGGTGCCGTGGGTCTCGCCGACCTTGTTGTGCGCCTCGTCGAAGAGGTCCGAGCGGACGACGACCCGATCGCCCTGCGAGACAGTGCCGGGGGTGACGGGGAAGCGGGTCATCTGCTGCGCCTCGGCGAGAAAGGTAAGGGTCCGGGTCTTACCACTGGCCTGGGCGGAGCCGGCGTCCGTCGCGCTGGCCGCGACGGGGGTGAAGGCGAGGAGGGTGACCAGCGTGGCCGTGCCGAGGCCGGCCGCTCTGATGGGGCGCATCTTGCGACTCCTGAGGTTGGTGTTCGGGAATGACCGGATGGCGAACTTTCATCCGAATCCGTTCGATTCCCTTCATAACCGCGACTCCGCCGCCGCGCGGAGCACCCCGGCGCGAACCACCGGCACATCCAGCCGGTCGGACCATAGTCAGCGGTGACGTCCGGGGAGCGCGCGCTGTTGACGAACTTGCGACACGAGGCCGGGTCCAGGTGGGAAGGCGGCACGTCGAGGACGGGGATCTCCGGCTCAGTGGCGAGGGAAGGCCACCCGACCGGGAACCCTCGTTCGGCCGCCGAGTGAGCCTCTCGGTACGGAAACGGATCCTGGGAGACGAACAGCCCACCAGCCCCAGTGTGTGCGGCCAGCCGGGTAACTCCCCGTACGTGCGGGGCTGGTCCCGACCCCACCCGGTGCAGTGGTGGGGAGGCACCCGCTCCCCGCGCCTGCGGGGATGGCCCGGGTGTGGAGTGCCCGATGACGTCGCCCGCCCTCTGCTCCCCGCTCGCGCAGGGTGTGGCTGATGCCGGGAGGGGGTTGTCGGTGTGCGGGGTGTGGCTGACCTGGTGTGTTGTGGGTTGTTGAGAGGCGGGGTTCGTGGTTTGGGTGGAGTGGTCGGGGTGGGTGGGCTGGGGGTGGTGGTGAACAGGGGTGTTTGGGGGCGTCCGAGGTGGCGGGCGAATCCGGTGATGAGGGCTTTCGCGGTGGCGCCGGGCGGGACGAGGACGTACGCGACGGGTACCGCGGTGCGGGCTGACACCGGGTGGTGTGGGGTTGCGGGTGTGGGCGAGGTGGCGGGTGCGGCCGATGTGAAGGACGGCGGTCGTTGTCCCCGCTGCGGCGGGCCCGGTGACGATCAGAGAGGGCCGTGCGGTGGCCTGCTGGTGGCGGCCGAGGACCATCAGGGTGCGGACCTGGGTAGCGAGAGTGCTGATGACGGGCGTGCGGATGGTGACGAACGCGGAGGGGTGGGCGAGGCGTTCCTCCGCACTGCGGGGTGGGCAGCCGCCGGGTTCTCGTCCTCGTCCTCGTCCTCGGGCGCCGGGCTGCCGGTGGGTGCTTCGGTGACATCGTCGTCATGCCGGTGGGACGTGGGCGGTGCGGGCGGGTAGGGCCTGTTCGCTTTTTATGGCGTGGCCGTTGTGCACGTGGCGCACGAGCTGGTAGAGGGCGTCGGCGAGGTCGGCTTCGTACTGCTCGGCCTCGCCGTGGTTGCCGTGCAGGGTAAGGGATCTGATGCGCTGCCAGGTGCGCTCGTCGAAGGGCCGGTGGATGTGGTCGCAGCGGATCCAGGGGATCTCGGTGAGTTCACCGTCGGGAAGCCGGATCCGGATTCCGGCCTCGTTCCAGACGGCCAGACGCCGCTTGCACGTCATTCCGGACCCGAAGCCGAGCTCCTGGGGCAAGTACTCGCACTGGATGCCCGTGTGGAGCACGAACAGGATCCCGCACCGAGCCTGCCGGTCAGGAACCCGAGGCCGTCCCGACACCAGCTTCGGCGCCGGGACCGGCAACAACGGCTCGACCAGCGACCACAGTTCATCCGAGACGACCCACGGCCGGGAGTTCCTCTGCGCCACGAACGGAGCAACGAGCCGCCAACCCGACAGCCATAGGATCAACAGCTTCTGTCGGGACCTCTCAGAGCGGTGCGTCAGAACGCCAGCCGGCGAACGACCCGTCCCGGGCGCGGATGCCTGTCACGTCGCCCCACGTGCTCACCGCTGCCTCTGGCCGACGGGCCGGCGGATCAGCGAGGTACGCGTTCAAACGGGTCCAGTCCCGGCGCTCATCAGGCAGGCGCTCGTACCAGGAGATCCCGTAGAGATTGCACGCCTTGCACAGCAACCCTCGGACACATCGGCCACACGAACGCGGGCCGTCGCAGCAACTGTGGTCATGGTCGATCTGCCAGTATGACACGCCCTCCATGCCTCCGTCGCCCGGGTGCTCACCGCATAGGGCGCACTCGTCGTTCTGGACGCGGAGGATGGCGTTCATCTTCCACAGCGTCATCCCATGCCTCCGGGCCTGCCGGACGGACACGCTGCACCTGCGGCAATGACCTTTGACCCGTCCCTTCTCGTCGTAGTCGATGGGATCCTCGCAGACCTCGCACCAGTAGTCGTCGTCGAATTCGCATATCTCACGTCTACGCACCACGGGCAGAACCTAGCGCTGTGCACTGACACATCCGGGTGCCTGGGGGATCAATCCTGTTGGGGGAGATGATTGACGTTTCAGCGTCACGGCAGACGAGCATCGAGGCTCTGCGTATGTGTGAGCTCGGACCCCGAGCCTGCGCGACCCATGAGCTTTGCGCTCCATCGCTCCCTGCTTCTGCGGGGATGGTCCCGACTCGATCGATGCGCACCCTGCGACACCGCTCGGCTCCCCGCGTAGGTGGGGATTGTCCTCAACTCAGCCCCGTGGAGGGCACGCTGACCTCCTGCGGCAGTACGACCTCACCCAGGACGGGAAGCCTGAGGCGGCGCGGGTCTGGAGCAATAGTCAAGACCTGTGGGTCGATCAAGCCATGGCGAGCCTCTCACCCAATGGGGCTGGCAATCGCCGTTCGTTGACCACGGTTCAGTCGTCGGGCATCTGCCAGGTCTCCCATACCGACTCAAGGCGTCGGTATGCGTCGTCGAACCAGGCATCGACCAGTGGGACGGCAACCATCACCGTCGTCAGCGACATGGAGAGGTCCTTGATCGTGACCCGGCACCGGTCATCGTCCTCGTCGAGTTCAATGAACAGCCACGGAGCGCTGTGCCCCTCGCGCCAGGAAATGTCCTGCCCCGCGTCGAGCGAGTCCAGGGCTTGCTGCCACTCCCGCAGGTCCTCGGGGAAGATCCAGGTCTTGAGGGTCCCACGGACGAAGGGCGTATCGACCAGGAACTCTCCGACCAGGACATCGGGCTTGCTGGAACGCTTCCTCCTCTCTGCCCCCGTGATCCGGAGAATGACGCTATTGCCGTCACCCTCCAGGCGGATCATGTCGATCGGATCCTCAGACATGACTGCCCCTCCCGACTTACGCATGTTGCCGAACCCTAAACGTCGGTACTGACACAGGACCGGTTGAGGGGTGTCAGGCCGCGCGAGTTCCGGGGTGTTCGACGAGGTGGCCGCGTTCGAAGCGGGCGCCGGCCCGGACCCGGGCGACGAGGTGGGGTGCGTTCACGGCCCGCCAGCGTTCCTGGGCTGCCTCGATGAGCTTGAAGAGCATGGCGAGGGCGGCGGCCCGGCTGCCGGCGCCCTTGGTGACCTTGGTCCGAAGGCGCACGGTGGCGAAGGTCGACTCGATGGGGTTGGTGGTCCGCAGGTGGATCCAGTGCTCGGCGGGGAAGTCGAAGAACGCCAGCAGTTCCTCCTCGTCGTCCGTGAGCCGCTTGACGACCTTGGGGTACTTCGCCCCGTACTGCTTGGCGAACGCGGCGATGGCCTTGGCCGCATGCTCCTTGTCCTCGGCGTTGTAGATCTCCTGGATCGCGCGCTTGGCCGCGGGTTGGGCCGACTTCGGCAGCGCGTCGAGCACGTTCGCGGTCTTGTGCACCCAGCACCGCTGGTGGCGGGTCTCGGGGAACACCTCGTTCAACGCATTCCAGAAGCCGAGTGCTCCGTCGCCGACGGCCAGGACGGGGGCCCGCATGCCCCGGCGGGCACAGTCCCGCATCAGTCCCGCCCATGCCTCGGACGATTCGCGGTAGCCGTCGGTCATCGCGATCAGTTCCTTGCTGCCGTCCGCCCGCACGCCGACCATGACCAGGACGGCGGCCTTCGCCTCCTCCAGGCGAATGCGCAGGTGAACGCCATCAGCCCAGACATAGACGTAGTCCGTGGCGGACAGGTCGCGATCCATGAACGTCTTGTGGTCGCCCTGCCACTGCACGGTCAGCCGCGTGATTGTCGCGGGCGAGAGGCCGGCGGAGGAGCCGAGGAACTGTTCCAGCGCGGGCATGAAGTCACCGGACGACAGGCCGTGCAGGTAGAGCAGCGGCAGTACCTCGCTGATCTTCGGGGATTTACGGGCCCAGGGTGGCAGAATCGCCGAGGAGAACCGCTTGCGCTCACCGGTGGCCTCGTCGACACGCCTGTCGTTGACCCGCGGGGCCTTCACTTCGATCGCCCCGGCCGCAGTCGTCACCTTCCGCGGCTGGTGGAAGCCGTTGCGCACGACCAGACGGCGGCCGGAGTCGTCCCTCTGATCGGCCAACTCGGATATGTAGGCGTTTACGTCCGCCTCCAGAGCGGCGGCCAGCATCCGCCTCGCGCCCTCGCGGACGATCTCGTCAATCAGGGAGCCATGTGGCGTCGTTCCGTCTTCGTTGACTACCGTGAGCACGGGCGTGCCTTCCTGACCGACGCAGCGAACGTCGGCCTACTCGATGACCAGCACAGGATCATTCGGGAAGGTACGCCCTTCGCGTGCCAACCCGAGGCCGATCCACAGGTCTTGAGCATTGCTCGCGGGTCTGGGCGCCGGGCGGATCCATCGCCTCACTGGCCGCTGACGGTTCCGTACGGGAAGCGGGCCTGCGCTCTCCCTGGGCACTGAGGGAGGAGGCCTACGACGTGTTCACCGACGCTGCGTTGCCCGGCCCAGACCGATACGGAGTGAGTGCCGAGGGACGAAAGCAGCACGTCCGGCTCGACGAGCCTGGCGGGCGCTCCTGGGCCCTGACCGTCAGCGAGACGTAGCCGACCAGGCCGGAGAGGCCCCAGATCGCCACCGTCGTCCGGCGGGGTGGCCACTTGAACAACTCGGCCGGCGGTACTCCAATCACCTCCGCAGGAAGGAAAGGACCGCCGGCGGTGCAGGAGGTCCGGCCGGCTTCGGCCTCGGACCACCCCCGCTCACGCGGGGAGCACAAGGCGACGGGCTTCTTCGCCATGTCCGCAACTGGCGGGACGCTGGAGGACGTTGCCGGGCTCGTGGGCTGGCTGGGGCCGCCGCCGCAGGCCGGCTGTCTGCTGCCGCCGCGCCCGCGTCAACTCGGTCTGTCCGCATATTCGTTTGTCGTAGGCGAGGCACGTCGGATAAGAAGCCCACATGCTAAAGGGCAGCAAGATCGGGCTGAGGGCCCGGCACGAGGACGACATCCCCACCCTGCGGACCGAGCTCTATGACGACGTGGTCGGCTCCGCGCGTGCCGAGGCCGGGCCGTGGCGGCCGATCTCACCCGGTTCGAAGGACCCGCGGCTCGTGGTGGACGACACGGCGCAAGGCAGCGTCGCGTTCTCCGTGGTGGAGCTGGAGGGAGGCGCCCTGGCCGGCACCGCAACGCTGTGGGGAATCGACAACCACCACCGGTCCGCTCACATCGGACTCGGGCTGCTGCCGGCGGCACGCGGCAAGGGCTACGGCACAGACGTTGTCGCGACGCTCTGCTACTACGGTTTCGTGGTCCGCGGCCTGCAGCGGCTGCAGATCGAGACACTGGCGGACAACCACGCCATGCTGCGCTCCGCCGAACGCAACGGTTTCGTCCGCGAGGGCGTACTGCGCTCCTCGGCGTGGGTGCTGGGCGAGTTCCTGGACGAGGTACTCCTCGGGCTCCTCGTCCAGGACTGGAAACCGAATTCACAGGGCTGAAGCCCGAGCGGTCCCGAAAAGGCCGTGCGGGCGGGCTGGCTCCCGGCCGAGATGTTCGATGTCCGGCCAGGACGGCGAGTCCGTCCCGCACGTTCCGCGACTGCCGGGACAGCGTGGTGACACGCTGCCCCGAAGAATCCGATTGAGAAGTTCGAACGGGGTCCGGTGCCACAGCCGGGCCCTCGCGGATGCGTCGGCATCGCGTTCTTCGCCGCGATGGTGGGGATCGAGCCGGAGAGCATCCGGGAGCCCCACCCTCGAAGGGCTCGACACCGCGGCCCGCAAGGGCAAGCACGGCGGCCGCCCCCGGTCGGCGCCGACGACATGCTCCCCACCGTGCTCCGGCGCCGGGCGAACGCCGCGGTGCCGGGAGGGTGCTGGGTCACCCATGAGGCCAGGAAGGTGAGGCCGTCGTGGCTGGTGGTGCCGGGTTCGGCTGTCCGGACGACGAGTTGACCCGCCACCCCACAACGTCCCCGTGCCGAGGCGGCTCCGAGTAACGAGCCGCTGCTCGCCCTAGAGCTGGCGGCCGCGTGGTGGAAGGCCGCGCTCGACGCCGGCTTGCCGCCCCGCGCGCTCGCCGGCGCCGGCCGGTTCGCCACCACCCTCCTCGACGCCACCGTCTGGCCGGAGCTGACCCGTCGCAGCACCGAGCACACCCCCACCACCCCGTGGGAGGACGAACCGGCGCGCCGTCACGCCCGCACCCTGCTGACCGCAGCCACGGCACTTCCCGACAACGTCCGACGCGAAGAGACCGGACGACTGCGTCGGCTCTGATCGAGGCTGGGGGCGACTTGGGGGCCGGCTGGTGTCGGGAGAATGGGAAGCTTTCAGGCCGCTCCCCTGGTGGTGCCCTGAGAGGCACTCACCACGCTCTTCGCCTCCGTAAGGCCGTCCTGCGCCCTCGGGGGGTGTCCGTTTCGGTGAATGTGGTCCGAGAGGACACCGGCGTCGGGTAAAAGTACCGGACAGGAGTACCGCTTCCCGCCCGTGCGGGGATGATCCCGGCGTGGCCATGCGCTGCATCCGCGACTACAACTGCTCCCCGCGCCCGTGGGGATGGTCCCGCGACGCCGACAGTCGCGTGCGCCGTCGAGCTCTGCTTCCCGCGCGTGCTGGGATGGTCTCTCTCGATGGGCGACCCTTGCTCGCCGCGCGCGCGGGGATGGCGTTGTGTCGAGGATGGTGGCCAGGGTGGCTTCGTACGTAGACCCGGAGAAAGGAGCAAGCCCGGTCCGCGCAGCCTCACAGAAGTCTCAGTACCCGTTCTCGTGGACGAAGTGGTGTCGGTTGAGGGCAGGTCGGGGTGTGCTGCCGGGCCTCAACCAGCCGGACGCTTAGCGAAGTTGGCTTCCTCGCCGTAGGGTCTGCTGCCGAGGGGGGAGCCCCTCGCTCGGCGGGGGAGGGGGAACCATGGAGATCTATGCCCACTGGCTTGATGGTGAGCATCTGCGCGTGTCCGGGTGGGGTCCGCAGGACGCGTCATTGGCCGTCATGCTGAAGATCCAGGCCCTGTTGGGGCATACGGTGGTGCTGAGCGACGTGCAGCTCATCGACAGCCATGCGATACAGGCGCTGTTCGAGACGGAGGACTTCCGGTCCTTCGTGCGCGGCTGCCCGTCGTTCCTGCGCTGCACCACCGCCGCTCCGGCCGGCAGCGCCCCCTTCGCCCTGGTCACCACCGGCCTGCACCGCGCCCTGGAGCCCGGCTGGCTCTCGTCTTCGTTCGACACGGCGGAGCCCCTGGTCAGGCTGTCCGAAGCCGTTTTGGAGCGCGGGGAGGCGAATCCCGGGCTGCTGTTCGCGCGGGGTACCGCGCTGGGCACACGGTACGAGGAGGGCGGGGCGATCCGGCGCAGGCTGGAGGCCGTGGCTTGGACACTGCATCACTTCTCGCGCGAGGCGGGAGTGCCGCTGGGCACGAGCGCCGTGACGCGCCCCTGCTCGTACCACGACGTGTTGGAGGAGGTGGCGGAGCTGCCGGGGCTCCCCGGCCACGACTACGCCCTCGTGGAACGCACCCTGGCCTACCTCGACGAGCACGTGGAGCCGTCGGACCGGCACCGCAGGTCCGCGCTCTTCGCCCAGCTCGACGCGACGGACCCGCCACACCGGACGGCGATGTGGAACACCGCGACGCAGGCCTGGAACGCGGCGGTGCAGCGGACGCTGGGTACCGACGGGGCGTCCCCGCGGTCGCTCCCGAAAGCGGCCGACATCGGGCTCTACCTCGGGCGCCCGACGGACGCGCTCTTCGAGCCCGCCGGCCCCGGGGCCACAACCCCCGCGGAACACGGGATGGCCCCGGGCAACCTGGCGGCGGTCGCCGAACTGGGCTGGCAGGACATCGCGAAGATCCTTCAGGACGAGGTCGTGACCCGTCGGCGCGACGCTTTCCAGGCGGCGCTGCGCGCCGGGGACGCGGCGGCGGCCGACGACGCGCTCCCCGCACTGCTCCGGGCCGTCCGGCGGAAGCTGCCGGCCTCCGGAGAACGGCCCGGGCGGCTCGCCTGGGCCGCGGCCGAGACAGGCCTCGGGCTCGCCGGCGCGGGGCTGGCGCTCGGCACCGGCGAGACCCTCGGTCTCGTGGGACCTGCGCTGGCGTTCGGCCTGGCGGCCGAGCGGCTGCTTCGGGGCGGCCGCAACCGGACGCACATCGTCAACACGCTGATGACGGCGGGTGGAAGAGGGACCTGGGCCCGGCGCGGCGAAGCCTGACCAGGTGCTGGGCGCTGGGTGCCACCGCCGGCGGCCGCTCCTCTGTGCCACCGAGGCAGCCGTTGACCGAGTCCGACCTCACGGAGGTGCTGTCCGCGAGGGATGTGCCGGGCTTCGCCGTGGCGCCGCCCGAGGGCGTCCCGCCCGGCGACTCTTCGCCCTGGGTCTCTGGACGGTCCTGCTGCTGGTCTGGGCAGCCGGGGCTGTTTCCTGCGCCCGTGCGGGCGTGGCCCCTGTGCGGTAGCCGCGTTTGGGGCTCCGGTGCTGTTGCTCGTACGAGCGGGAACGGCCCCCGCGCACGCGCCACCCGCACCGTTCTCTGCCTCTGCGCCCTGTTCGCGGGAAGGGCCCTGTCTAGGAGGTGGGTCGCGGCTCCTGCACCAGGTCGAGTGCGGTCTCGCTGAAGGCGCGGACGCGGGCGGTGGCGCCTCCGGTCGGCCAGAACAGGCTCCATTCCACCGGTGGGGCATCCGCGAGGGGTACGTACGTGACGTCGGGGCGGGCGAAGTAGCGTCTGGCGTGGGCGCCGACCACGGCGACGCCCTCTCCCGCGCCGACGAGGGTCAGCAGTTCGGTGAAGGTCATGGCCGACGGGCCGAAGGTGACGGACCGTCCGGCGGGGGTCGGGCGGGGCGCGCGGTCGTCGCGCGGGGAGTCCGGCGGCGACGCGGGGATCTGGAGCACGGTCTCGCGGGCGAGGTCCTCCATGGAGACGGTGGTTCGGCGGGCGAAGGGGTGGTCCGCCGGTACGGCGAGCATGCGTGCTTCGCGCACGAGGACCGGTCCCGTGGCGATGCCGTTCTCCCGTATCGGGTGGCAGGTCAGCGCGAGGTCCACCTCCCCTCCGCGCAACCAGGGCAGGACGTCCGGCAGGCGTGATTCACGGATCTGGACGTCGCAGTCGGGGTGCCGCGTGCGGAAAGCCTGGGCGGCCCCGACCAGCAGCTGGCCCGCGGCCGGCCCGGTGAAGGCGACCCGCAGCACCCCGGTGAGGCCTCGTCCGGCCTGGACGGCGTGCCCGAACGCGTCGGTGATCCGATCCCAGGCAGGTCGTATCTCCTCGTACAACTGCCGTCCCACCGGCGAGAGTTCCACCCTGCGGCTGGTGCGGTGGAACAGCGGCACGCCGATGCGGCGCTCCAGCTTGGCGATCGTCTGGCTGATCCGGGCCGTGGACACGTGCAGCCGCTCGGCGGTACGGCCGAAGTGCAGCTCCTCGGCGAGCGTCAGGAACGCCTCCAGTTCGTACCGCTCCAACATCCCCGCTCTCCTCCCCGCGATCGTCAACCGGAGCTTAACGATCGTTGTGCAGGTGCGCGTAGATACCCCCTTGGGTCCCCGGCAGGATCGAAGAGTCGAAGACATCGGAACCTCCCCCTGACCTGCACTGGAGATCATCATGTACGTCACCCGTGACCGCGCCCTGGCCGCCCCCGGACACGACAGCGCCGCGGCGGTCGCCGAACTCAGGGACCGGGCGGAGATCACCGACGCGCTCTACCGCTTCGGCCTTGGCCAAGACCTCAAGGACCAGGAACTGTTCGCCTCGGCCTTCGCCGTCGACGCGGAGCTGGACTTCCGTCCGGCCGCCGCCAAGTGGGGCGCCGAGCCCCCGCTGATGTCCGGACGCGACACCATCGTCGGCACGATCCTGGCCATGTTCACCGGCCGTGTGGACACCACCCACCAGGTCACCAACGTGCGGATCAGCGTCGACGGCGACACCGCCCGTCTCACCGCCCTGGTGGAGGCCCAGCACCTGCTCATCGCCGAGCGCACTCGGCACGCGCTGCTGAAGAACCCCTACGACGTCGAGCTGGTCCGCGACGGCGACCGCTGGGTCATCCGCCGGCTCGTCATCGACAACACCTGGTTCGTCGGCGAACCTCACGCCATCTTCGGCTGACTCCCGCACCTGCGGGCGCGGCCCGGGGCCGGCAGGCGCCGTTGCCAAGCGCCCGCCGCCGACAGGACCACCGCCGTCGTCCCCGGCGTACGGTGAACGTGGGGGCGCGCGGTCCGGAACGCGGAGGAGGGCCGGGCGTGGAGCGGCCGTCGAGTGCCGCAGGAAGCGGTGGACATCGCAGTGTGCCCCACACGGCGGATCTGCGGGTCGAGGCGTGGGCGCCGACGTGCGAGGAGTGTGTGGTGCGCGTGGTGCGGGGGTCTGCGAGCGGTTTCCTGGACCTGGCGGGGACGGAGGGTGTGCACCGCAGGGAGGTCGTCGTGCGGACGGATCGGAACGAGGACCTGCTGGTCGCCCTGCTGGACGACGTCGTGTACCGGCTCGACGCCGGGGCGAGGTGCCGGTCCGCGTGGAACTGACCCGGTCGACGATGGCGTGCGAGGGGCCTGTGAACGGCCGACGCCGGTCGTTCCGGGTCGGGGGAGCCGCGCCGGAGACGGTCGCGCTGTACGAGGCGGCGCTGGCCCGCGGAGCGGACGCCCGTGCCGACGGCGAGCCCCGCCCGTGGCTTCCGGCCCGGAGGACGTCCTCGTCGCCCAGGTCGAGGCGGTCCGGCTGCGCGTTGGTCTCCAGGGCGATGCCGGTGCGCGCGTACGCCGCGAACGCCTCGTCGAGGTCCACGTCGATGCCCAGCGGCCTGCCGATCAGGCGGGTGGTGGGGGTGGCCGATGATGTGGACACGGCGGTTCTCACAGGCGCGTACGACCCGGCGGGTCATCGCGTCCCGGCCGAGGCCGCAGTGGGAGTGCACCGAGTCCATGCCCAGGTGGAACCCCTGGAGGAACGCGTCGGGCCAGTCGACGCTCCCGTCCGGGCCGATGTCCACCTCGATGCCGTGCAGGAGCCGCAGCCCGCGGTGCTCGCCGTCCAGCGGCCGTACCCGCTCGCGCTGGGCCAGGATAGGCGTATCCCCGCGCGGCGGCCCCCGCCACCATCTCCTCCAGCGGGGCGAGGCCGTTGGTGAGGTCGCTGTGAGTGTGCAGGTCGCCCCGGATGCTGCCGTCCGTGACCACGGGGGGCGGTTCGCCGCGCAGCCGACGGTGGGCCATCGATGTGTGCCTCATGTACGACCGTGCCCTGTACGCGCCAGGTTGGCTCCGGCGACTGAAGCGACTCGGTTTCGCGCATGCAGGGATTCCCGCCCGTGGGGATCGTTCGACGACGGGACGCTCGGGCGTGGAACCTGCCTCGTCCGGGCCCGCGGCGCGGTCAACCACCGGCTCTCTGTGCGGCAACTGCTGTATCAGCGACCACTGTTAGCCTGCCGTCCATGAGCAAGGGTGGCGTGGCAGGCCGGATAGGCCGCTTAGCGGGGGACAACGGGCCGGAGCGTGTGCTGATTGCCGCCAGCTTCGTCAACCGTGTGGGTAACGGTCTGTTCAACGCGGCGTCGGCGCTCTACTTCACCTTGGTCGTGGGCCTGCCCGCAGTGCAGGTCGGCGCCGCGCTCACCATCGCCGGAGTGATCGGCCTGTGTGCGGGGATACCAGGCGGGCATCTCGCCGACCGGCGAGGAGGGCGCATGATCATGATGTCGGCTCTCACGGTCCAGGCAGTGTCGATGGCGGCCCTCGTCCTCGTCGAGAGCTGGGCAGCGCTGACGGTCATCGCGACGGTCGACCAGATCGCCGCGGCGGCCGGCGGGGCAGCGTGGGGCGCACTGGTGGTCAGGGTCGGGGGTGAGCGCCCGGCCCTCTTCCGTGCCAGGCTGCGCACGTTCGTCAACCTGGGCGTCGTCCTGGGAACGGTGGGGGCGGGACTGGCGCTGGCCGCGAACACCCGCAGCGCCTACGTCACGCTGATCCTCGGAAACGCGGCGAGCTTCGCCCTGTGCGCGGTGCTCCTGCTCCTGCTGCCCCGCTATCCGATCCTGCCGGCGCCGCCGCAGCAGCGGCGCTGGCTGGTCTTCGGGGACCGACCCTTCCTGGCGTTCACCGCCCTCTACGGGGCCATGGGACTGCAGTATCCGGTGGTCTCGCTGCTCCTGCCGATCTGGATCTCTGAGCACACCGAAGCGCCACGCTGGACGGTGGCCGCGCTCTTCGCCGTCAACTCTCTCTTCTGCATACTGATGCAAACCAGGATCGGCTCGCGTATCGAGACCCCGCACGATGGCGGCAGGGCGTTTCGCACAGCGGGGCTGCTCTTCCTCGTCAGTTGTCCGGTGATGGCGCTGGCTGCGTACACCCCGGTCTGGGCCGCAGTAGGACTGGTCCTGGCTGCGATCTTCGTCCATAGCCTGGGAGAGGTCTGGGAGTCCTCGGCGTGCTTCGCCCTGGGTTTCGGTCTGGCCCCCGACCATGCCCAGGGCCAGTACCAAGGTGTCCTCGGGCTCGGCTTCAGCGCGGGCCAGGCTCTTGCCCCCGCGATCCTCACCACGGTGGTGCTCGGACTCGGCACGACAGGCTGGATGCTGTTGGCGGTGTTCTTCGCGGCACTGGGCGCTGTCGGCCCGTCTCTTGCCCGCTGGGGCATGCGGACCCGGCCGCAGCCAGGCGTTGCCGCAGAAGTCACGGGATGACCAGCGCATAGGCGTCAGGAGCTTTCTCCCTCGACGTTCTCGTCCAGCTCCGGTGCGTCCGGTGCGTCCGGGGCGCGCAGCGGACGCAGGGCGCCGGCGGTCGGCGTCGATGTGGCGGGTCGTCCAGAGCGCGATGGCGTTGAGGACCAGGCCGAGCGCCCAGCTGGTCCTCCATCCCGTCGCGGTACGCCTGGTGGATGATGCCGCGCTTGCCGCGGCACACGTCCCGCGCGAGCTTGTTGCGGGACTCCTGCACGGTGAGCCGCCGGTTCATCTGACGGCGGCAGGTGTCGCACGTCGGATCGACCACGCGCAGCAGGTGTGCGGTCTTCGCGATCCGCCCGTAGAGCTGGTCCCCTGGGCCTCACCACCCGTGTCACGTGGGACGCCTGCCCGCCGCCCGTGCGGGGATGGTCACCGGTTCTGAGTGGTGTCGTGCAGGGGCCGTTCGCGCAGGCCGGTGGTCCGCGCGGCCCGGATGCGGTCCTCGGTCCGCGCCCGATGGTGGTGTCGCAGCTCCAGTGCGGCGATCGGCATGACGGTGGTGTTGGTGGCGAAGCAGGCAGCCGCAGTCCATCGGCGTCGGTGATCCGCAACTGGGCACCGGGGTGGGGCCGTTCCTTGTGGACGATCAGCCGCATTCCCTTCGGCCAGCCCGTCAGACGGTCGCCGGACAGTTCGGCGACCCAGGCGCCGTCGTGGATCTCGCCGCCGGGCTCGATCGCTGCCGTCCAGGCCGTGGCGGGAACCTTGAGGACGGCCTGGTGGATCTGCTCGGTGATGGTCGTGCCGACCGAGTACGACAGCCACCGGCCGCGCTGGGCGAGCCAGGCGACGAACTCGTGGGTTCCGCCTCCGGAGTCGGTGCGGATCAGGGTCCGGCGTCCGCGCCGGTTCTTCTTCGGCAGTTGGGCCAGGGCGAGTTGGGTGGTGGCGATGTGGTCGGTGGCGGTGTTGCTGCCCGCATTGCCCGGCCTGAGCAGGGGCGGCCACCGGCTCCCCGCACCCGCCGCTTCCGTGGTCGACGAAGGCCATCGGAGGATGGTGTTCGAAGGTCTTCCTCCAGGTCGCGGTGGCGTCCTGCTTCTCGGAGTGAGCCGGCACGAGCACCCGTCCAGGTCCACGATCACCTGCCCCGCGGCATCAGGCGCCGCAGCACCGGCCGGCTTCCACACGTGCTCGGGCCGGCGTTCTGCTCTCGGCCGCGGTGGCCTCGGCCTCCTGCTCGTACAGCCGCCGCAGCACCCGCTCCGCGACCACCGGCTCCGCACGCTCGCCCCCCCATCTCGGTGAGCGGCGTGGTCAGCGACTCCGCGAGCTGGTCCAGCCGGTCCGGCGGGTCCCGAACGACCAGGCATCCCTCCGCGATCGCCGGAAGCCCCCGCCGCTTACGGCGCGGCCGAAACCGGAAACACCCGCCCACGACCCGTCGGATGATCTACGCGCCGGACTCCCGCCCCCCCCCCGACGAGCACGAGCACCCCCACCCGCCGCCCACGCCGGCACCGCTGACCAGCCTGGATTCCTTGGAGCGACAGCTGACACACCAACAACAGGCTGGCGCGCGAGGAGCTCGCGTCGCCAAGCGCTGGAGCGAGGGTCAGGGGATGAGCAGCACCTTCCCGGCGGTCTTGCGAGCCTGCAGGTCCTCGTGGGCCTGCCGCGCGTCGGTCAGCGGGTAGGTGGCACCGATCCGTACCTTGAGGGAGCCGTCGACCATCGCTACAAAGAGCTCGTCCATCCGCCACTCCAGCTCGGCGCGGGTCTGGACGTAGTCGTCGCTGTTCGGGCGGGTCAGATACACCGAACCGGCCTTGTTCAGCTGTTGCGGGTCCATCGGCGGCACTGGACCGCTCGCGGCGCCGAACAGCGCCAGCAGGCCTCGCTTGCGCAGGCTTGCCAGGCTTCCGTCCACGGTGGACTTGCCGACCCCGTCGTAGACGACGTGAACGCCCTCACCGTCGGTGAGCTTCCGGGTTGCATCGGCGAAATCCACTTGGTCGTAACGGATCACCTCGTCGGCCCCGGCCTCGCGGGCAAGCGCCTCCTTCTCGGCGGTCGACACCGTGCCGATCACCCGCGCTCCCCGCGCCTTGGCCAGCTGGATCAGCAGCAACCCGACCCCACCGGCCGCCGCGTGCACCAGGATCGTTTCGCCCTCCTTGACCGGATAGGTCGATGTGACCAGGTAGTGCGCGGTGATCCCCTGCAACGGCACAGCAGCGGCGATCTGGTCGGTCACGCCGTCCGGTACGTGCACCGCCGAATCGGCCGGCACCAGTGCCCGCTGCGCGTAGCCGCCCGGCACGCCCTGCCAGGCCACCCGGTCCCCCTCGTCGAAACCGCGCACGTCCGGGCCGACCGCGACGACCGTCCCGGCGCCCTCCAGGCCAAGGGTGTACGGCAGCGGGACCGGGTAAAGCCCAGCCCGTTGGTAGGTGTCGATGTAGTTCACACCCGCAGCCGCCACGTCGACCAGGAGCTCACCCGGGCCCGGCGCGCCGATCGCCACTTCCGCGACCTCGAGCACCTCCGGGCCTCCGGTCCGCCGAACCTGCACTGCTGTGGGCATGCGTCCTCCTCACTTCGGGCCACGTTCTCGGCCGCTACGACTGTAGCTGCCGAAAGGTTTTTCCAGCTGACCGGAGGTGGGTGCGGCAATCGGGTGGGGTACGGGGCCCAAGCCGGCTGAGCGGTGGGGACACCTTCGTGTGCTCTGGCCGCGGCTCGGTGGCAGCTCGGCATGCCGTCGCGCGATCGAGGCGCTCAACGGGCCACAAGATCAGGGTGATTGTTCTCCGGGACCGCTGCTTCCCTTCTCGCCGCTACTGCTGAACTGGGCATTCAACAGGTGTTAAATTCAGGGAATTTGGGACGATTGCTGCGGCGTGCGGCGTGCGGCGTGCGGCGTGCGGCGGGTGAGGTCGTGGAGTCGGCCGAGAGGATGGCGGGAAGCGGTCACGCTTCGCCACGGGTGCGAGCCGCTCCCGGCCGGATGTCCGTCCCACGCGATGCCGTCGGGCGGGTGCATGGGCCGATACGCACGTCACCTCGCCGACGCACCCATCGGCAGCGCCCCGGTCTTCATCGAGGTCGTGGCGCGCAGATCCGAATGTCTTGATGCCGGTCGCCCCGCGGTGACGTTCGTGGAGCAGATCGAGGGGCTGCGCGCAGCGGGGCCTGGCCGCGATCGCCGACCTTGGCCTCGCCGACCTTGGCCTCGTCGGCCTTTGCGACGGTGGCGGTCGGGACGCCGACCCGGCGGTCATCACAGGCTTCAAGAGGCCCAAGGGCAGGTAGCTCGCGGCCGCGAGGAAGCCGGTCAACCAGCTGATCGCCGCGGAACGGGCGGCGCGTGCGCACGCGTTCGCGCCTCTCGAGAACTGGCGCGTGCCGACCACACTCCGCCTCGACGTGAGGGGGCCACCCGGCTGGTCCGGGCGCTGGTGATCCTCATCCAGCACGAGACCACCCTCCACGCCACCCCCGTGACCTGCACGTTCAGGATGAACACAACTCACTCACGGGGAAAGCCCCGCTGGCCGGTCTTGAGAAGTGGGGTTGCTCCCGTGCGGGGATGGCCTGGCGGGGTCGATGCTGTCCTTGGGGTGATGGTGGACGTGCCCCGGTGGGGATCTAGGCATCCACGGTCTTCCGGTTGCCCGAGGAGTCAAGTGCCTTACTCCGCAGGCAAGTTGATGCGCTGGGGTAGTCTCGTCGGCATGGTTGCGCGGAGGGGAATCGTCGGGCTCGCGGCGCTACTGGTCGTGCTCGGCGGTCTGGTTGTTGTGCTGAGCGGAAACGATCCGGTTGTGACGGTCGATTCGCGCACGGTGGAGGCTCCCACGCGTGAGGACAACATTCGCCAGTGGCAGGTGGCCTTGTCGAGGTCGGGGAAGAAGCTTCCGGCCGATGTCGACAGGATGACCGATCACGAGATCTTCGAGGCGATGTGGGCCGAAATGCGCAAGCATACCGTCTTGGAGAGGCCGCCGGCAGTGCCGGAGAACGGGTGATCGTCGACGGGCGTCGCGGCCAGGAAGCGCCCGTCGCTCCCACGACTCGAGGTGAATCGATTATCCCTCGTTGTTCACGGTGTTGATCAGCGCCGCGGCGTAGCTGCCGTGTTCAGACGAGAACAGGTCGTCACTGACACGCTGGCCGGCGTCGTCGAGCGCCACGTGGCTTGCGGCGCCAACGATGCGCGGATCGTTTTGCGGCCCCCACACGAAGGCTCCCCCGCTGACCCCTCTGCCCATGTCGCAGTCGAGCTTGATCCGGTCATCGAAGGGATTCAGGGGAAACGCGTCGGTTGTGTCGCCTGCGCAGTACATCAGGCGTTCCCCGTCAAGGTCGGATCGCTGGTAGCCCTCCGCCGGGTATCCCATCACGGCTGCACCGGCGTAGTCGGTACGGTTCTCCGTGAAGAGGTAGCCGAAGGCGTACCCGACAACGTCCTCCAGATTCCCGTCCAGGCGCGGGTTGAGTACGACCGCCGCGATGTCGGCTTCGTACGCGTCCCCATCCTGGGTCCAAGCGGTCGGCGCATGCAGGCGGGCTGCCGTCCACTCGCCGACGGGATCCGCACCGCGGCTGTAGCCCGGGTAGTACATGACGTACTTGCTCCAGCCCGCCTCGCCCGACCCGTCACCTTCGTGGACGCAGTGGCCGGCTGTCCAGATGGTGTTCTTGTTGGCCGAGACGATCGATGCCGCACTGCAATGGGTCAGCTCTCCCGTGGGCGAGACGTAGATCAGTTTCCCCACGATATTGTTTCCGGCCCCGGCCGGAACCTCCTGCGAGACGGACAACCCCGCGGCTGTGTTCGCTCCGGACCGGGCGGCGTCGGCGGCGAACCCTCGGGCGGGAGCCGATGCGGCCAAGTCGGGTGACGGAGACGGACTTGTCGCCGTACGGCTGCGGGCGGCGCGTGTGGCCGGCGCCTTCGCCGGGTTCCGCAGTGCCTCCTTCACGCGCTCGGGGGTCCAGAAGTCGCGTATCTGCTTGTCGGTCAGCTCGCTGTCGTGAACATCGACGACGGAAGGGGAAGGTTTCTTCTCGGCGGGCAGTGCGGAGGCTGTGGCGGGAGCAAGGACGGCAAGCGCGGAGAGCGCCGCAGTTGCTGCGGCGAAGCGGAGAAGACGCACGGATTCCCTTTCGCAGGGGGCGTTGTAGATCTTCGAGCGCATCGAACCACAGGTACTTGGCAGGTGCACAGCAGTTTCAGGCCCTGCTCTGGCGGCCGGAACGGCCTCCTTGAATTGCACATGCACTCATGCGCATACCCCATGCGTTCCGAAGGGTATCGGGATCTCCTGGCCGGTTGCGTCCAAGGCAGTGGTGTGGTGTACGGGTTCGACGTGATCCGGGGGTGACCTCGGAGTCGCGGCATCCGCGCCGCCGTCATCCCCCGCGCGCGTACCGGCATGCACCGCAGATTGGTCGCTCCCGCCCCCGTCGCCGCCACCGGCGCCTACCTGGTGTGTCACCAGACCGGACTGGGGAGCATGCAGGTGTGTGTCTCCGGGCCTGGCTGGCAGCTCGGGCCTGCAGGGACGGTCCCCAAGATCATTCTCGTCCAATTGTCCAGGTCCGCTGTTCCCCGCCCGAGCGAGGATGGTCCCGAGCGGCTGCATGAGGCGAACCAGGAGCTCCACTGCTCCACGCTCAAGTGGAGAACCATGATCGTGTGCCGCAGCGACAACGGTGCGGAACGGACCAGTTGGCTATCGTCCGGCGGCGGTTTGTCGGTGAGGTGCCGCGGAGGGTGTGGAAGGGGGTGTCCTCGACCGAGCTCTCGCCTACGTCGCTGTCGACCCCGCCGCACGGTGACATCAGCGCCGCCCGGACCCGCGTCGCCGGCGCGATCACAGTCGGTAAGACCAGCGTCCCCGAGTTCGGGGCCGACCGGAACGGTCGGTGAGACCCGCCTCCATCTGCGACCGGACGGCCCGCGAGGACCCGTGTGATCAGGATCCGCCTGCCGCGAACGGTCAGTCGGGCATGACGGTGCGACACGACGACCCTTGTATGTGGGCCGCTGTTGCCACGGGCAACGCCGCGCGACGGACCCGCTGGATCAGGAGCTGACTTCCACCAACCTCCGACCGTTTCGGCCCGCAGTCAACGGTGTTCGGGGTTCTCGAAGTCGAAGCGGCAGCCGGCGTCCCACTCGGAGCGCTGGTTGCCGTGGGCGGGGATGCCGCCGTTGTCCTTGAGCATTCGTGCCAGGTGGAGCTGGTTCCAGGCCATGAACGTCGTGTTGCGGTTCGTGAAGTCGTTCTCGGGACCGCCGGAGCCGGGATCGAGGTACGACGGGCCCGGGCCGGCTTCGCCGACCCACCCGGCGTCGGCCTGCGGCGGAATGACGTATCCGAGGTGCTGGAGACTGTAAAGGATGTTCATCGCGCAGTGCTTGGCGCCGTCCTCATTGCCGGTGATCAGGCAACCGCCGACGCGACCGTAGTAGGCGTACTGGCCGTGCTCGTTGAGGATCGACGAGCAGGCGTACAGACGCTCGACCACCTTCTTCATGACCGAGGAGTTGTCTCCCAGCCACACAGGCCCCGCGAGGGTCAGGATGTCGGCGGCCATCACCTTCGAGTAGATGACGGGCCACTCGTCGGTCTCCCAGCCGTGCTCCGTCATGTCAGGCCACACACCGGTCGCGATGTCGAGATCCACCGCTCGCAGCACCTCGACCTCGACGCCCTGGCGCTCCATGATCCCGCTACTGATGTCGATCAGCCCCTGAGTATGGCTCCGCTCCGGCGAACGCTTGAGCGTGCAATTGATCACCAGGGCGCGGAGACCACGGAAGGACGTGTCGGTGTCGGTCATGGATGCGTTCCCCTGTGGACGAGACGAGTGGGTGGGTCGGGCGGCGAAACACGCCTGGCTGCCGACGTCGATAGGACTCCGGGTCGGGCCGGCCGAAAATCCCGCCTACTTTCTCGCCTCGTTGGACGGAACATCCGAACGCCACGCCAGGGCTGACGAAGTCGTCTGCCCCATCACCCGCGCGGCCTCACAGCCGTGACATGTAGGCCCGACCCGGATCGGCGGAAGACCGACATCTGTCGACTACGGTTGCACCAGTCCTCACGGCTTTGACCAGCACAGATGCCGACGCGGGGAGGGCTCCTAGAACGCCAGCCCAACAGAAGGACCTGTGTGACGTCTGCTCCCCGCCTCCGCGAGGGGTGGTCCCCAGTGGCATCGTGACGCGGCCCTGCTCCGCGTGATGAAGCAGCGCTCGGTGCCGCCTCGTTGTTCCCCGCGATCGCCGGGCTGGTTCCCAGCGGAGCAGGACTCCCCGGCGTAGCCGGAGCTGCTTCCCGCGTACGTGGGGATGGCCCCCCCCCGACGTCCTGCCGGCCTTCGTCGGCCGCCGACTGTTCGACGGGATTGTCGTCGACGGCTTCGACGAGTGGCTTCGTTCACGAGCTTCGGTTCTGGCACGGCTTCCGTGAAATCGACTGTGCCTCGGTGCCGAAGACCCACAGGTCAGCGGATCGCCTGGAGACCGGTGTATGCCCCGGTCGGCGTGGTTCGCGGAAGGTGTGCCGGAGCCCGTGGAGCAGCAGCGTTTGGTCAGTGGTTCGGGCGGCGGTTGGCGATCTTGAATGCTGTGGATGTTCCCGGGAGATGTCGGGACCGTGGTTGGTGTCGTCGGAGCGCGGCAGCGTCGGGCTCGCTCGTGATCACCGGTCGTTAGACTCCCGGGGGTTCGGATGGTGTCGGTGGACCGGAAGGCCAAGCCGTGGACGATGAGCGCTGGGCCGGGTGGCCCGAGCCGTGGGTGGGCACGGATGCCGACATGCGGACGGTCGTGGGCGCGATCCCGCGGGAGGTCAAGGACGGGTTCAAGTACGACGAGATCCCCTGGCAGCGGTTCCCGCACTTCTACGGACCGGGCGAGGAAGTTCCCGGTCGCCTCGGGACGCTCGCGTCCGCGGACGCCGAAGCCGCCGGCCGGGCCTTGGGGGAGCTGTGGGAACACCTCCATCATCAGGGCAGCACGATCGCGGTGGGAGCGCTGGCAGTACCGTTTCTGATCCGGATCGCGGTTTCCGGGCTTCCCGGGCTCCGGGCAAGCACCCTGCGCCTGGTCGCCGAGATCGGGCGATGCCAGCACTTCGGGGACGGAACACGCGAAGGCCTTCTCCAGGTCTTCGAGGATCCGCTGGAGGCGGAGGGCACCACGATGTGTCCGACGAACTGGACGATCCAGGCTGCTCGCGATGCGATCACGGACGACCTGCATCTGCTGTTCCCCCTCCTGCCCGATCCCGATCCCGCTGTTCGCTCCGCGACCGCCTTCGTCCTGGCGGCGGCGACCAGTGAGATTCAGCGTGTCGCCTCGGCCCTGCGCCGCAGGCTGGCGGTGGAGGACGATCCGGTGGCCCGTGTGAGCCTGATCCTGGCGATCGCCCAGCTCGCCCGCGAACACCAGGACGAGAATGCTCCGTTGTGGGCCCGGGGGCTGTGGTCGGATCCCGGCCGATCGCCCGAGATCCGCATCGGCGCCGGCCTCGCCTGGTTGTGCCTGGTCGGCGACCCTGTCCCTGACGACCTCCGTGCCCTCTTGGCCGACCCGAGTACCGACCAATGCGGCGACCTGCTCCAGAGGGTGCCGTGGCTCGAAGCGGTCGACGACGACGGCAGCGGGCTGCGTCGCTGTATCCACGAAATGCTCACTGCGGATGCCCCCCTGCCAAACTGATGGTCCTCCGCCCTTCCCGGGGAAGACCACCGAGGCATTCAGCGGTTACCCGGCCTTGGCAGGTGCTTCGGCGCGGGCCCCGGGGGAGGCGAGCCGTCGGACGACTCGTTGGAGGCGACGGGACGCTGTTCTTCGCGATCGACAGCTCCCAGAACCGCTCGGTCGTTGAGTCGGTTTCCGATGCTCCCGGCCGTACAGCGACGCGGCGCCACCCTGCCGGGGTGGGCCGAACCGCGGGGCAGTCGGGAGCAGAACGGGGGGATGGCTGCCGTTGAAGTCTGCTCTCTGCGCACGTGGGGACGGGCTTTGTTCGCGGATGGCGACAGTGGCTCTTCACGTGGGTGGGAGGTGTCCGCAATCGCAGCTCGGCGATGCTCACGGGCTTTGACGTCAAGGGGATCGTTGACAGGCCGTGTGCGGCCCGCTGGTGCTTGCCCAGGGGCCGGGTGATCCGTCCGAGGGGCTTCAGTAGGCTGCGCCGGCCATGAATACGAGCGCCGAACCCGAACAGACCCGGAGCCGCGCGATCGCTTCCGGTCCGCCGATCCGACGGCTCTTCCGGGACGTCGTCGCCGACCGCCTGCCGAGCCCCAGGCCGCCCCAGACCGCGATGCTGTTCGACGCTGAGGTCGACCCCTACGGGGACGACCAGAGCTTCCTCGCCGACTTCTACAACGAGATCCTCCACCAGGACACCTGCCGGCCGGCCACCGCCGACGGGCTCGCCCTGGTCACGGTCGTCGCCGGTGACGACCGGATTCCCGCCCGGCACCGGTTCCAAGCCGTCGACCTGCTGTTCAGGGCTGCCACTGTCGCCGAGCGCCATCGCGCCGAGACCTGGCCGGCCCCCCGCAGCATGCCGATCCCGCCAGCGAGGCCCGGGCCCGCAGCGCGGTCCAGGCTCACGTTCCAGGTCTACTGGCCCGCTGGTCGGCCGAATGCCCCGCGGTTCGTCTCGCCCTCGCCGGCCTCGCCGTCGTCTTCCCGACGGACCGCACCCTGTCCGCCCTGACACCGCGCCTGCAGACCTTCCTCCACCGGCACCCCATGGGCACCGACGTCGGCGACTACGTGCGGTTCGTCCTCGTGCTGGCCGCCCAGGACGAGCACCGGACCCTCGCGATGACAGAGAAGTTCACCGACGCCTACTGGACGGGTACAGCGCGCGCGGTACCGACACGGGCACGAGCCCTTCACCTGCTCGGCCAGATGCTGACCAAGGTCGGAGCCGCACTCACCCCGTCACACTCCCAGCAGTGACACCCCCGCGGGCACGACGCACCACGCGCCGCCCGAGCGGGTCGGGAACGTCTTCGTGGAAGGAGGGGGCGTGCAGGCGGCGCCAGACGAGGAGCAGTCCTCGTGAGGGCGCTCGCTGTGGGCGGGGACGAGGCGGGCGGCTGCCTGGTGGACGGGCGCACGGTCGTGCGCGGTGGCGTCGTCGGTGGGTGTCATGAGGTTGGTGGCCTTGGTCGGTGTGTCGCGCGGACCGTTCGTGGCCGACTCGCCCGCCGGCCCGTGGGCGTGTGGCCACCACGAAGCCCTGGCCTGGCGGGTGTGGATTCAGTCTGCCGCCCCGCCTATGCCGACGTGGTGCACGCCCTGATCCTGCTCGCCGGCCACCTCGATCATCACGGCAGCCCCATCGACTGCGCACGTCGCCGCGTCACCATGCCTCAGCATGTAAACGATCAGTTCGACACCACACCGGCGAGGAGCCCACCATGACGACCACGCACGAGCACGAGTTGACCTCCGGGGTTCGGATCCCGCTGGTCGGCTTCGGCACCTACCTCATCCCGGACGACGAGGCCGCCACCGCCGTCGAGAGCGCCCTGGTCGCCGGCTATCGGCATGTCGACACGGCCGAGGTCTACGAGAACGAGACCGGAGTCGGCGGAGGTCTGCGCCGTGGCATGCGGCAGGCAGGTCTCGAACGCGACGACATCTTCGTCACGACCAAACTGTGGCCGCTGACGCAGGAGCGCAACAAGACCGCCGCGGAGGCTGCCCGTTCCCTGGACGAAAGCCTCGAACGACTCGGACTGGAGCAGGTCGACCTCTACCTCATCCACGCCCCGTTCGGGCGCGAGCAGCGCCTTGAGCAGTGGCAGGCGCTGGCCGAGGCGTACGAGAACGGAAAGGCGAGGGCGATCGGTGTCTCGAACTTCAACGCCACACACATCGACGAGCTGATCGAGGCGGGACTTCCCGTCCCGCACGCCAACCAGATCGAACTGCACCCCTGGTCCCAGAAGCCCGAACTGGTCGCCTACCTGAACCACAAGAGGATCATGCCCATCGCCTACAGCAGCCTCGCCCCGCTCTCCACCTGGCGCACCGCCCCGGGCCACGCGAGCGGAAAGACCCAGGAGATGCGCGCCGAGGGTGAGCGGTCCGACCACCCCTTCAAGAAGCTGGCGGACACGTACGGCGTGACCGAGGCCCAGTTCCTTCTGGGCTGGGGCGTGCAGAACGGCTATCCGGTACTCCCCAAGAGCACCGACCCGGACCGCATGCGACAGAACCTCGACGTCTTCTCCTTCCGGATCGAGGATGCCGACATGGACTACATCCGTAGCCTGGACCGCGGCCCCGGCCTCGCCTGGGGCGAGGTAGACCCCATCACCTCCTCCTGAAGCCCCACCCCCTCCGCCCTCCGTGGCCGACGAGCTGCTGCGCCGACGGCCCGGAGCTCCACGGGCGCGAGCGGAGGCCGCCCTTTCGGCCCTTGGCCTCGGAGGCGCGCAGGCCGTCGTGGGTCGGCTCGCGCCGGACGGGGCGCTGGAGTTCGCCGTCGGCGGCGAGGGTCTGCACCACCCCGTGCCCCCGCGGTCGAGGGCCTCCACCGCGGATCCGGTGGGCGATCCGCTGGGCGGGGGCGGGGGCGGGTTTGTCGGGTTCGGCTTCACCGGTGGGGTGAGCGTCGGACCGTCAGGACGGCGATGTCGTCGTGGCGCCGCCCGGTTCCCGCGAAGGCGTGGGCGTCCTCGCGCAGGAGGTTGGGCAGTTCGGTCGGCGGGGTTCCGGCGTGTTCGGCGAGCTCCTCCCTCAGCGGATAGAACGTGCCGTCCGGTGCCCGGGTCTCGGTCAGTCCGTCGGTGGTCAGGAGCAGCGTCGCGCCCGCAGGGAAGGTGAACCAGCCCACGGTGGTGGGCTCGGTGGCGAGCTCGCCGAGGCCGAGCGGCACCCCCGAGTCGAGGGGCGGCTCGGCCACCGTGCCGTCGTGCAGGAGCAGCGGCGGAACGTGGCCGCAGTTGACGGCCTGCACCTGCGGGTGCGCGTCCACGCCCAGGATGAGCGCGGTGACGAAGCGTTCGTCGTCCCCCGTCCGCCGGGCGTAGGAGTTGTGACGGACGACGGCCGCGTCGAGGGCGTCGACCAGGGCCGTGAGGGTGGGCTCGCGGAAGGCGGCCTCGCGGAAGGCGCCGATGACGGCGAACGCGGCGCCGACGGCCGCGAGCCCCTTCCCCTGGACGTCCCCGATGAGGACCCGGGTGCCGAACGGCGAGGCGACGACGTCGTAGATGTCGCCCCCTACGAGCCGGTCCTCCTGGACCGGTTCGTAGGCGCCGTCGACGAGGACGTCGTCGGTGATCAGTGGCAGCGGGCGCAGGATGTGGCGCTGCATGGTCGTCGCCGTGGACCGCAGGCTCAGCATCTCCCGCTCCCGCTGGATGCGCCGATCACAGGCGTAGACCGAGGCGCCGCCCAGGACCAGGGTGAGGGCCACCATCAGCACCCGGTCGTCCCAGTCGCTGGTGACATCGCCCCCGACCAGCACGGCGAGGGTCACGACGACCAAGGTCCACAGGGCGACGAACCGTGTCTGCCGGACGGTGCAGAGCGCCGCCGCCGCGCCCGGCAGGAAGATCAGCAGCCCGAGCAGCCACACCACCGACCCGGAGAGGAAGCCCAGGACGTTCACCAGGGCGGTCACGAGCACCACCGTCACGACCAGCTCGATCGTGCCGGGCGGCTCGATGGCCCCGGTCGCCGCGGACGGTCTCATCCGACGGCTGCGCGCCATGGGCTCCTCCGGGACGTGGGACGCGGTGATCCCGTCGTACGTTAGGCACCCGCGGAGCCCGGAAGGAGGTGCCGCGCCGTCCCGCGTCGATCGGCGTCCGATCGGACGGCCCGGCGGCGGAGCGCCGGGCCGGTTCGCGCCGGAGGCTTCCAGCAGGGTCACCTCCCGCTCCACGGAGACGTGGCCGTCGTCCACGTACACGAGCCGGAGACACAGCGCCCCCGGCGCGGGCAGGTGTACGCGATCCAGCCTGCCTGCGATCCGCCGGCGGGCGCTCCGGGCTCGGGGACGACTTTGATCTCTCCCCGGCCCCCGGAGGACAGCCATGCCCCCGGCACCGACGTGTTCGATCAGTCGCAAACGCCCCTCCACCACCTTCACCTCATCGGCCACAATCGGGTTCCAGCCCGCGATCACGGAAACCGGGGGAGGGCCGCGCATGGTCACGTTCAGGTCCGCGGCGGCGGAGGAAGCGGAGGCGCTGACCGGGCTGGTGATGCGGTCCAAGGCGTCCTGGGGGTACGACGCCGCCTTCCTCGACGCGTGCGCGCCGCAACTGCTCATCCGGGCCGAGGACGTGACGCCCCGCAGGATCGTCGTGGCCGAGGACGAACGGGGCGGAGTACTGGGAGTCGCCTCCTTGGAGGGGCCGGCTCCCACGGCCACGCTGGGCCTGTTGTTCGTGGAGCCGGCGGTGATCGGACAGGGCGTGGGCCGGCTGCTGTACCGGGAGACGCTGCGCCGGGCCGTGCGGCTGGGGGTACGACGGCTGGTGATCGACGCCGATCCCCACGCGTCCGGCTTCTACCGGGCGATGGGCGCCGTGGCGCGGGACGCCGGACCCGGACCCGGACTGGGACCCGGACCCGGCGACGCTGCCGTCGCGGAGCTCGTGCGGTTCGAGGTGGAGCCCGTTCCGCTCCCCGCCTGGGCGCGGGAGTGGACCGGCGGGGCACGGGCCGTCCACCTCGGCAACGTGGCCGAGTTCAACGCCCAGTTCATGGACGAGGACCGGGACGAGGACTTGGACGGGGACCGGCACGCCCCCGCTCATCACTACGCCTGCCTCGCCGCCTTCTACACGCCCGCCCCGGCCGCGCTGGTGTTGCCGAGTGTCGTACCGAGAGGCTGGGTCGAGCGGGTGGGCCGCCGACTGGAGTGGGAGGGGGTGGAGGTGTACGACGGCCTGGTGGAGCGGGGCGCCGGGCTGCTCGACGCCGTGCGCGACCGGCCCGCGCTCCTGTCACGCCTGACGGAGGCCGGACTCCCGTGGGTGGCGTGGGGCAGCACCTCGGCCCTCGGGCGCGTGACCGGACGCCGGCAGGAGGCGGGGCGGTTGCGGTACGAGGCGAAGTCGGCGGCGCACGAGCTGTTCGCCCGGATCCTCGCCGGCGGCGGGCATCCCGGGATCGTGCTCCCGGCCCAGTGGCGCGTCGGCGGCCGCTGGGCAGCCGCGCGCCGGGTGGCGGCCCGGGCCCGGGCGGGGCTGGCCGGCGTGGTGAAGACGGAACACGGCGTCGGAGGCTCCGGCACCGCGATCGTCACTCCCGACCGGGCCCGCACCAGGGGCGGGATCCGGGCCGCCCTGCGCGGGCTGCCGCGGGGCCCGCTCCTCGTGGAGGAGTACGTCGAGGGGCCGGGACCCGGTGGCGGGCCGCGCGATCTGACGTACGACGGGTTCGTCGGCCGCGACGGACGCGTGCACGAGGTCGGCGGGGCGGTGATGGAGGTGCGGGACGGAGCGTACGCGGGCGCCACGGTCGGGCCCTCGGTGGTGCCGGCCTGGGCCGAGCGTCCCCTCACCGCCTTCGGGGCGGCGGTGGGCCGGGAGCTGGCCGCCGCGGGCTACCGGGGCTGGTTCGACGTGGACTTCGTGGCGGACCGGGAGGGACGCCTGGCGCCCACCGAGACCAACTTGCGGCTGACCGGCCCGTCCCTCGCCTTCATGGTGGCCGCCCGGCTCGACGAGCTGCGGGGAGCGGGTCACCTCGTACGGATCGTCGACCGGGCCGGACTCGGCGCGCGCCTGGCCGAGGCGCAGTTCGACGAACTGTGCGCCGACCTCGTCCGGGGCTGCGCGGAGCTGGGGGCCGTCTTCGTCCCCGCCATCCCCACCGCCGCCTTCGCCCCGGCACCTTGGTTCGGTTTCCTGGTGGCCGCGCGCGACGCGGAGACGCTGGACGCGGCGGAGGCCCTGGTGAGGGCCGCGGCCCGGAGCATGGGGCACGCTTTCGACTGATCACGGGCCCGATGGGCGGGTGATCAGTCGAAGTCCAGGTCGAACGGGTCGCTCCGCCTGCCGACGTACAAGGCGACGACGGCGCCCGCGATCATCAGGGGGATGTTGAACGCGTAGACCAGCGCGGCCTGCTGGGGCCAGTCGTCCTTGGCGGCCAACCGGTAGAAGTTGTCCTGCGGCCACCACGCCATCAGCAGGTAGGACACCGAGAGGTGCGCCAGTGTGGTGAGCCGGCGGCCCTGCCGCCGCCGGCGGAGCATCACGCGTCGGCCGAAGAGCAGGAACATCGTCCCGACGCCGAACGCCAGGCATTCGAAGAGGTACAGCACGACGAAGAAGAAGGCCCAGGGAGCCGGTACCGCGTCGACCTCGGTGGATCCAGGCCACAGGACGTCGGTCAGGGCGAGCGCGAGGGCCATCACGACCCACGTCCCGCAGCCGGCGAGGGCGGGCAGGGGGGAGGAGTCGCCCGAACCGCCGCCCCCGGCCTTCCCGGCCTTGGCGCCGGGCCCCGGCAGCGGGGCGAGCACGGGCAGAGGAAGGGCGGAACGGTCCTCCTGCCCCGCCCGGTTGCGGGGCAGCGCACGGAGGCGGACCACGGTGCGCGGAACGTCCTCGGCGGGTACCCGGTCCCGGAGGTGGACGCGCAGGCCCGCGGCGCTGGGCAGAGCGGCGCCCGGTACCAGGGCCTCCCCGTCGGCCGGCGGAGTCACGTAGGCGACGAGGCGGCGCGGGCCGCGCTTCCCGTCGACGCCGTTCACGACGACCGCGCCGACGCCCTCGTGCCCGCGGATGGCGGACTCGACCGGGTACGGGTCGAGGGTGCGGCCGTCCGGCAGCGCGATGTGGTGCCGGGTCCGGCCGCCGAACTCCAGCAGCCCGTCCTCACGCCACCGGCCCAGATCCCCGGTGGGTATCGCCTCGCCTCCGCCGGGCGGGGTGAGGTGGATCTCCCCGTCGCGCACCTCGGCACGGCAGCCCGGGAAGGCCTTGCCGAGCAGGGAGACCTGCTCCGGTGCGTCGAGCGGGCCGGGCAGGTGCGGGACCTCGAACCAGGTGCCGGTGCCGGCGGTCTCGGCGGTGCCGTAGACGTTGAGCACGCGTGTGCCGGGAGGGAGCCGTTTCTGAAGCGCCGCTTGCTCGTCGAGGTAGAGACGGTCGCCCGACACCGCGATCAGCCGCAACGTCCGCAGCGGAGGCCGGGAGCCGTCGCGGGCTTGGGCGGCACCGGCCGCTTCCCGTCGGGGAGAGGGGAGTCCGGTGGCGACGGCGGGTCCGGCGTGCAGGACGGTGACGCGTTCGCGCTCGACGACGGCCGCGATGTCCGACGGCGTCGCGGGCGGCTTCGAGGGGAGGACGAGACCGCCGCCGGAACACAGGGCACGCGTCCACCCCGTGGCGAACTCCGTGACATCCGTGCCGGCGACGATGAGGTGCCGGTCCTCGGGCGTCAGCCGCGCCACCTCCGCCCACCCCTCGTACGCGGCCAGCAGCAGCTCCTGCCCGAGGACCACGGCGCGCGGCTCGGCCGCCCCGGTGAAGACGCGAGCGGCGACGGGCCCGTGGACGGCCGGCGCGGGCGCCGGTTCCGGGACGCCTGGCTCTTCGGCGTCCGAATCCCGCTCCTCCCCGACGGGGTGCACCGTCAGGCCGCTTCCGTCGTCCAGGGCCGCCCGACCGACGGCGTCGGTCAGCAGCGCGAACGGCTCGACGGCCGCGAGCTGACGTCGTCCGACGTGAGGGTGCTCCGCGTCGACGACGGCGTAGACCCCGCCGGCCTTGAGCACCCCGAGCAGGGCCACGACCAGGGAAACCCGACGGGAGGTGCCGACCGCGACGACTCCGCCGGGCAGGAGGCCCGACGCGACGAGGCGCCGTGCGAGGCGGTCGGCCCGCGCGTCCAGCCGCGCGTAGGTCAGACTCTCCGCACCGGCGATGAGGGCAGGCGCGTCGGGAGTGTTCCGTGCCCACACTTCGAAGCGACGCAGGACATGGTCAGTGGCGTTCTCTCCCCGGCGATCGGACTCGGATCCTCGCGTCATGAACCGATCATGACACCACCGGCCGTTGCGGGTCATCAATAAGTCCCGCTGCATATAAGCCAGTTGACGATCATCGAGGCGTGGGCAATCTTGGGTTCGGGGAACCGCGTGACGCGTGCGGACCGTCCCCGCTCGTACGTCGCACCATCGGCAGCCCTTCCGCAGCGGTTGGAGTCGTACATGGCGGAGCAGGAAAGCACGGGTGGAAGTCCGGCCGGCGGGTCCGAGGAGGGGCTGTCGCCCGCGGAGTCGACGGGAAAGTCGCTCTTGTGGGTGTTCCTCTCCGCCGCCGTCATCCTGTTCGGCGTCTTCCGTCTCGCGTCGTCGCTCTCGGACGTGTTCGGCGACCACTCCGATGCGCGCCCCGGCCCCGTGGTCCGGTTCGACACCTTCGAGGCGGGGGAGTGCGGTGGGCCCGATCCCGCGAAGCCGGGAAGTTACCGGCAGTACCCGTGTGACGGCACCGCGGCCACCTTCAAGGCGCTGGAGGTCAAGAACCTGATCACCGCGGCCATCCGGGGCTCCGGCCAGTGCCCGCCCGGCACGGACCTGGTCATCGGCCTGAAGACGCACTGGGCGTTCCGCGCGACCGAGGATCCGGCCTTGGCGGAGATACCCGACGGCATCGTCTGCGGACGCAACCTCTCGGACGACCATCCCGGCGATCCGGGGCGCGGTGGCGGCCAGGTGGTCGTGGGCGACTGCCTGACGGCCACCGGAGCCGAGACCCCGTGCGCGGCGAAGAAGCCGGCTCCCGCCCGCAAGGTCCTCGCCATCGTCGGCACCCGGGCCGACTGTCCCGCCGCCACCGTCGGCACCCAGCCCCTGGCGCGCCCGCTGGGTCGCACCTTCGACGTCGTCTGCGCCGGCAAGCCGTGATCACCTGTTTCCCGACCGGCGGTCCGGCGGCGACGCGTCCCTTCTGCGCCGGTACACCGGCGCCGTCCCCGGATCCCGCCGCTCGGCGGGCCTCGTAGCCACGCTCTGGATGATCTCCGATCGGCGCTCCGCCACCGACGTCGGCGCGGACGCCTCGCTGCTTTCGCCCGGCCCCGGGACGGGGTACGGATTCGGCCGGCTCCCGCACGCCCGGCTCGCGGTCATCGCAGGCGGGGCCGGTCAGCGCGAGTCCGGTTGCCGGAACTCGTCGAATCGTTGAACGAGGCTCTCGTATGCTCCTGTGCACGCACCATGGATCACGTCACCGGGGCAGCCCTCGGTGGGCAGACGAATTCGAGCGCCGGGCGGGGGCCGCGAGGACGAGGATCGCACCCCAGAGGGATGTTCTCGCCTGTCACCACCGGCGAAGGTGGGGGCGTCTTGGTGGCGCCTGTTTCCACGTGTTGGAGCCGGGTTCTGGTGGTGGGGTTGTGTATCGGTTCTTCGGTCGCTTGGGCCTCTGCTGTCGCGGGTGCGGTGAGTGGGGGGAACGCTCGCCGTGGTTCCTCACCACCGAACTCACCATGCCCAGGGTTGCTCACCACAGTGCTCACCATGGGTTGTTCTCCGGACCCCTGGGGTGGATCGTCTGTTCCGGTGAAAGTGGTTCAGGAAGGTTCTGCCGCGGGGGAGAAGTACTGGTCAGGATGTCTGCTCCCCATATGCGCGGGGATGCGCCCGTGCCAGGTCGACTTCGCAGGACAGGACTTCCTTCTCCCTGTCGGGCGGGCGATCAACCGCCTGAAGCAGTCTCGGGCGGCGGTCGCCACTCGCTACGGCAAACGCGGCTACGTCTTCCTCGGCACCGCCGCCGCGGCGGCCGTCGCCATCTGGCTCCGAACGTGAACTCCTACGCGACCCAGCAGTAGACGGCGTGATCCTGGCGCCGGGCGCTGCTGGCGAGACCAGCCAGGTCACCCACGATCGCCTCGGCGATCTCCGTGTCGATGGCCTCGCCGTCCTCCGCGCGCAGCTGAGCCCATGAGGTGGCGATGTCCCTCAACCCGGAGTGCCCGGCGTCCCACAACCATGATCGGCCGGAAAAGTCCTGGGCGGCTCGGTTGGCTGACCG
Source organism: Streptomyces sp. NPDC007863 (assembly GCF_040633895.1). Taxonomy (NCBI): domain Bacteria; kingdom Bacillati; phylum Actinomycetota; class Actinomycetes; order Kitasatosporales; family Streptomycetaceae; genus Streptomyces; species Streptomyces sp. NPDC007863. The sequence continues at coordinate 32,657 of NZ_JBEYEI010000029.1, forward strand.
GTGGACCCGGCCCAGGCCCGGGGGCCTGGGCGCAGGTACGGGGCGCACGAACATCTGCCACCTCACCGACAGACGCGACTGCCGAACGACGGTCCCCTGATGGCGACCCGTGGCCCGCCCTGCCCCGCAGGAGCAGGCACCCGACCTCCGCGCCGTCGCCTGCCTCCCCTAGCTCCCGACGGAGCTCGCATTCGGCTGCTTCCGACCGGTTGGAAACAGAACAGGCAGGCGGAGTCGGCCGAGCTCTTCGACCGCTGGCCGCTCCGGTGGTGATTGACACCCGCGGGGACCCGGTACGAGGGGTGAAGTGTCGGTCGGGCGCCGGACCGCGGCCACGGCGGGGCCGGCGGGGGTCGCCGTACCTATGGGGCACCGGTCATCCCGTGTGGTCGTCGGAGGCTTCGACGGTCACCGCGCGAAGGAAGGACTGCGCGAAGAACTCGATGGCCTCGTCGGTGGTGGGCAGGTCGGTCCCTGGCAAGAGCTCGACGGTGGGACGCAGAAGGAAGTGGATGAGGAGGGGGCCCATCAGCTGGCGCGTGAGGAGCAACGGGGGAAGGTCCCGGACGTGGCCGGCGGCGATCTCGTCGGTGAGCCACTGTCCGAGACCGCCCAGGATGCGGGGAACGACATGCCGGGAGAGGGCCTGGACGGCCGGGTCGCCGGGGCGGGCGAGAGCGTCGGCGATCATGGCCGGGAGGACCCGCGGTTCGCGGTTGAGGGTGTCGACGAGCAGGCGGTAGATGGTGCGGACGGTGGACGGGAAGTCCTCGCGGGGGCCCGCGAGGACGGCTTCGACGTCCAGTACGGGGCTGTGGCGCTCGTAGACGGCCTGCAGCAGTCCGTCCCGGCCGCCGAACGCCGCGTACAGACTGTGGACGGAACACTGGGCTCCATCGGCCACCCGTTCCAGCGTGACAGCTGCCAACCCCTGCTCGCCGATCAGTTCGGCAGCGGCCTCGACCGCCCGCGTCCGGACCGGCTTCTGCTCTCCCGGGTCCACGCCGGCGGCACGGACCGCCTCGTCCAGTGCGCCACGGCTGCCGCCGAGGCGGCGCAGCAACGTGCTGCGGGAGATGCCCGCCTCGTGGGCGACGGCGAGCAAGGGGACTTCGACGACCGGCACCCCTTTGGCGCGGGAGGCCCTCAGTGCTGCCTGCACGACGTCGTCCGGCACATTCCGTGATGGGTCACGCTCAAGGTTTGACACATGGATAAGGATACCCTGTAATCAGGTTCCATTGCCTGGGTGGCACGGCCGCCGAGGGATTCGCGGCACACCGCACCGACGATCGCCCCGCGCCGGGTGGCGTGCCGCCAGGTCGCCCCGAAGGAGAACCAGCCCATGTCCCAGCAGCCCAGCCCTTCCGCAGAAGTGAGCCGCTCACAGCCAGGCGCGGCCCGGAAGCTGGTGGCCGTGCTCCTCGGGCTGACAGCGGCCGTCGTCCTGATGCTGTGCGCGTTCGCCCTGCCCAGCGTCAACGGCGGCCCGCACGAGGTCCCGGTCGGCGTGGCCGGACCGCAGGCCGCCACCGAGGGGCTGAGGAACAGCCTCGACGGACCCGAGTGGGACGTCACCGTCTACGACGACGCGAAGGCCCTCACCGCCGCTGTCGAGGAGAGGGAGATACCCGGAGGCGTGGTCATCTCCCCTGGGAAGATCGACATCTACACGGCCACCGCCGGAGCCCCGATGGCCTCCAACGCACTGACCGCCCTCGGAAACGCCGCCGCGGCCCAGCAGCAGGTTCGGCCCACCGTCCACGAACTCGCGCCCTACCCGGACGACGACCCCCGTGGAGCCGGCTTCGGCGCGGCCGGTCTGCCCCTGGTCTTCGGCGGCATGATCCCCGCCATCGCCCTCACCCGGCTCTTCCCCGGCCCCGCGGGCCTGCGCACACGCCTCACCGGCGTCGTGCTCTTCTCCCTCCTCGCCGGGGCCGCCGTCACCGCGTTCCTCCAGTACGGCACCGGGTCGCTGACCGGCGACTACTGGGTCACCGCACTCGGACTGAGCCTGGGCATGGCTGCCCTGTCCACGACCTTCATCGGACTGGAGGCCCTGCTGGGCTTCGCCGGACTCGGCGCCGGAGCCGCGGTGATGATGCTTCTCGGCAACCCCTTGTCCGGCCTCGCCACCGGCCCCTACTGGCTGCCCTCCGGCTGGGCGACCTTCGGCCAGCTCCTGCCGCCCGGCGCGTCGGGCAGCCTCCTGCGCGCCAACGCCTACTTCGACGGAACCGGAGCCCAGGCCCCGCTCCTGACCCTCGCGGCCTGGGTCGCGCTCGGCCTCGTCCTGCTCCTGGTGGCCGACCGCCGCGGCGCCGGGGTCGCAGCCGCCCAGCCGCAAGCAGCGGCACTCTGACCCCTCCCACCAACCGCACGGACCACCCGCGCAGTGCCGTGCGGAAGTCGTGCCGGAGCTCGGGGTCGGGCACGGCCGCGACGCCCTGTACTTCGCCCGCGAGGGCTTCACCGTCCACGCCACCGCCTTCAGCCCGGCCGGCCTGGATCAGCGGCGGGCCGCCGCCTGCGCCGGGCGGGTCGAGGAGCGGGTGACGACCACGGTGCACGACGTCCGGGAGCCGCTGCCGCTGCCGGACGCCTCGGTGGACGCGGTCTTCGCGCACATGCTGCTGTGGATGGCGCTGTCGACCCAGGAGCTCCACAACCTGGTCGGCGAGGTCCGACGCGTACTGCGACCCGGCGGGACCTTCGTCTGCACCGTCCGGCGCACCGGCGACGCCTCCTACGGCGCGGGCACCGGGCACCGGGCACCGGGCACGCGGCGACGTCTGGGAGCACGGAGGCTTCGCGGTGCACCCCCCCGCGACCTGGTCGACGCTCTCGCCGACGGCTGGCAGCTGGGAGAGACGCACGCCTTCGAGGAGGGCGGCCTGCCTCGAAGCTGTGGCGCGTCACCCAGACCCTGCCCCGTTGGCCGCCGCCCCGACACCTGCTCCCAGCCTCATCATCGCCGGCACAGGTCTGCTGTGCGTCACTCTCCTGCCCGCCGGGTGTCACAGGAACGGCCCCACCCGCCACAGCCCGGCCCCCAGCGACACCGGCCAGCCGGAGTACGCCCTGCACTCGGCCGCGTCGGTCGCCTGAACCGCTCTCACTCCTCGTCGACTGCGTCCATGTCACGCAGGGGCCGCAGGCCGCCGGCAGGTTTGGCAGGGCGAAGGGGGAGCGGCCCAGCCTCTCCCTACGGCCGGTTCGAGCTGGACATGAACAGCCGCCTTCAGCTGGACCCGACCGCCCCAGCCGCGACCGTGCCCGCCCGGCGCCGCGCGCAGGACGAGGCGGCACCGGCCGGAAGGTGATGCCCGGTTCCGGGCTCGGGCGGTCGGAGCGTTCCGCTCCGGGCAGGCACCCGTGGCGGCCGCCGGCGGCAGCCAGGGCGGCGGCGAACTCATCAGGTGTGGATCGGGAAGGACGCCTGGAACGCCAGGCGTTTGTCGGCCTCGTCGCCGATGCGGGAGAGGACCTCGTCGAGCGCGAGGAACTCCTCCCACGCCGGCCGACCGGTGGCCGAGGCCAACTTGGCCACGACGAGGTCCTCCAGGTCGGGAACGCGCTGGTTCTTCCAGATCTTGTCGGCGAGGCTCACCAGGAGGTCCTCCAGAACGACGTCCGATCGCGTCCACGACGCGTGGGTCGCGGCGAAGCGGGCGAGCTCTGTGCTGACGCCGCGTTCGAGCAGCAGGGCCCGCCCGGTCTCCTCATGCGCCGACCCGGGCCCGGAGAGTTCGGCCAGGTGCACCGTCTTGCCTATGTCGTGCGTCGCGGCCCCGAACAGCGCCGCCTCCCGGTCGATCACCACGGAGGGACAGTGCTCCTCTACCCAGAGGACCAGCTGATGCGCGACGTCGTGGACGGCACGTAGGTGGGCCGCTAGCCGAGGGGGACCGCCCAGCACGGACAGAAGGGCTGCGACACGATCTGGCAGCGGGAGCAGGGGCGGGTCGGCGGTGCCGCTCACGGCTCTCAAGAAGACGGTGTCGGTTGTCACCGCGTCAGGGTACTGACCGAGGCCGTCGATGGTGTCCGACAGGGGATCCCTCACCAGGACGACCAGAACCGCCCTTCCCGAACCGCTCGGACCCGCGCATACGCCGTCTCGCATAGGCGGTCCGCGAAATTGTCCGGTGGAGGGGGCGCCAACGGTACGCTCGCCCAGTGGGAGAACTCATCGGCTACGCCAGATGCTCGACCGTCGAACAAGACCCCACCGCCCAACGCGAGACCCTCACCGTGCTCGGCGTCCCCGACGACCGGATCCACCTCGACAAGGGACTCACAGGCACCAGCCGCGCCCGGCCCGGACTCGACCAGGCGCCGGCCGCCGTCCGCCCCGGCGACACCCTGGTCGTGCCCAGACTCGATCGACTCGCCCGCTCCGTTCCCGACGTCCGCGACATCGGCGACACCCTGGTCGCCCGCGGTGTCCGCCTCTCTCTGGTCGGCGGCGTCTACGACCCGGCCGACCCCATGTCGAAGATGGTCTTCAACATGCTGACCGTCTTCGCAGAGTTCGAGGCCGACCTACTGAAGACGCGCACGCGCGAGGGCATGGCCGTCGCCCGCGCCCGCGGCAAACTCAAGGGCCGCCGGCCCAAGCTGTCAGCGCGCCAGCAGGCCGAACTCGTCTGCATGCACGCCACCGGCGACTACACGATCGCCGAACTGATGGAGGTGTTCTCCGTAGGCCGCGCAACCATATACCGCGTCCTCGATCGCGCCGGGCAAGGCCGGACAGGAGGTGCGGCATGAGGCGCCGCGAGTCCGAGCTCGACCGGGACATAGCCGCGCTCCTGGCGGCCAGGGCCTTCATCGAGATCCGTCATCTGGCCGGGAGCACGCTGCACGAGTCGGGAGACAGCCCCGAAGAGACACTCGTACGCATCAGGTTCCTGGCCAACCTGGCCCACAACCTGCCTGGCGTCGCACGCCCGCGTCCCGCCACGCCGTCCCGCCTGGGCGCGGGCCCTGGGAGCCGGGAACAGGCGATGGCCGCTCGGCCGATGACCGGGTCTGGCACACCGCCGGCCCGAAGGGGCAGGCGTGGATCCTGCGCCACATCGAACAAGCGGGACGAACCTGGACACCGCCCCCGCCCCTGCCGGCGCGCCGCAAGGGCCCGTCACCGATGACACCGTGGCAGCGGGCCGGACTCCTGCTCGGACGTTGGCCCGTCAGGACCCCCGCCGGACGCCAGCCGCTGCCCGCAGCGGCGAACGTCCTCAAGCCCCTCGACACCGAAACGCTCTGCGCACTGTACGACGAGGCACGACGGCTCCGGCTCGGCCTGGGCGGAGGAGGACCGTGGCTCCGAGCTCACCTGGATCCCGACGGCGTTCACTACCTGCTGCCGAACCCAGCCTCGTACTACTGGCCCGGCACCCCGGTCAGCGATGGCGAGATCGGCTGGTGGCAATGCACCGCACTGCTGTGGATGCGCGACGGAGAGCAGGCGAGCGGCATGGTCGCCGTTCTCCCGGAGACCTTCACGGCGCTGCCCTCGACCCTGCCCCGGCGGCAACAGCGTCGCCTTGCTCACCGCGCCCGATCCACCGAACGCGACTCCTACCTCTGGGGCCGGGGCCACAAGGCCGAGTGCACCCCGGAATTCTGCGGCTACGCCCCCGAAGCAACCAACAGCCCCGACGACACCATGACGACCGCCGGCGACGGCGCCACGAGGTGACTGATCACAGCCCCGGCTCCTGAGAGCTCCTTGTCACTTCGGGGCAGCCTCGGGAGCACAGAGGCCGTACCGTCGACCCTCGCGCCCGGTTCAGCCGCGAGCATCACCCTGCGCGGTCCACCGCCGCCGCAAGCCCACCAACAACCCAGACACTTACGGAATTTGATCAAGACTTGGCGGGGCCGGGATGGCGCGTGAAATGCTCACGGTTTACCATTCGATGTGGACATGGACAGTATTATTGGAGCTGGGGTCGCCGCTGACCGTAATCTTGTAGTGCAGGTTAACGCCGGCGGGCACGGCAAACGACAAGCCCGCATCATCGGCACCGTTCGTATTTGTTTCTTGCTTATCGGCGTAGGTTGCGCCTTGGTCACCCTCGGACCATATTTCCACGCTGATATGCGTTTTGAATGCGCTAGAGAATGAGAACGATACAGATGTTGAGTTTTGATTGACAATCGTATCGTCAACAGGAGTGAAGCTCGACATTTAGAATGACGAAGTAGACATGATCTCCTCGCTAACTCCGGATGCAACCGCAATTTACCCTAGGCCCTTTGGCGTCGGCCCGGTGATGCTAGGTCGAAGGGCGCATCGGCTCTGGTGAGTGGGTGATGTTATTCGCCTGTTTCGCAGAGCCGGTGCCCCTCTATCCAGGATCGGCGTCGCAGTTATGACCAGTCGGAGTCGAATATGGAGAATCGGACGCCAGTCATTCCATCTGGATTTTGACCGGTTCCGCCTCGGCAGCCTCCGCCCCCTTCCGCTGAAAGGAAGTAGTGGGCGGCCGTCGGGTATGGGGTGTGTCCGCTTTCGTCTTGTTCCAAATCCCAATTGATAATCTGCGTCTCTTGTCCCCCTGGCGCGATCGAGCTGTAATGCCCATCAGCGGCATTTCCGGTCCCAAAGGGAGCTGCCGTAAGCCGCACTGTGCCGCCCGTGGCGATGGTACGACTTGATTTGTTGAATATCGTTGCCAGGATCGTAGTGCGGGTCACGCTCGAGTCCACTGCAGCCGCCACAGCCGAATCGATCTCTGTCATTGCGTATCTCCAATCTCACGTTTCTCAGCTGATAGAAACTCATACCCATGCCCTTGTTGGCGCGTAGCGTCCTGCCCACCGATCGCCGTCGAGACCTCCAGGCAGTCGCCCCCGGTCATCTCGCCGATCGTGCCGCGGGCGGTCAACCGTGGAGAAACTGGTATCCGATCCACACTCGGATTCGGGTGAGTCCGTTTCAGGTTCAGTCCTGTGTCGAACTGCGTACGCGGGATTTTCACCTGCCAGCTTTGCCGGCTTCTGCCGAGGCTTCGTCCCCAGAACTCCAGCGACGTAGGGGCCGTAAGGGGTGGGTTATCGCCGATTCCTTCCTCGGGCGGCAGCAGCGGCATCGTCTCAGCGTCTCGGGTGCTGACCCTGGGCAGCAACCCCTGGGTCGTCACGCCCTTGTCAGGCCGGCGCTGCTGATACTTCCCGCCGTGGTGCACCGCGCACGAGATCGCACCTTCGTGATGGGACGCTCCGACGAGCGCCGCACCGAAGCAGTTGATCTTCGCGTCGAAAGGGTCGCCCCGCTCGGTGAGTGGACGGGCTGGCCGTCTACCTGTTGCACTTCCAGTGTGTGCCCTAGTTCCCAGGCCTTCCAGTTGAGCCCATGCGTGGTCGTCCTCTGCAGTTGTTGAGGCGTCATCCAGTGCTACTGGGGCACTCCAGTACCACCTCCCCGCGGGTCCGAGGAGCGCACCTTCGGCTTCACGTAATTCCCCGTCCCTGTCTGGACGGTGGATCGGTGTGCGGCTCGGACGGCCAGACGAGTGGGGCCCCTGGCCTACGAGATCCTGGAGGGAGTCAGGCACCACTCCCCGAGCCCGAGCGGGGATGGCCCCCAGCGGAACGACTTGGCCATGACGCGCAGGTCCAACGTCGATGCCCTGTTCCCTGTTTGTGCGGGGATGGCCCCCTGGGCTGACGGACGAAGTACGGCGCTTCGGACTGCTCCCCGCCCACGCGGGGATGGCCCCGTCACCTCGATCGCCTCGCTCGGAACACCCGGCTGCTCCCCGCCGCGGGGGGTGGCCACTGGGTCGGCGGCGCCACCGGCAACATGGGCGCATCCCCGTGCGCGCGCGGGGATGGTGTCGACGTACTCGTCGAAGTGGCCCTGGCAAGATTTCCGTGAAGCCGGGGTATGCGATGTCGTGTTGTGTGTCGTCGGCTCTCTTGCAAGATCGGGAAGAGGGGTTCCAGGGGTGTGGAGTGCGAGGTCATGGCCTGATCGGGGTGGCGCCGGTGGCTGTGATGGACAGTTCCCACAGCCGTGCGGCCGCGTCGGGGTCGATGGCGTATGGGCGGACGCCGCCGTAGTCCATGGGTGTGGCGGGGGCGGAGACGCGCGCGATGTCGCAGTCCTCGAGGTAGAGGCCGCCGCGGTCTTCGAGCAGTGGGGAGGTGGCGCCCCACAGGCCGGTGGCGGCGCCCTGGGAGGGTGTTCTGAAGCCGGTGCCGGTCACGGTGCCGTGCTCGTCGATCCAGCCGCGGTCGATCTGTTCCTGGAGGGTCATCTCTCGCTGGAGGCCGGTGATGATCTTGCCCGGGTGGAGCGCGTACGCCCGGACGCCGTCGCTCTTCCCGAGGGTGTCGAGTGCTACGGCGAACAGGGCGTTGGCGGTCTTGGCCTGGCCGTAGGCCAGCCACTTGTCGTAGCCGGTACGGAAGTGCGGGTCGTGCCAGCGGATGTCGGTCAGGGCGTGTCCGGCTGAGCTGTTGACGACGACGCGCGCGCCGCCGGCGGCAAGGAGCGGGTAGAGCTCGCAGGCGAGCGTGAAGTGTCCGAAGTGGTTGACGGCGAGCTGGCTCTCCCAGCCGGGGCCGACGCGCCGCTCAGGGGTTGCCATGACGCCGGCGACGGCCATCAGGAGTTCGAGTCTGTCGACGGAGTCGAGGATCTGTGCGGTGGCGGAGCGCACGCTGGTGGGGTCCGCCAGGTCCATGGGGACGACGTCGCACCCCTCCACGTCCGCGAGGGCGGCGCGCGCGAGATCGGGGCGGCGTGCCGGGACGATGACCTGGGCCCCGGCGGCCGCCAGGCTTCGGGTGGTTTCGAGGCCGAGTCCGGAGGAGCCCCCGGTCACGACGGCGGTGGCGCCGGTGAGGTCAAGGCCGGCCATGACGTCCTCGGCGGTGCTGGAGGCGGAGAAGGGCGAGCCGAGCGGCTGCTGGTGACGGTTGGTCATGCGGACGACGCTAGGAGCTGGAGCGAGGTCTAGATCAAGTCCTATGGTGGGCGGCATGGCGACTGTCGACACGTCCGCGGAACTTCTGGGCATCGGTGAGGCGGCCGAGCGGACCGGACTCAGCGTGCACGCCTTGCGCTTCTATGAGCGCGAGGGCCTGCTGGTCGGACCGGTACGGCGCACCGCGGGCGGCCGTCGGCGCTACACCACGGCCGACATCGACTGGCTGCTGATCTGCGTCAGGCTGCGCGAATCCGGCATGCCGCTGGCGGACCTCAAACGGTTCGCCGACCTCGTGCGGCACGGCCCGGGCAACGAGGCGGAGCGACTTCAGATCCTCGACCTCCATCAGCGACGCGTGGAGGCACAGATCCGGGCGCTGGAGGAGTCCCGCGCGGTCATCGCCTGGAAAGTCGGCGTCTACGCCGAACACCTTGCGCGCGGCGAGGCCGGGGGACTCTGGGACCCCACGGGTTGAGCGTGCGGGCACGCCGGCGTCAGTTCTGCCCGTCCCGGCCGCGCCCGTGTCGTCCGGTGCCCATCCGCGGCTACCGGCGGATGGGACCGCGGCCACTGCGCAGGGGAGAACACCGTGGCACCTCCGCATCCACCCTGACCCTGAACAAAGCCACGGCCCCTTCTCACGCCCCTGCTGGGCCGGCTGGCGGCCCCGACCAGATCCCGCCACAACACCATGCCCCTGTGGCTGCGTCCGCCCCGCGTGATGATCGCGCCACGTTCTACGCGTGCGGTCGTACGCCACTCCCATGACCAGGGAGAAAACAGTGGCTGCGATGACTGATCCGGCTTAGAGTCCGGCAAGGAGGGGGCACTACGCGCAGTCTCCGCTTTGCGGTTTCCGGCTGGCCGGTCCTTTCTCCGGCGAGAGAGTCATTCCGCATCGCGAAAACAGCCCGAGCCCCCCCGCGCTGCGCACGAACGGCGTCACATCACAGGGATGGAGCAAGCAAGGCCATGTGGCCACGTATCAACGGTCTGCGCACTCTGGACCTGGGGACCGTGGGGGAGCTGCGCGCATGGCTCAACTCCCTGGTGCTGTCCGGCGCCAAGACGGCGACGGCGGGGGTCCTGGAGAGGGACTACCGTGCCGAGGGCGAAGAGCCCGAGGTCCCCGGCGAGCGACTGGTGCTCATCGACAGCGACGAGGCCGGGATCGCGGAGGTGGAGGTGACCTCGGTCGACATCGTTCCGTTCGCCTCGGTGACGTGGGAGTTCGCACAGGCAGAGGGGGAGGGCTACACGAGCCTCGCCCACTGGCGCGACGTCCATCTCGAGTACTGGAAGAGCGTCGGACAGGCCGTCGAGGACACCACGGACATCGTCTGCGTGCACTTCCGGCTCGTCGGAACCATGAGCCAGAACTGATCGGTGGCGCATCCGTCGGCGCGGGGACAGGTCCTTCGCTCCGTCCGCGAAGCCTCCTACACCGTTCCTAGGCGAGGTTCTGTCCCGCCGATCATGTCCGGAGCCAGATGATGGTTGCTGCGTTGGTGACGGTGCCCAGGCAGACGTGTGCGCGCTTGTCGTACCGCATGGACACGGCTCGGTGGTTTTCGAGCTTGTTGATCGACCGTTCCATGGTGTTGCGCTTCTTGTACCGTTCCTTGCCGAAGCCGGGTGGGCGTCCTCCTGCCCGACCCTGGCGTACGCCGTTCACGGCCTGATCGCTCTTCTCGGGGATGCACGGTTGTCACACTCCGTCAGCCGGGGGCACGCCCCACAGTCACATCAGCGCCTGTCCGTCAGGTTCGGCAGCCGGCGGCACCGGCTGACGTCCGCTGGCCAGTGCCCTCTCGTGGCGGGTGGTGCGGTCAGCAGCCGTCGCAGCCAGGGCGGCAGCCGCACGCGTCCGCCTCTGTGTCCGTGGACGGCATGGAGGTGGCGGCGGGGGCGCAGCAGCCATTGCACTGCCGGGCGTCGCGGCCTTCCTTGACCGCGATGGCGGCGATGACGAGGGCGGAGATCGGGTCGGCCCAGGAGCAGCCGAGCGTGGCGTTGAGGATTATCGGGTTCGGGAGGTGCTGCCGAATCCCGCGAACACGCCGGCGCACCACCGCGGGCTCACCGCTCCCGAACCCGTGCCGAAGCGCCGTCCGCCCCCGGGCTCTGACTCAACCGCGGGACGGGAAGTCCGCCCCCCCGCCCGTGGCAACGACCCGCTCGCACCCCCCAGCAGGCGGGAGGCCGAGCTGTAACCCGATCACGCGGGGACGGTCCCGTCACCTCGCCGGCCTGCGCCGGTCTGCAGGCAGACCGCCGCCCGGTCCCCGGCAAGGATCGGCGGCGGTCGTGGCGCGAGGGTGGAGTTCCGGTGGAGCGGCTGTCTCTGCCCGAGGACCACGATGATCCGCCGGGTCGATCCCCGTGCTCAGGCTTGACCCGCATGGCACTCCTGGGCGGGGCAGGCCCCTTCGCAGGCGCTCTGCTGGGGATTTGCCGGTCAGGAGGCGCGGAAGCTGCGGCCGTGCGCCTGGGCGTGGGTGAGGGAACCCAGGTCGGACTTGGGGTCCTTGACGTCCACCCGTTCCACCGGGCGGCTCAGGACCAACAGTCTCGGTGTCGTCCTCGTGCAGGTGTGGCACCACCACGTCACCCTCGTCACCGCCGCCCAGGCATTCTCACCCTTCAGCGCCTCGACAGAAGTGCCCACGCAGACCTGACTCACTATCAGGTCTTCGACACCCTCCAAGACCTGCTGCAGTGCTGGACCGGCACCTGCGCCACCTGATTGTCCGGTGTCGGTCTCGCCGTGAGATGGTCACGCGTTTCCGGCGTCCTGGACGGAGGACGCCTCGCCGCACGTGGCGCAGTAGTGGGTAGCGGTGGTACCGGCCGCCAGGGCGCGGTCCACGGCGGCGCGCGCCCTCCGTGTATCCCTGCTCTCGCCGCGGACGACGGCGATGGTTCCGACGAAGAGGAGCACCGCGACGGCGGCCCCCACCGCGGTGAGCCAGGGCAAGCCCCGGTCGTCGGCGTAAAATTTGCCCGCGGCCGCTGCCATGAGAGCGATCACCGTTCCCTCGGCGAAGTGGATGCACCCGCTGCCGTCGGTCGCGTCGGTGACCGCCACGGTGCCGGCCGTTCCGCACCGAGGACACACCACTGGCCCGTTCGCCGTCCCGCTGGGCGCTCCATTCGTCATGGCCTCATCATGCCGACTCTCTGCGTGTTCACGCCAACTAACCCGGCTGAGAGCAAGGCCGGGCGAGGCGGTCCGGAGCCGGGCAGGTGCCGGATTCTCCGCCCGGCCGACGGGCCGATTCGGTCGGCGCCGAAGACGAGGCTACCTTCGTCGGAGTCATTGCCGCCGCCACGCAACGGCCGGCCGTGGCATCGTCAGCGGCTCCCGCAAGACCTGCGTCAGATGAGAGTCATGAACGCAGCTCGCGCGCCCAGGGATTCAGCAGGAGGCGCCGTTCGATCTCCGGCAATGCGCGCATGTGGTGGTGAGCCGTCTCGACGGCCCTCGCGCCTTCAGCTGCATCGAGGGGCCCCGCCTTGATACGCAGGGCGACTGCTGACGAAGTAGGCTGATTCCTCGGGGTTGTTGCTCGCGTATGCGACGGCTGACAGCCAGATGGCCGCGTCCCGTCCTCCCGTCTTGCCCTGCTTCTCGGTCTTGGCTGGCGGGAGGCCGCTTACCTCGCGGCGTATAGCTTCCGGGAGGGCGGCCTCGCTCGCGGGTTTCGTCCCGACGAAGTCGGCGTACTTCCTCCGGCGCGCACGCCTCCCACACGGGTCCCATCTGCCACGGCGCGACCCTGCGGAGCGAGCCGATGGCCTGAGCGGCCGCGTCGTGTTGCTTCGGGTACTTCGCGTCCTGCTGGCCGGCGAGCTCCTCAACGACCATCCACGGCGCGGCGACCTCGACACCGGACTCCCTGATCGCCCGCAGAAGATCGCCGCATCCGCGCAGGACGCAAGCGTTCCGCAGCCTGCGTGGGCAGAATGTAGTTCCGGATTCGCCGTAATCACGTGGGGGCGTTGTGAAGGCAGGAGACCGTCTGACCGGACGCTACAAGCTGGTCGAGCGGCTCGGCGGAGGCGGCATGGGGGTGGTGTGGGGGGCCGTCGACGAAGAGCTGCAGCGTGCTGTGGCCGTGAAGGTCCTGCGGAACGAGGACGCCGGCACGGAGTTGGTGAGCCGTTTCCGCAGAGAAGCGACCATTGGGGCCCGGCTCCGTCATCCCAGGATCACAACGGTCTACGACATCGGCAGCGATGACGGACGGCTGTTCATCGTGATGGAGCTGCTCGAGGGCCGCGACCTGGCTGCCCTGCTCGCCGAGCATCCCGATGGGTTGCCGGTGGAAGACGCGCTCCGCCTGGGAATGGAGGTGGCGGCCGGCCTGGCGGCCGCCCACGACGAAGGCGTCGTGCACCGTGATCTGAAGCCGGAGAACATCTTCCTCCACCGCGGGCGGGTAAAGATCTGCGACTTCGGCATCTCCCGCTCGAATGACTCGACCATCGGTCTGACCGGGACGGGCCGGCTCTTCGGAACGCCGCGTTACATGGCCCCCGAACAATGGCGCGAGGGCCCGGTCGACACCCGCTGCGATCTCTACGCCTTCGGATGCGTCCTGTACGAGATGCTGGTCGGCGCTCCTCCCTTCACCGGCAGTCCGATCGCTCTGATGCGTCAGCACACGGAGCAACGCCCCGTGCCTCCGCGTGCGATCCGCCCTGAGATATCGCGTGAGCTCGAATCACTCGTGATGTCCCTGCTGGAGAAGGACCCGCAGGCACGTCCGGCCACCGCTCTGCACGTCCGCACCGACCTCGTTGCTGTCTTCTCTCGTCCGGCCAGGCATGAGGCCAGTCCCCTTCCGCCGGTAGTCCCCGAACAGAAACAGTCCAAAGAGCCCGCATTCGTACAAGAGCTTCTGGAGCAGGCAGCCGTAGCCTTCGAAGACGACCCTGGCAAAGCACGGCACCTGGCCAATGCGGCTGTAGAAGTCGCCATCCACGTTCTGGGGCCCGACCACGCCGACACCCTTGCCGCCCGCACCAGCCACGCCTACTGGACAGGAAGGGCCGGTGACGCGCCGGCCGCACGGGACCTGTACAAAGCCCTGGTCCAAGACCGCACCCGCGTCCTCGGCCCCAGCGACCCGAGCACGCTCCGCAGCCGGCACGACCACGCCTACTGGACGGGATCGGCCGGTGACGCGCCGGCCGCACGGGACCTGTACAAGACCCTGGTCCAAGACCGCGCCCGCGTCCTGGAACCCGACCATCCCGAGTCCCTTTCCACCCGCCACAACCACGCCTACTGGACAGGGAAAGCCGGTGACGCGGCGGCTGCGCGGAATCTGTACAGAGTCCTGGTCCAAGACCGCGCCCGTGTCCTTGGCCCCAACCACCCGAGCACGCTTCGCAGCCGACACGAGCATGCCAACTGGACAGGGGCAGCCCGTGACGCGACGGCCGCACGAGCCCTCTACAAGGGCCTGATGCAGGACCTTGCCCGTGTCTTCGGGCCCGACCACCCCGACACTCTCTCCAGCCGCTACGACCACGCCTACTGGACAGGGGAAGCTGGTGACGTGACGGCCGCACGCGCCCTCTACAACGCCCTGAGCCAGGACTGCGCCCGCGTCCTCGGCCCCAACCATCCGAACACGCTCCGCAGCCGACAGGACCAGGCCTACTGGGAGACCCGATAACGCGGCGGCCGCACGGGCCCGGACAAGCATCCGGTCCAGGACCGCACTCGCGTCCTTGCGTTTGGCCCGTCGGCCGCGACGGCCGGGCCAGGGGATCGTCTCCCGGTCCGGGGCGGTCTCGATCGGCGGGATGCCGTGCCCATTCCGCCAGTCGCGTCGCGGGCCCGCCCGACAAGGCCGACACCGCCACCGCCCACCTCCCGGTACGTGTGAGGTTGTTCGGGTCTCGGTCGCTGGGGTCGCTGTTCAGCGCCTGGGGGAGGGGCGGTGGGTGGATTATCTGCTTCAGCGAAAGTCGCGTCGGAGTAGGCCGGCAGCGTGGAGAGCTGCAGCTCAGGAAGTCTGCTCCCCGTATGCGACGGGATGGTCCCGCGGTGGTACCGAAGATCACCTGACAGAAGATCTGCTCCCCGTGCCCGTGTGGATGGACGGCCCTCCTGGTATCCGGTACCGACCGGACCGGCGTCTGCTTCCGGCGCCTGCGGGGCGGTGCTGCTCGCTCCCTGCTCGGGTGGGGGTTGTGGTGAGTGGGGGCGGGTGGGAGGTTCGATCGTGGTTGTGTCTGGTGGATGGGTTTGCGGAGGGCGCTTATCTGTCGTGGGCTCACCTCGGACAGCAGCATCTGCCGCCGATAGTGTCTGGCTTCATGGAGCTACCGACGGTCACAGCTGAGGCCCGGCAACGCATTCTCACGGGGGTGGCACGCAGTCCGACCGCACCCGACCGCGTCCTGCAGCTCGTCAGCGTGGCCAGCAGTCGGTGTCCCGCTGCCGGCGGCGGAGGCCAGACAGCGATCGCGAAGGGATCGGGGCCTGGCGGGACCACGTAGTCCATCTCGTACTTGTCGGCCTGCGGCCAGGACCACGGGTCATCTCAGGCGGGGACGCGTCTTCGAGTGGTCCCGCGTGCTCCGCCCATTCAGACGCCGGTGGTGCCGTCGATTCCCTCGCGGAGGAAATCGGCGTGTCCGTTGTGTCGGGCGTATTCGTGGATCATGTGAAGCATCACCCAGCGGAGGGAGACGTCGAGGCCGCGACGACGGTCGTGGACGACGAGTTCCAGGGAGTCGGCCTCTTTCTCGATGCGCCGGGCATGCTCGACCTCGGCCTGCCAGGCGGCGAATGCCGCAGGCACGCTCGCGTCGCCGGCCTCGTAGGCCGTCTGGAAGTTGAAGTCTTCGGACCACACCAGCGGAATGTCCTGCCCATCGACCACTCGGCGGAACCAGGACCGTTCCACTTCGGCCATATGCCGGACCAGGCTCAGCAGGGTGAGAGTGGAGGGTGGCATGGAGCGTGTGCGGAGCTGGTCGTCGGACAGGTCGGCACACTTCAGTTGAAGGGTCTGCCGGTGGAATTCCAGGTGGGCGCGGAGCATCTCGCGCTCATTGGCAACGGTGGGCGGAGAGGGGCGTTCGATGGTCACGGCCGGATCCTCTCATCCGGATGGCGGGCCCGGTCTAGCGCACGATCTGACACCAATGTTCCTCAGACCCGCAACACGGCCGGGGTTCCCTCGAGGAGCAAGACGGCGGCAGCTGCTGGCCGCCGAGGGCGACCGCCAGTGATCCAGTGCGTCGTGGACGCCAACCGCGCGGAGATGGGCGAGCCCGTGGCCGCCGACCTCTCGATCATCGAGCACCACGGTTCCGGGCCCCGATCGAGACGGCCGAGGCGTCGGCCATCGAGTCGACCCGCTGCTGCCCACACTCGCGGGGACGGTCTTGCATGTCTGCCACCCTCAACTCCATCGCCCGAGCCCGCGGGGGTGGTCCCTCGAAAGACGGACGGCAGACCCTCGGCTTCTGCTGCTCTCCGCTCGCGCGGGGACGGCGCCTTCGACAAGCTCGACGAGTTCTTCACCAAGAATCTCGCCTGATCAGGAGCACTCCTGCCAGCCTGTACCGTCGAGACAAAGCTTCTTGGGTCCCGGTCGCCGTTATGTTCGGGGCTGCTCGGTGGCCGGCAGGTCAGTCTGCGATGAGTTCCGTCGCGCAGCCGTCGGTGAATTCCTCGGCTTCCGTGCCCGTCAGGCCCAGGGTCACCACGTAGGAGCGTTCGCACAGTGCTTCGGCCTTGGTCCGGGAGATGTCCGGCCAGGTGCCTGTCTCGCGGAGCTCGAATCCCGCCTGCCTGCCTTCGCGGTAGGTGGCCGTTTCCGCTGGCGGCTGGCTCGCGGAGCAGGCCGCCGTAGCGGCGATCACGATGAGGCCTGCGATACCCCTCAGGGCGCGCGTGTTGTCTCTGCCGGCCTTCCACCACACCATGTCCCCACCCCATAGACGCGTGTTTCAGCTGGTCAACCTACCGTCCCGGCGGATGCGGAGTTGTTTCGGTTCTTGAGTCGCTTGGGTCGCTGTGGGCCTACCCCCTGCCCCTGCTCCTCCCCCCGCTCCTGCTCCTGGTCGTGGTCGTGGTCGTGGTGAGCGGAGCAGGGTGGCCGTGGGCGGCTCACCACGGTGCTCACCACGAGTGTGGGGGTCTGTCTGTTCTGGTGAATTGCTTGGGAAGAGGTGCCGTCGGGTAGAACTGCTGGTCAGGAAGCCTGTTCCCCGTGCCTGCGGGGAAGGAGCCTGGGTTGATCGTGCGCGCTCTCGGTCGTTCGGCATGACGCTGGCAAGGGCCCTCGTCGTGCTGCGCCGGGCTGCTTGTCGGCAGGGGTGCTCGGCACCGTACTCACCATGCCGACGGGCATTCACCATGAGGCTCACGACGCCTGCTTCCCGAGACCGAGGAGGTGGGGCGGGGTCAGTCGGTGTTTTCGAGCTGGGCGCCGACGTTGTTCCACATGAAGGCGTTCTTCCAGTCCGGTCGTCTCTTTGCCCAGCCGTGGAGTGCGGTGATCACCTTGTCCTGGGAGACGGTCCGGGTCTGGTAGTGCTCTGCCGCCGTCCCGTCACGGAACTCCAGCTGGTAGGTGTTGTCGTCTCTCAGCCACACCTGCGCGTACCAGTCGCCGGCCACGTCTTCGTCGACGCGCTCGACGATGACGAAGGCGTTGCCCCGGCCGAGGTTCGCCACCATCCGGCTCAAGGCCGTAGGCCCCGGGTTCCTCACCTGACGACCGTGCTCGTCTCTCGCTCGCAGCATGGCACGATCATCCCCGACGCCTGTGACACCGGTCGAAGAGCAACCACGTCACGCCCACTGGTTCCCCGCGTTCGATGCCGGTGACGACCGGCTGCTCCCCACCCGGCGGGGAGGTCTCTGCTGGTTGATGAGCGCCGAGCTGTCCTGGCACTGCCTTCTTGCGCCCGATGGAATGGTCCCGTGAGAGTCGCCCTCGGGGGCGGCCTTCCGATTCTGTTTCCCGCACCTGTGGGGGGTTGTCCCGGTACCGATGTCTCCGGCCTGGTCGCGGGCGTCTGCTTCCTCCACGCGTGGGGATGGCCCCGGCCAGAACCTGCCCGGCATCATCAGCGTGTGTCGCTCCCCGTGCGTTCGTGGGGACGGCCCCGTCCCCGAGGCTCAGTTGGTGGCTGCTGCGGACTGTTCCCGTACGCGCGGGAAGGTCCGGGGCGATCACGGCGTGACAGCCCGGTGGGCCACGGCTCCCCGCACCCGTTTGGTCGCGCCGAGGTTGTGGGCCATGAACGACGCGGGCTGGAGTGACCCCCTTGCAGCTCCAGGGGCTCTGGGGTCTCCGGGGCCGAACCTGATCTCGTGGTTCCAGTGCGTCTGGCCGCGGTCCAGGTTCTTCTCCCGGTGCAGGGCATCGACGCCTCGGCTCGCCCGCCGTACGCGATGGTGCCGTCCATGCGGACGCCGGACTGGTTCGGCGAGTGCGACCCGCGGGCGCGGGTATCGGTGAAGGTCCGCATCGACGGCGGCCTCGCCCCGTCGATCCCGGCGGTGGCGACGCGGTTCGTCCAGACGGCTTTCCGCTGCCGCCGTTCGACGACCGCTTCCGGAACGGTCCGCCCCTGCACGGAATGACGCTCTCCGGAGAGTTGGCGGAGTGGCCCTCTGACGCGGTCGGCTGGTTCGCCGCGAACGTGGCGGACTCCGCCGCGCAGTCCGGCATCCGTACCCCGGTGCTGTTCACCGTCGCAAGGGCCTGACCGCAGGCGGGTCGTGGCGCACGGCAGGGCCACCTTTCGGTGGGCGCGGGAACATGAGGGGCGGCCGCGGTCCCCGCGGGCGCGCGGGCGCGCGGGCAAGTGTGAAAGTGGCGCAGACCCGCTGCAGAGAAGCTCTGATCACCCCGCTCGCGCGGGATCCAGGGCTTGTATGCATGGTGGATCATCATGAGGATCGAACCATCCCGCCCGCGTGGGGATGACGACTCAGGGGACTCGCGCGGGAGCCGGCCGCCACCAATGCTCGCCATGCGCGCGGGGATGGCCCCAGGGGAGTTTCGGTCCGGTGGCTGTTGCGGTTCCGCGCCCGTAGGCCATTGCCACAGGCGGTTGATGCACCGGTCGACGGTGCCTGGGGGCCTGCCGCGCACGCAGGCTGGGGGTTACGGGCCGTCAGAAGTCGTGTCCCGTTGGCTGGATATGGTCGAGGCGCTCTTGCGGACCGGTCCTACGCTGGAGGCATGGCCACCGATCCCGTGCTGAGACAAGGCCCCGACTCGACGGATCTGATCCTGCGCGCCCGCCCGACCGGGCCGGTGTGGAACGTGCTGACCTCCGCGGGGCCGGCGCTGTTGACGCCGCTCGCCTTGGGCGTGCCCACCCTGATCGTCGCCTTCTGGATGGTGTTGGCCGGGGCGCGGGCGTCGACCGTGTTCGTGGTGGTGGGGGTCATCGTCGGGTTGGAGTACCTGATCGGCTGGCCGGTGCTGGCCTTGTCCCGGGCCCGGGACATCCTGCGGGTGGAGTTCGCGCCGACCGGGGTGCCCGTGTCCCTGCGGTTGGTCCGGGCCGCCGGGCCGGACGCCTGGCTGCCCATCGAGGCCCTGCGCGAGGTGCGGCTGACGCACAAGGTGGTGGAGCCGTACCAGGGGGACTCCAAGCCTGCCGTCTCCACGCTCGCGCTGGAACTCGCCCTACAGGGCGCCCGGGAGCGGCTCGCACTCCCGTTCGGCGGCGACCCGCAGCGGCTCGCCGAGGCGTTGAAGGCTCTGCTCGGTCCGGCTGGGGTCGTGGTGGTGCTGCGCACCGAGCGCAGCACGCGTGATCGACCTCAGCCCAACTCCCGCTGGACCTCAGGCGGTTCTGCCTCGGTCGGTTCGGGTGGCGGCTAAGTGGACGGCCTTCTCCGCTGCTTGCTTCGTCTGCTGTCCGTGTAGGCGGGGAAGGTTCCTGCGGATGCCCAGGGCCGTCGAACCCGCTCCGCTGCTCCCTGCGTACGCGGGGCTGGGCCCTGGTCGGCCAGGCGTTCGCGGAAGCTGTCGCCCCCGCGGGAGGATGACACTCGGCATCGGCCGGCCCCTGCTCCCAGAGGACTCCCGGCCTCACTGGCGCGCGTCGCCCCAGGAGAGGGGCAGGTTCGGCCGGACCGGCTCCGGCGCCGTGGCCCCGGCGATACCGTGGGGAGCAACGTCCCGTCCCGCTCCTTCACGGAGGCATCGATGAGCGAGCAGCCGGCTTCCGGCGACACTGTCCGACAGCAGCTGGACCCGACGGCGGCCGACGCCGTACGGGCGTACGCGGCCCGGACCCGCGAGAGTGCCGACCAGTTCGCCTCGGTTCTCGAGGACCTCGCCACCAACGGACTGCCTGCGGTCGACGAGTG
Source organism: Streptomyces sp. NPDC007863 (assembly GCF_040633895.1). NCBI lineage: Bacteria > Bacillati > Actinomycetota > Actinomycetes > Kitasatosporales > Streptomycetaceae > Streptomyces > Streptomyces sp. NPDC007863. Next base: position 52,976 of record NZ_JBEYEI010000029.1, read on the forward strand.
CACACCGTGGGAGGAGCTTCGGGAGAGGCATCTGGCTCGCCTCGCTGCCCAGCGCCCGGCAGTCGCCTGATGCCGCCCCGCGAGCGGCGGCGGGCCCGGATCGCGTTCTCTGACGCCGCCGCCAAGCAGCTCGAAGCGCTCACCGACGAGGCCGAGCTCCACGCTCTGGACCGCGCCCTGGTCGTTGTCTCCGTCGACCCCGAGATCGGCGAGCCGATCCCCGGCGGCACCGGCGGTCCTCAGCTCCTGCAGTACGCCGATGAGGTCGAGCGGGTCCGCCTGCTGTACTTCGTCACCGCCCTGAAGACGGTGGTCGTCGTCGCCTACCTCGAGGTCTAGGCGCTGATTCTCTGGGCTCCTGACAACGGTTCGCCAGACTGTCGGCTGATCGGACTCACCGGTATCAGGCATTCGGGAAGCGCCCGCCCCTCGATCCGGGGGGCCCGTACGGGATCTGCGTCGACACGGTCCTGCCCGGAGCCATCCAGGTCGAGGCAGAGAACGCCCTCCCCGCCCGGCGCCGTGCGCGGCAGGAGGGCCAGATCAAGCGCCGGTGCGTCCCGCGCCGGGGCCGGCCCGAGGACGTCGTGGCCCTGGTGGCGCTTCTTGCGGGCCTCTCCGCCTCGTTCGTTGAGGGGCGGTCCGTCCACGTCGACGACGGCTGGCTGCTCCACTGAGACCTTCAACAACCAAGGAGACGAACCGAAATGACCGAACGAGTCCGCGCCGTCCTCGTCACGCCAGACGACACGATGCTGGTCATCCGCCGTACCAGGCCTGGTATCGCCGCGTACTGGGTCCTGCCCGGCGGTGGCGTCGAGCCCGGTGACGCCTCCCGGGAGGCCGCCCTCCACCGGGAGATCCGCGAGGAGATCGCGGGGAAGGCGGACATTGTCCGCCTCCTGCACACGGTGGAGACCGACGGCGAGCGTGAGCTCTTCTACCTCGCCCGTATCGCGACCTGGTCCTTCGACGACCGCACCGGCCCCGAGTTCAGTGCCGAGGGCCGCGGCGAGTACGCGCTGGAGGAGGTCCCGCTGACCCTGGAGGGGCTCGACGGCATCGACCTCAGGCCCGAGGAGATTACCCACGTGCTGAGGGGGGCCATCGGCGCCGGGCGCCTGGGGGCTGGGGTACCGCTCTGAGCCTGCGAGCAGACCGGTATCCCGTCGGGGCCGGCCCCGACGGCGATCCGTTCGCACGGGGACGGACCTGACGACGTGCCCTACGGCCGCTCCAAGACCATCTGTTCCCGGTACGCGCGGGCCTGGTCCCTTTCCCTGGTGAGTGCGTGTTGGTTCTTCGGTCGCTTCGGTCGCTGTTGGTTGCTGCCGGCCGTAGAAGGCTGGAGTTCCTTACCGCCGAGCTCACCATGGCTGTGGGTTCTCACCGTCGTTCTCACCACAGGCTGCTCCCCACTTGCGCGGGGATGATCCCACTCCGGGCGTCCAGCAGTGCACCCTCGCCTCCTCCCCAGGCCTGCGGGGATGGGCCTGCGACGCGCTCACCTGCGGCCTGCACGCCTGCCACGGCGCCGAGCACAGCTCTGACCAGAGCCGCGCTTCGGCGCCTTCGCCGACGCTCCCGTCTCGCTGCCTGCGGCCTGGCAGGTATCTCCGGGTTGTTCAGGCGCACATGGCATGTTCAAGCTTCGACCTTGGCGTCCACTTTTACCGTTTCGCCTATGTGCAGTCGTCATTGGCTTCTTACTCCTCTCTCTGTCGGTCTGTTCGCATTCGGCGGGGTCGCCTGTGACTCCGGAGCAGAAGAGGCCGCTCCTGTACGGACGCAGGAGAGTCAGGCAGCGACTCCGACCGCCTCTGTTCCCGCCGAGGAGGCACGGAGCTCTTTCCAACGTCACGCTGAGCTGGTCAGATGTAGGGCGAGGGCGGCTTGGACGAGTGCAGTGATGCGGACCGAACGGCGGCGTGCACGAGCGCCGAGTTGGTCACGGGTGGACGCCCGCCCGTGCAGCCAGATACTCGACGCCGCGGTGGCCGGACTGCTTGGACACGTGGACGTGGACCGCGTGCCGGCCGGACAGCAGTGCAGGGTCGGCGTGGTCGCCGCGGAAGGCGACCTGTACCGCGTCGTGGCGGGAGCCGTGCAGGCCGTGCTCGGGTCTGTCCGGCCAGCGACCTGACCATACGAGGAAGACCGCGTTGCCATTGTCGCCCAGTGCCGCGATGACCCGGTCCTCGGCCGTCCCCGGTGCGAACCGTGCCGACATCGCGAGCGGCAGGTGTGCCTCCAGTTCACGGTCGTCCATGACCGGCACGTCCGGTTCGCAGCCGCCGTCGGCGCAAGAGGGGCGGGTGCCAGGGTAAGGGCGGTGCACAAAGCGGGAGTTCGGCAGCGCCGCCGCCATTCGGCGGACCTCGTCGACGCTCTCCAGGTGCGTCAGCAGCTCCGCCTCCTCGCCGCGGTGTTCCATCAGCGCGCACAGCCGCATGGCCTGGCGGTACGCGTCGGCGGCGTCAGCGGTGACGTGGACACAACGTGTGTAGCCGGCCAGGCAGTCTTCGCACATGGCCGAATGGTGCCACCCGCTGGTCCGGACTGTCGCCCGGAATGATCGGCGGACTCCGATGGCGAGGGGCGACCGTCGGCATGGCTCCCACGATGCCTTGACGAGCAGGGCGCACAAGCGGTGCAGGCCGATGGAGTCGAGGTGGAGAAAGTCCGTCGCGAGCAGGCGCCGCCCTGGGTCTTGAGGAACTGAATCAATTCCCAACTGGCAACTGTGTAGGCCAGTTGGACTGACGGATAGTCGAAACTCCTGCTAGACGGGTCTTCGACCAAGAAATCCGTCTTCTCCAGAGGTTTCGCGTGCTTGTGTACCTGTCCGGGGTCGACGTGTCCAGTTCTGCCCTGCGCTTCCTGTCCGCGAAGCTCCGCCAACACCGCCGGGAGCTCGGGACCCGGTGGCGACGCCTGAGCCCATGTCGGCAGGACCTGCTTACACTTGCCCACCTCCGCAACGGCCACCCCTACGCCCAGCTCGCGGCCGGGTTCGGCGTCGGCACCACCACCGCCTACCGGTACGTCACCGAGGCTGTCGATCTCTTGGCCGCACTCGCCCCAACCCTCGAGGAGGCTGCCCGTACGGCATCGAGGAAGGCGTTCGTACTGCCTGGTCGCTCCAGGCGACTTGGGGGAGCGGTGGGTCCGGATCGGGGCTGTAGGAGCCGTGGTGTGCGCTCATGGCGGGCCTTGGGAGAGGGGTGGACCGTCAGTGGCCGGTCCCGGTGGCGGGGGCGAGTTTCCGGACGCCGGACCGGGGGACAGCCGGGCCGGCCGATGTGGTGGGCGACCATGGGGAACTTGGTCCGGTTCGTCTCGTGGGCGCTGGCGTCAGAAAGACATCCGGGACGTTGCGAGCACGGACGTGTTCAGGCAAGCATCCGAATGGCACCCGAGCCTTCTTGGCCGGGGCCCTCCCGGGAGTCCCTGACGGCTCCCGGGAGGGGTTCGGCGGGGTTCGCCAGAGGTGCCAAGCTCCGGCGTGACCCGCCGGACCCCTCCCGGAGGTCCCTGACGCCTCCGGGAGGGCGCTTCGTGGGGCTTCCGTCGGGTCAGTTCCAGAAGCCGGTGTGGATCTCGCGTGCCTCGGGGAGGTCGATCGGGCCGACGACGGGGAGGTCGCGCTGGCCGGCCTTGAAGACCTCGCGGCAGGGGAGGGCCATGGTGGGGTTCTCCTCGTTGGCGCCGGTCATGGCGAGGAGCTCGTCCTCTCCGAGGGCGTAGACGACGCGGCCGATGTTGCCCCAGTAGATGGCGCCGGAGCACATCGCGCACGGCTCGGTGCTGGTGTAGAGCGTGCAGGTGCGCAGGAAGTCGGCGTCGTACCTCTCGGTGGAGAGGCGGACGAGGTTGGTCTCGGCGTGGCCGGTGGCGTTGCGCTGCGTGGTGACGGTGTTCTCGGCCTCCAGCAGGATCTCGCCGTCGGGGCCGGCCAGGATGGCACCGAAGGGGTGGTTGCCGGCGGCCCGGGAGCGGCGGGCGACGTCCACGGAGGCACGGAGACGGGCGAGGTCGGTGTCGGTCGCGGTCATGGTGGCGGGTACGGCGGTCATGCGGAGATCTCCTCGTGCGTGTCGGTGGTGGTACGGGTGGTGGCTCGGGTCCGGGTCTTCCGGGTGAGCGCGTAGTGGATGAGCCCGGCTGTCAGGAAGGCGACGGCCGCGGCGCAGGCGCCGAGGGCGGGGTGGCTCTCGGCGATCGGGCCGACGAAGACGCCGGGCTGGCTCATGAAGGGGACGGCGGCGAGCAGTCCGAGGAGCCAGGCGGCGAATCCGGGTCCGAAGTTGCGGGGTGCCTCCTCGTCGGGGCCGGGCGGTGTGACGAGGAAGCGCTGGACGAGCATCACGGCGAGCCAGGGGGCGATCCAGTTGCCGAGGATGATCAGGAAGTTCTCGAACGACTTCCAGTAGTCGCCCTGGCCGGCGAACCAGCCGATGGCGCTGCCGAGCCCGCCGACGACGAGGACCGCCTGCCAGCGCGCCATCTTCACGCCGGCGATGAGCCAGGCCAGCGCGCCGGAGTAGCAGTCCAGGCAGCTGGAGGTGATGGTCGAGACGCCCAGGGCGAGCATCGTGACGGTGGCGAGCGCGCCGGGCAGGACCTGGCCGACGAGGTCGGTGGGGGTGCCGATGAACGCGATCGTGCCGATGGCGGCGCCGAGGCTCGCGATCCACACCGAGCCGAGCCAGGTGCCGGTGAAGGCGCACAGGAACAGCTTGCGGGGTGAGGTGTCGACGGGCATGTAGCGGGTGTAGTCGGCGGCGTACGAGGAGAAGCTCAGCGCCCGCGCCGCCTGGATGGCCACCACCAGGGCGAAGGCGCCGACGAAGCCGAGCGGGCCCGCCTTGGCGGCGTCGAAGCCCGACCCGAGGTCGCTCTCGGTGAATCCGTAGAGGGAGACGCCGATGAAGAGCAGCGGCAGGACGAGGGCCATCGCCTTCTGCACCAGGTGGATGAAGCCGTAGCCGACGAGTGCGATGGCGACCTGGGAGACGGTGACGATCGCGAAGGCCGGGCCGAAGCCGGTGCCGATCAGGGTCTGGACGGCGAAGGCCCCGAGGATCGAGTTGACCGCGAACCACGCGCACGCCTTGAAGAACACCAGCACGGCGGGGACCGCGGCGCCGCGCCGGCCGAGGGGAAGCCGGGTCTGCACGAGCAGGCCCACGCCCTTGCGCGGGCCGAACGTGGACGTGATGCCGATCGCCGCCGCACCCACGGCGCTGCCGAGCACGATGGCCAGCAGGGCCTGCGCCCAGCCCAGACCGAAGGCGGCGGTGGCGAGCATGCCGCTGGTGAGGCTGGAGAACTGGACGTTGGAGCTGAACCAGAGCGTGAACGACGAACCCGGTCCGCCTTCGCGGTCGTCAGCGGGTATCGGTTCGATGCCTGAGGTCTCCACCGCGGTGGCGGAGCGCACCGCGGCGGAGAGCCGCTGTGTGAGAGGGCCTGGAGAGGTCATGTCGTGCCCCCTTCCATGATTCGTAGGAAGTCAGGGATGCCGGAGTGCTGCAGCAACGGCAGTACACACCCCGTGGGCAGGGGCGAGGCATCCTCGTGGCGACCTAAGTCATGGCCGAAACGGCACGGGTCTTCGTATGATCGTCGGAGAGTGGAAGGGGTCCGCATATGCAGGTGCGGGATCTGCTGGGCATGACAGAGCTGGGGCTCACGCTCCTGACACCGGACGGTGACCTCGCACGGGAGCTGCGCTGGGTCTACGCGACGGACCTGCTGGAACCGGCGGCGTTCCTCACCGGCGGCGAGCTCGTGCTGACCAGCGAGGGCTGGTACCGCACCCCCGCGGACTGCGAGACCTTCGCCGCCTCCCTCGCCGACGGCGGCGCGGCGGCGCTGGTGGCCGGCGACCTCCTGCTCGGCGAGGTGCCCCCGCTTCTGGTCGAGGCGTGCGAGCGCCGCGGCATCCCCGTCCTGGCCGCCCCCTCCGAGATCTCGTACGGGACGCTCTCCCGCACCGTCATCGAGCGGATCAACCGCGAGCGCGGCCGGGAACTCGCCGACGTCCTCGGTCGGCACCGCCGGCTCGTTGCCGCCCTGGTCGAAGGCGCCGACCTCGGCGGCCTCGTCGCGATGCTCGCCACCGAACTCGACACCGACTGCTGGGCACTGTCCGTCGCCGGCCGCCTCCTCGCGGGCCCCGATGAGGCCCTGCCTGCGACGCTCCGCGTACGGCTGGCGGTCCAGGCACTGCGTGTGCCACGGCCCCCCGCCTCCGCCGACGGATACACCTTGCTGCCGATAGGGCGTCACGGCGCTGGTGGCGGCCACCTCGTGGTCCGCGGCACACCGGCCGACCTCGGCCAGGACGCCCTCGGCACCGCCGAACAGACCGCCGAGCTCCTCGCCCTCGGCGGCGCCCGGCGCGACGAACGCCGACGCACCGAACAACGCTTCCACGCCGACCTGATCGCCCTCATCGACGGCGGCGCTCCCCCCGGCACCCTGCACGCGCGCCTGCTCACCGCCGGCATCTCCCCCGACCGCCCACTGCTCGCCCTCACCGCCCTCACCCGCGGCGCCCTACGCCCCTGGGACCTCGCCGCCGACCTCGCCGAGAGCGTCATCGACGAGACCGCCGACGCCAAGGCGGTCGTCGCCGGCGGCGAACACGGACTCACCCTCCTCGTCTCCCTCGACCAGAAGGACGACGGCGAACACCTCGCAGAACTGCTCAGCACCCGCCTCGCCGCCTTCGAACCCGCCGCGGACGGCGGCCGGATCGCCTTCGGCCTCAGCGCCACCGCCCCGGGAGCGTCCGGCCTGGACCGCGCCCTGGAGGAGTCCCGCCACGCAGCCCGCCTCGCCGCCCTGCGCCCTCAGCGGCTCTCCCTCGTCACCGCCGCCGAGCTCGACTCCCACCTGCTGCTGCTCGCCGGCGTCCCCGCCGAGATCCGCGCCGCCTACCGGCACCGACTGCTCGGCCCCCTGGAGGCATACGACGCCGAGCACGGCGCCGACCTCGTGCACACCCTGACAGCGTTCCTGGGCGAGAACGGCGCCTGGCGAACCACAGCGGCCGCACTCCACATCCACGTGAGCACGCTCCACTACCGCATCGGCCGCATCGAGCAGCTCACCGGCCGCGACCTGTCCACCGCCCGGGACCGCGTCGACCTCTACCTCGCCTGCGCCATCGACTGACCCGTCCCAGACCGCCGCGGACTGACCCGATCGGCTTGCGTAGGGGGTTGTCTTCGATGGCTTGTCCTGGGATCTGGCCCAGGTTCTGTGGTGGGTAACTCTGGGTGAGGGATCCTCGGGGGTCGGTGGGGCTTGGAGATCGTCCGGATCTTGTCGGCGTCGTGCGCCGGGTGGCTGACTGCCGGCGGTTGTGTCGCAATCATGGTCGTGGCTGAGCGAGTTGCTATTCCCCTCGCTGCCGCAGGTGGAGGTCGTCCATGCCGGACCGTCGGATCTCGGAGGCGTGCTCGAAGCTGACGTCGCCGCTCGATCGGAGTTCGGCCGACATGTTGCGTTCCATCATCCGCAGGGCCGCCTCGGCCAGGCCCGCGTCGATGTGGGCGATCGCGTCGACGGCCACGACGACGTCGAGGTGGCGGATGTAGGCGTCCAGGGCCGAGTAGAGCACGCACTGCTCGGTCACCTGACCGCACAACACCACGCGGTTGGCGCCGAGTTGGCCCAGCAGGTAGGCCAGCGGGGTTTCGTAGAAGACCGAGTGCCGCGCCTTGACGACGATAAGGGACTCCTCGTCCGGTGCGATCGGCTTCACCAGGTCGGCGTGGGGACCGGACAGGGCCGCGTCGAGGATCTCCCCGTGGTGGGAGCGCCAGCGGCCGAAGTTGTCGTTCACATAGACCACCGGCGCATCCGCGTCTCGGGCCCGCTTCAGAAGCGCCTTCACACCCGGCAGGGCCTTACGGACGGAGGGCGCCAACACCTCGGCGTCCTCGTGCTTGTAGGTGTTGAGCATGTCGATCACGATGAGCGCCGTCCGACCCATGGCTCGGCCTTCCTTCCCCCACAGCCCCTGCCCGAGGTGCGTCAGGCCAACCTGGCGACGGCCGGCCCACGCCTCTCGGGGCCGGGCCGACGCGCGCTTGGGCCTCATCACCCCGGGTACACGCGAATCAGCAGAAGAGATCTGATGTGTGAGCGCTTCGGAAGGAGATGTTGGTCATGGAGGGCCAGGCAGCGACCCAGCCGGCCACCAGCCGTGTGCCGCTCGACGAACGGGTCCGGACGTGCCGTGCCGCCACCGTGCGCCAGACGCGGACCGATGAGTCGGCAGGCGAAGAGGGGTCGGCCGACCCGGACTGGAACATCATCCGCGGCGAGGACTGACGCGCTATGGCGACGGCCGCAGCCGCAGCACGATCCTCAAAGGCGGCGCCTGAGGGGCGGGTCCGCGGCCGAACCCCATCCGGGGCGCATGCGCGGGTCTGACGCGACCTGCCGGGTAGGCGCCGTGTATGAACCAGAACAGAGAACTTGCGGTCGTGACTGGCGCATCCAGCGGCATCGGGTTCGAAATCGCTCGGCAGCTCGCTGAGCACGGCTACGACCTGATCGTGAACTCCGCCGACGAGACCCGGCTGCGTCCGGCCGCCGACGAGATCGCCGCCCGGACAGGGGTGGGTGTGCAGGCCGTGGCAGCGGACCTGCGCAACTACGACCAGGCCGAGCGGTTCGTCGGCGCAGTGACCGCCACCGGCCGTCCCGTGGCAGTCGCGGCGCTCAACGCCGGCGTCGGCGAAGGGGGCGCGTTCCTCGATACCGACCTGGAGGACGAGCTCGAGATCGTCGACCTGAACGTGCGCTCCACGGTGCGCCGTGGCCGCCGTGAACTCCGCGATGGGCCCGGAATTTCGGCTGCTCACCGGGATCGAGTGCGACATCCTCGACGACGGCTCGCTCGACCAGGACGAGGACCTGCTCGGCCGTCTCGACGTCGTCGTGGCGTCCGTGCACTCCCAACTCCGCTCGGAGCCCGAACCGATGACCGCCCGGCTGCTGGCCGCGGTACGCAACCCCCGCGTCGACGTCCTGGGGGGGCGAGGCCGCGGCGGAGGGCGTCTAATGGTTGCCGGATCCGGGTTCCGCCATCCGGCGGTGCTCTTCGGCCCTGAGGCTGTCGGGAAGGATCTTGTCGGCCATGCGCTGCGCCTTGAGCCGCCGCGGCGCCATACCGTGCGAGTCCTTCGCGTATGCCCGGGGTGGTGACGCACACGCGCACGACGAGCCGCCCCTGAGAGGGCGTGGGGCGCACGTCCTGGGTTGGCCTGCCATGCTGCGGGCAGGGGCCGTGAGTGAGGGGAGGTGGAGTCGTGGGGCGGACTGCACTCATCGTGATCGACATGCTGAACACCTACGAGCACGACGATGCCGAGGCGCTGATGGTGTCCGTCCGTACGGCGCTGCCGGGTGTGGAGGCACTCCTGGAGCGGGCCCGGGCCGCGGAGGCGCCAGTGGTCTACGTGAACGACAACTTCGGCCGCTGGCGCTCCCACCACGGTGAGATCCTCGATGTGGCCCTGTCCGGTCCCCACGCCGACCTGGTGGAGCCGATCGTGCCGGACGCGGAGTCGCTGTTCGTCGTCAAGGCGCGGCACTCCGTCTTCTATGGGACGCCTCTGGCCTACCTGCTGGGTCAGCTGGGGGCCCGGCGGGTGGTGTTGTGCGGTCAGGTGACCGAGCAATGCGTGTTGTACTCGGCCCTGGACGCCCACATCCGGCACCTCGACGTCGTCGTGGCTACGGACGCGGTCGCCCACATCGACGCCGGTCTCGCGGATGCGGCACTGCGGATGATGGAGCGCAACATGGCGGCCGAGCTCCGCCCGAGCGGCGACATCGGCTTCGAGGAGGCCCGCTCGGACTGACGGCGCCGGGGTCGCTCGCGCAGGGCGCCGCAACGGGTCGTGACCCCGACGAGGTCGTCCGCGGCCGGGTCGAGGCGGGCGGCGTCGGCGCCCCTCCTGGGGGAGGGCAGACGGTTCCACTTTCCACACCTTCGCCAGGTCGGCCACGTAGTCGTCGTTCTGCCAGTTCCTGAACCCCGGCAGCGGGTGAAGCGGGGGTCGATCCCGGGGCGGGCGTCAGCTCTGGCGCCCGCCGAGGCCGCCGTGGGGAGCGATCTCGGCGATGCGGGCGAGGTCCTCGGCGGTCAGCACGAGATCGGCTGCGGCGGTGTTCTGGGTGACGCGGTCGGCGTTGCGTGAGCCCGGGATCGGGACGGTGTAGTCCTTCTGGGCGAGGAGCCAGGCCAGCGCCAGCTGTGCGAGGGTGACGCCCTTGCCGTCGGCGAACTCGGTCAGCTCGTCGGCGATGGCGATGTTGGTCTCGTAGTTGTCCGGCTTCCACCAGGCCAGGTGCTGGCGGAAGTCGTCCGGGCTGTACTGGTCGCGGGGCTGGACCGCGCCGCTGAGGAAGCCGCGGGCGAGCGGCGAGTAGGCGACGAAGCCGATGCCGAGCTCTTCGAGGACAGGGAAGAAGGGTTCGGCGTCTCGGGGGGCGAAGAGCGAGTACTCGAACTGCAGGGCCGAGATCGGGTGCACCGCGTGCGCGCGGCGGATGGAGTCCGGGTCGGTGTTGGACAGGCCGAGGTACTTCACCTTGCCGGCGTCGACGAACTCCTTCATCACGCCGACGACCTCCTCGACGGGGACCTCCGGGTCGGCGACGTGCTGGTAGAGCAGGTCGATGGAGTCGACGCTCAGGTTGCGCAGGCTGTTGTCGACGACCTCCCGGATGTGTCCGGGCCGCGAGTTGGCACCGAACGCGGGGGTGAAGCCGAACTTGGTGGCGATGGTCACCTCGCCGCGGATCGGCGCGAGCGCGTGGCCCAGCAGCTTCTCGCCCTCGCCCCAGCCGTACATCTCGGCGGTGTCGAAGTGGGTCACGCCGAGGTCGTGCGCGCGGCGGATCGCGGCGATGGACTGGGTGTCGTCGGAAGGGCCGTAGCCCGTCGCGGTGCCCATCGCGCCGTAACCGATCGCGGAGACGGTCAGTCCCTGGGTTCCCAGTTTCCGCTGTTCCATGAGGTGCTCCTTACCAAACCGAACCGTTTGGTTTTACCGTACTCCCGCCCTCCGTCTACGGCAAACCGAACGGTTCGGTCCGGTAGATTGGGTGGTATGAGCACTTCAACCGGAACCGACTCCACCCGGGACCGCATCGTCGTCGCGGCCACGGCCGAGTTCGCCCGGCACGGCATCGCCGGGGCCAGGATCGAGCGGATCGCCAAAGCGGCGAAGACCAGCAAGGAACGCCTCTACGCTCACTTCCGCGGCAAGGAAGAGCTCTACGCCACCGTCGTCGCCCGCGAGATGACCCTGGTCGCGGAGGCCACCCGCATGGACCCCACCGACCTGCCCGGCTATGCCGGACGCGTGCACGACTACTTCGCCGCTCACCCCGACCGGCTCCGCCTGATGAACTGGGGCCGTCTCGAACTCGCCGAGGGAACCGTCCCCGACCCCGACGACCCCATCCAGGCCACCGTCCTGCACAAGACCGACCAGCTGCGCCTCGCGCAGCAGGCCGGCCACCTCGACCCGGCATGGGATCCCGTCGACATCCTGATGTTCGTCAACCAGCTCGCCATGTCCTGGGCCGGACAGGCCGACCTGATGCCCGGCGGCGAGAAGGAGCGCGCCTCGTTCCTCGCCGCCCGCCGCGCGGCCATCGTCACGGCGGTGCAACGCCTGTTCCCCGCCGCCGCAGCCTGACGGGCAAGCCCCGCACCGCCCACCGCCGCTGGTTCTGGAACGGTCAGTGGCGGGTGGCGGCGACGGTGAGCCCGAGGCCGATCAGACCGAGGCCCCCCGCCACGCCGATCATCGACAGGCGCCGGTCGGAGCCGGCGAACCAGGTCCGGGCGGCCGAGGCGCCCAGGCCCCAGACCGTGTCGCAGACCAGGCCGATGGCGGCCGGGATCAGGCCGAGGACCATCATCTGTAGGGGGATGTTCCCGGCGTCGTGGTTCACGAACTGCGGCAGGACCGCGGCGAAGAACACCAGTCCCTTCGGGTTCGTGGCGCCCACCAGTAGGCCGTCCAAATCCGTGCGCAGATCACCGCGCCGTTCTCCCTCTCCGGCCGTCAGGTCGGCGCGCAGCCGGCCGCGGTGGCGGTACGCCTGAACACCCAGGTAGACGAGGTAGGCGGCGCCGGCCAGCTTCACAGCGGTGAACACGGCCGCCGAGCCCTGTACCAGGGCGCCGACGCCGAGAGCGACGGCCAGGACGAGGGCGTAGCAGCCCAGGAGGTTGCCCAGGACGGTCGCGAGCGCGGTGCGGCGTCCGTGGGCGAGCGCGCGGCCGACGACGAACAGGACGCTCGGGCCGGGGATCGCGATCACGACGAGGGACATCGCGGCGAACGCGAGAAGGCTTTCGGTACTCACCATGGGCCGGGACTTCCTGATCTGTGCCGCGCAGCCGGAAGAGGCTGCGCGTGATGCGAGCTGTACGAGGGGCGGGGCCCGGTGCGCGGGAGGGGTGGTTACCGGCAGAGGGCGGCGACCTGTGCGCGGGGGAGGCGGGCCAGGACTGCTGAGTCGATCTGGAGGGTGCGGTCGGCCGTCCCGGCACCGCAGTAGACGGACCGGTCGGGTTCGGCGACCGCGGCGTCGACCAGGCACGGCACCCCGGGCCGGTGACTGACCGGCGGCACACCCCCGGGCGCCAGGCCCTCGGTGGCGAGCAGGGCGACGTCCGCCGTGCGCAGCCGGGAGCGGCTGGTGCCGAGGACGGCCGCCAGGCGGGCGTAGTCCACCCGGTCCTGCGCGCGCAGCGCCACGAGCAGCAGCGGGATCTCCGGGGTGGTGAAGGCGAGCGTCTTGACCGCCTGCGACCAGGGAAAGGGCAGGGCCTGGCGCTCGGTGACGCTGTGCGCGGCGGCGTGCTCGTGGACGGTGTACGGGCAGCCGTCCGCGTCCAGCACGGCTCGCCAGGGCGCTTCGGGCGTACTCATGGACAAACCTGCGGCCTTCGGCTCGGGAAAGGAGGGGAGTCGACCTGCGGCGGTACAGCGCGGTCTGTCCCTGAGCCTGATCGACGTGGCGGGAGCCGATCAACTGATTGTGAAATCCTGCAATCGTGATCACCCTGCGCTTCGCCGAGACGGCCGAGGAGGACATCGCCTTCTCCGTCTCACCCCTGCTCGAAGCCGTCCACTCCTGGCACGTCCTGACCGACCCCGGCCACCACGCCCTGCACGTGCCCTGGGTGAGGCGGTGCCGCCGCCTGCCCGCCGCCCTGCGCCGGCGGATGCGCGAGCACGGCTTCGTCGTCGCCGACTACATCCCCGCCCTCTTCGAGAGCCGCGCCGGTGATCACGACGCCGACTTCGCGGACCAGCTCGCGGCCGTACGGGCACTGCCGCCCGCCCTGCTGGCCGCCGAACTCGCGCGCACTCTCGTCGACACCACCCGCCACACCGGAGACGACCTCGTCGACGACCCCGGCACCCGCGACGCGGTCCTCACGGCATACCGGGACAGCGATCCCGACCGGGCGGCACGGCTGGAGACCATCCTCACCGACCCCTTCCCCGTCCTCGACGACGTGCTCACCGTGCTGGAGGACTACTGGGACGCCGCCTTCGCCCAGGAGTGGGAGCGCATCGAACCCTCCCTGTACGAGTCGGTCGCCCGCTCAGGCGCCCGGATCGCCCACGAGGGCCTGTTCCCGATGCTCCGCACCCTTGCCTCCCAGATCCGCGTCGACCCGGGCCGGCAGACGCTGCGGCTCGACCGCCCGCACGACCACGACATCACCGTCACCCGCGAACATCCCGTGACGTTCACCGCCGGCCACTACGTCTGGCCCCACGTCCGCGTCACCTGCGACGCCCCCTGGCCCCTGCGGATCACCTACCCCGCTCTGCCCCTCACGCCGGCCGCGACCGCCCGCCCCACCAGCCAGGAAGACACCCTCACCGTACTCCGGGCTCTGGCGGCCGCCCCACGGCTACAGATCATCACCCACCTCGCCGCCCAGAGCCGTACCACCCAGGAACTCGCCACCCTCCTCGGCCTGTCCCCTTCCGTAACCTCCCGCCACCTCCACCAACTCACCCAGGCCGGTCTCACCACGACCCAACGCGAGGGCTACTACGTCCTCTACTCCCTCGCCGCCGATCGCCTCGACCAGATCGCCACCGCCCTCATCACCCTCGCCCCCAGGCCCGAGGACTGAGCGGACGCTGCTGAGCAGGTGGTGCGCCCCTGCCACCCGAGACGTCAGCCAGGCCGGACGAACCCACGGGGCGGAGCGCGATGGCTGTCACCATCTGCGCGCGCCGCTTGTCACCATCGGGAGTAGACCAACCTTCTCGTCGCCTGGTGTTCGCCGGAGATCACCATCGAGCGCGCAGCACACCGTCGCTGTCAGGAAGGGCGGCGCGATGCAGCGGGTGACGTTCATCGAGGTACATGGGCAGGACGCAGGCCGCTTGCGCACCGGCCACCAGGACAGCGAGCTCCTGGTACTCGGTGTCGTCGACGGCCACGTGGCTGATCGTCCCGTCCTGCGCCTCCCAGACGAACTCCACGGATCCCTCTTCCGGCAGCGAGGCGAGGACCGCGCCGACATCGGGTGTCAGGTCGGGCCAGACGGTCAGAAGGGCGCGCGGGCTGAGACTGGCGCGCACCACGTCGAGGTTCTCCGTCGTGAGGCGGTGCCAGCGTGCGGCGTTGCGGACGTAGGCCTCCTCCAGGAGCGCCGTATGCCGCGAGTCCAGCGTGGTGCGCACGCGCTCCCAGAAGTTCTCGTCGGCGGCCTCTGTCACGCCTGGTTCGTCGAACTGCGCGGCGTAGGGGGATGCCGTCATGGCTTCCGGAAAGAGGCCGAGTTCGCGTGTACGGGCCACGGCCTCTGCGCAGGGCCGGTCGCTGCCCACGTACACGTACTGGTCCCACCCGACGTGCACGGTGAACACGCCGCCCGCCTCCAGACGGCACCAGGCGCCGTGGTCACGGAGCATGGCCCGGACAAGCTCAAGGGCGACCGGTAGGGAGACCTCGGCCCCGTCGTGGTATCCGGCGAGATCGGGCGGGAACAGCCCGTGAAGGCCATGCCCCTCTACCGGAGGCTCCAGGCCGAAGTGGACGACGCCGGTGACCTCGGGATCGCGGATCTCCAGCCGGTCGACACCCGAGGCCTCCGCGAAGGCGGCGATCGCCGCCAGGTACGCCGCTTCGACCAGCCCGTGGTCACTGACCGTGTCCTCAGCGCCGGTGTAGTGACCGCGCTCATCGCGATCGGCTGGGTCGTACTTGGTGATCCGGTGGACGAAGGACGGCGGCACGCTGCTCCCTGCGTGGTCAGAAGGGCTGCCAGCGTAGTTCCCGCCCCGCTCGTCGGCCGGCGGTGCCAGTCGTCGTGCTCAGGTGACCGCTCTCGTCGACGGTGGACGTCGCGACGGCTCTCGCCGAGAGCCTGAATCGGTGTGGAGCGGCCTCCCAACGCAGACCGCTGGGCCGTTGCTCGGCGCCCTGCAGTGCACCTCGTTCCCTCCGTCGACCGCTGCTCCCCGCCCGTGCGGGGCTGGTCCCGCACCAAGCTCCACGTCTCGATCGCCGGGCTGCTTCCCGTGTGTGAGGTCCACGTAGCCGCGTCTTCAACGCGGATGCGCTTCAAGGTGATCATGCACCGCAAGTAGTTCTCGCAGGTCAGTCCTGATGGTGTGTGAGGTCTCGGTGTCAGTGTGACCGTCTATCTTCGGTGTATGGCACAGATAGATACTGCTCTGTTCGATCATGCGTGGGCTCGTTTCGAGGCATGGCTCGCGACCCACTCGCCTGCTGATCACGCGGTCCTGCGGAGGCCGGCGAGGCCCGAGCAGCTTGCCTTCCTGGAGTCACGGCTGGGCTTCGCCCTGCACCCGGAACTGAAGGCACTTCTGGAGTTGCACGATGGAGCAGCTGAGCCTGCCGCCAGCCCGGGCTCCCGCTTCGCTCTGCCTGCCGGCGCGTTTCTTCCCTTGGGCCACCGCCTGAGCAGTGTGGACGACATCCTAATGATGTACGACGTGCTCGTGGACGTGGGCGAGGACAACATCGAAGCCGACCTGTGGGAGGAGGACGCGCTGGCTGTGAATCTGGATCGTTGTGTGCCGTTCGCACTCCCCAACGACGGTGGCGTTGCCTTTATCGACCACCGCCCGGGGCCCTCATACGGACACGTGTATGAGATGGGCATCGGATCAGGAGACCTGAACGGAACACTCTGGGCCACGAGCCTGACAGAGCTCTTCAGAGCCCTGACCAACGCCTTGGAAACGAGCAACCCCTTCCTGCACTACGTGCCCACGACGTACGAACACGAGTCGGGCCACCACTGTGTCGAGTGGGAGATCCGACACTGAGGGCGGGGCAAGCTCCTGTCCACCCACACCTGCTCGGCCATGCCCGGATCCAGCAGCGCCTCGGCGACCGCCACCACCTCCGGGAAGACGACCGCGTCCCGCCCCACGACCCGCCACCACTCGAATGCGGGCCCGGCGTCACCGCCCGCGACCTGATGCAGACGCCGCGGCCACAGGGCCTCGCGTTCCCACTGCAGGGTTCGTTGGTGTGGTATGCGCATCCCGGACGAGATCTGTAGCCAACTCGCTGTGAAGTTCGCGGTGTTGTTCCCGCATCTGGACGAGCGGCAGCGGCGTCTGCTGACGGTCGCGGAGGCCCGGTTGCTGGGGCGTGGCGGTATCAGGGCTGTCGCCCGGGCGGCTGAGGTGAGTGAGACGACGGTCCGCAAGGGCGTGTTCGAGCTCGAGGCTGGCGAGGAGCCGCTGGGGCGGGTGCGGCGGCCGGGCGGTGGCCGCAAACGCGTCGCGGATCTCGACCCTGGGCTGCGGCCCGCGCTGCTGGCACTGGTGGAGCCGGACGAGCGCGGGGATCCGATGTCGCCGCTGCGTTGGACGGTGAAGTCCACCCGTACCCTCGCGCGGGAGCTGACCCGGGCTGGTCACACGGTCAGCGCGGACACTGTCGCCGGCTTGCTGCGGGAAGAGGGTTTCAGTCTGCAGGCCAACACCAAGAGCCTGGAGGGCGGCCAGCACCCGGACCGGGATGCTCAGTTCCGCTATCTCAACGAGCAGGTGCGTGAGCACCGGGACGCCGGCCAGCCGGTGATCAGTGTGGACACCAAGAAGAAGGAACTCGTCGGCGACTTCAAGAACACCGGCCGGCAGTGGCGCCCGGCCGGCGATCCGGTGCCGGTCCACATGCACGACTTCGCCGACCCCCTGCTGGGCAAGGCCGCCCCCTATGGGGTCTACGACCTGGCGGAGAACACCGGCTGGGTCCATGTCGGCACTGACCACGACACCGCGGCGTTCGCGGTGGAATCGATCCGCCGCTGGTGGCACGGCCAGGGCCAGGCTGCCTACCCGCGTGCGACACGGCTGCTGATCACCGCGGACGCGGGCGGCTCCAACGGCTACCGCACCCGGGCCTGGAAGCTTGAGCTCGCCCGCCTCGCCGCAGAAACAGGGCTCACGATCACCGTGTGCCACCTGCCGCCGGGAACATCGAAGTGGAACAAGATCGAGCACCGGCTCTTCTCCTACATCACCATGAACTGGCGCGGCCGCCCGCTGACCAGCCACGAAGTCATCGTCCAGTCCATCGCCGCGACCACGACCCGCACCGGACTGCGCGTAACCGCCCAGCTGGACACCAACACCTACCCGACCGGCGTCAAGATCGGGGACGCAGAGACGGCTGCCCTGCCGTTGACCCGGCACACCTTCCACGGCGACTGGAACTACGCCCTGCATCCCCAGCCCGCCCCGACCGTCCCCGCACCCCGGGCCCGACAGGCACCGCCCAGGCAGTGGGACCAGGCCCAGCTCTCCCATCCCGAGCTGACCGGCATGACCCACCGGCAACTGGACCACCTCGCAACAAGCCTGGCCCCGGACTGTGACCCACAGCGCGGCCGCCCGTTCCGGCTCCCCTTCCCTGAACAGGTCCTGGCCACCGTGCTCCACCTGCACCTCGCCCTGGCCGCAGAACCCTTGGCCGTGCTCTTCGGCAGCAGCAGGACCGCCATGCACCGCACCCTCCTGAAGAACCGGCGGCTACTCAAAGCCCACGGCATCTCCATCCCGCCCGCGACGACCCCGCCGACGGCTCTCGCAGCCCTCCAGGAACGGGTCCTCACCCTGACTGGCGAACCCAGCAACAAGATCGAAACGACGTCCGGGGTTGGTCATCTCCCACTGCTCCGCGGGGATGGTTCCGGTGTGCGTGTTTGTGGTGTGTCAGCCGAGGCGGCCGATGTGGATGACCACGATGGTCACGGTGGCCTCGGTGATCTCGTAGAGGACGCGGGAGCGGCCGATGTGCACTCCGGCGCAGGTCCGGGGAACCGTAGGGGGTTGTGCCTCAGGTCCGGCGTGGGCGCCTCACGTGGATGCGAACGTAGCGCTTGCGGAGGAGGCTGCCCACGTTCACTCGTTGGGGGACTCCGTTGCCAGCGGGAGACGGCACCGCCAACAGTCGTTCGCGTGGTCGTCCTGGCAGACGTAGCCGATGGCACCATCCACGCACCATTCGGCGGCCTCCTCGGACAGCAGGTCGGGCCCGGCAAGGAGCAGCCGACGAAATTCCGTGGTGTCCGCAATGTCGGCCGGGCGGTTGGTGAACCACTCGTCGAACCAAGGCTCGTCCCGGTGCATGCGCCAGTGCGCATTCTCCCGGTCGTCGACAGCCGTAAGGAACCGATCGACGATGCGTCCCCAACTCGGAGCTCCGAACCAGCCGTTGTCGGACGCGCAGAAGTATTCGATCAGGGTTCGCAGGCCGAACTCCTTCTCGTGAAGGCGGTACCTTCGGCCCCATGAGATCGCGTCCTGTGCCATGTCCGCGAGTTCTTCTCGCGGATCAATCTCGTGCGCCGGGTCGTCAGGGTTGTGGCAGGCCAGCCCGAGCTCGAGCACGGACTGCCCGGTCGGTAGAACCCGAGACGGGTTGACGATCGCGAGACCGAGACCGATCCAGTCGACATGGTCGAACGACAGCATCGAGCGCACGATCCGGGTGGTTGCCGCGTTGATCCGCATCATCGTGCCGTCGTGCAGCGGACTCTTCCCGGCATGCCAGTTCTCGACGGGTGTGTTGCGCCACACGGCGAGCGTGATGCGGGTGGCAGCGAGCCACAGCAGTGCGTCGTCATCAAGGTGCCCGAACCGCTTGGCACACTCCTGGGCGCCGTAGCGGATCAACTCTTCCGGTTTCGGCCACCTGTGGCTGTCGGGCCCCTCCGGCGCGTACTCGTAGTCGCCGGCGTACTCGTCGAGGATCTCGCTCAACTCGTCTGCGCTGCCGGCCTCGCTGTACTCGGAGCCGTCCGGCCCCTCGACGGTGTACATGTCGTGGTCCCAGGAGACGTACACGTCGCCCCAGAGCACGACGTCATCGCACTCGATGGCGTTATCCGTCACAACCGGCCTGATGGTGATCGGGGCAGTACGCCCGTCGGTTCGCTCACCATCCTTCTCAACAGCCCATGCGGTGATGACCCCGAGCGGCTTCGGAAGGAGAGGACCGACCTCGGTGATGCTGAACGGCTCGTCGTCGTCATCGGTGTCTAACCGGCTGTTGACGAACGCGACCGCCTCGGAGGGCGTGCTGACGATGGACTGGCTACCACTCTCGTTGTCAACTACACGCCACAACGCCCTGTTCTTCACGGTGCTCTCCGATCGCGGTGAGTGCACCCGGAGCGGGTGCGATGCGCCGGGTCGCTCGGCACTGACTCCAATTATGGGCTGATCAACCCATCCGTAGTTTCGCAGGCGCTTGTCGGCGACGACGCTCGGGACGTTTGTGTGCAACCTGCTTTTCGCGACCGCAGCGACACAGCCGAGATCACGCAAAGTGCAACGGCGTGTCCGAGCCACCTGCGCTGCACGTCAACAGGAACTGTAGGGTCTCAGACCGCGTGGCACAGTCTCAGTTGGTGGGGGTCTGCACTGATCAGCGGAAGTGTCGACTCGCCATATCGTTGGCGGTGCTGGCGACGGCTGAACCGCGCCGGTCGGCAGACCGGCGGTCACCAACGCGATCGGTTGCTCAACTCGAACGATCAGCCCGTCCGACTACCAGAAGCACCGGCCTGCCGCTGCCTCTCCGATCCCCTCCCATCTCCTCATTAGCCGGCCCACCTCGGCGAGGGGGAAGATCGTCGCGCTCCGGCGAGAGCTACTGGGGAGGTGAACCTCGACATTGAAGGACATCGTCAGCCATATCGAGCGAGCAGTGAAGGTGTGCGAGTGGGTGGAACAGATGGTTGCCGATGCAGGTTCGTGACGCCCCGGGCCGCGTTGCAGCCTGCTGGGCAGCCTGAGGAAATGAGCCTTTTCCAACCTCACGTTGAGGCGTGATGAAGGACGAAAACGGTCTTCACGGGGCTGTTCCCGGTGACATACACCGGGGGCCAGCCCCTCGTTCGTTCAGGAAGCCCGGATCGCCCGGTCGATCTCCGCGCCGGTACGGGCCACGACGACGGGCCACTCGTCCCTGAGGGCGGCGGGCAGAAGCTCCTGGTCCTCGTCCCGCTGGATCACGGTCGGCCCGCCCGGGACGACGAGCACGGCATCCAGCCGTCGCAGCAGGCCGACTAGGAGGTCCATGATCCCGTCCCCGCCGAAGCGGTTGAAGGTGATGCCGGTCGGGTCGTTGAAGTACACACCCGCTTCCTCCCTCTCCGCCGCACGCACCAGCAGGAAGTTCGTCTCGGGGTCCCGCGCCACCACATGGGGGGGGTCTGTCAATCGAACGGTGTAACCGTGGTGTTCGGGGCTACTGTCGGGCTGCGGCGAGTCGGCCGTCGAAGGTGATGTCGAAGGCGTTCAGGGCGGTCTTCCAGCGCAGGGTCCAGCGGGTCTGTCCCCTGCCGGTCGGGTCGAGCGACATGATCGCCATGTAGACGCACTT
>NZ_JBEYEI010000030.1:0-67029 GCF_040633895.1 Streptomyces sp. NPDC007863
GTGCCGGGCACCTGGGCGTTCGCGGTCTCGGTGCGCCGCCCCCCGCCGGGGGGGGCCCCCCCCCACGTCTCCGGGCGGACTACTCGCCGTAGTAGGCCCGGACCATCAGCTCCTTCATCTCGTCGATCATCGGCATCCGCGGGTTGGCCGGGGCGCACTGGTCGGCGTAGGCGTTCATCGCCTGCCGCTGCAGGGCCTCCATGTAGGCCGTCTCGTCGACGCCCTCGGCCCGGAAGCCCGCCGGGATGCCGCACCGCTCGCGCAGCTCCTCGACGGCCCGGGCGTACGACTCCACGCCCTCCTCCGGCGTCGCGGCCGGCAGGCCCAGCATGCGGGCGATCTCCTGGTAGCGCTCGGGCGCCCGGTAGACCTCGGCCTTGGGCCACGGGACGGCCTTGTGGGTGACGGTGCCGTTGTGCCGGATGACGTGCGGCAGGAGCAGCGCGTTGGCGCGGCCGTGGGCGACGTGGAAGGTGTTGCCGAGGGTGTGGGCCATGGCGTGGACGAGGCCGAGGAAGGCGTTGGCGAAGGCCATGCCGGCGATGGTGGAGGCGTTGTGCATCCTCTCGCGGGCCTCGGGCGCCTTCGCGCCCTGCGTCACACAGGTCTCCAGGTTCTCGAAGATCAGCCTGATCGCCTGGAGACACTGGCCGTCGGTGAAGTCGTTGGCGTAGGCCGAGACGTACGCCTCGGTGGCGTGGGTCAGGGCGTCGAAGCCGGAGTCGGCGGTGACGGTCGGCGGGAGGTGCAGCGGGAGGACGGGGTCGACGATGGCGACGTCCGGGGTGAGGGCGTAGTCGGCGAGCGGGTACTTCTGCGCGGCCTCGGGGTCGGAGATGACGGCGAAGGGGGTGACCTCGCTGCCGGTGCCGGAGGTGGTCGGGACGGCGACCAGCCTGGCCTTCTCGCCCAGCTTGGGGAAGGTGTAGGCGCGCTTGCGGATGTCGAAGAACTTCTCCTTGGTGTCCGCGAACTCGACCTCGGGCCGCTCGTACATCAGCCACATGATCTTCGCCGCGTCCATCGGGGAGCCGCCGCCGAGGGCGATGATGGTGTCCGGCCGGAAGTCCCGCATGGCGGCGGCGCCGGCCCGGACGGTGGCGAGCTCGGGGTTGGGCTCGACGTCGTCGATCACCTGGATCGCGACGGGCTCGGCGCGTCCGTTCAGGATGTCGGTGACCTTGGCGACGAAGCCGATCTCGCCCATGGTCCTGTCGGTGACGATCGTGACCCGCTTCAGCCCCTCCATCTCGCCGAGGTACCGGATGGCGTTGCGCTCGAAGTAGATCTTCGGCGGGATCTTGTACCACTGCATGTTGGTGTTGCGCCGTCCGATCCGCTTGACGTTGATCAGGTTCACCGCGGTGACGTTGTCCGAGACGGAGTTGTGCCCGTAGGAGCCGCAGCCGAGGGTGAGGGAGGGGAGGAAGGCGTTGTAGACGTCGCCGATGCCGCCGAAGGTGGAGGGGGCGTTGACGATGACGCGGATCGCCTTGACCCGCCGGCCGAACTCCTCGGCGAGCGCCTCGTCCTCGGTGTGGATGGCGGCGCTGTGCCCGAGGCCGTGGAACTCGACCATGGCGGCGGACAGTTCGAGGCCCTGCTCGGTGGAGCCGGCCTTGAGGGCGGCGAGCACCGGGGAGAGCTTCTCCCGGGTGAGGGGTTCGTTCTCGCCGACCTCGGCGCACTCGGCGAGCAGGATCGAGGTGCCCTCGGGGACCTCGAAGCCGGCCTGTCCGGCGATCCACACCGGGGACTTGCCGACGACGGCCGCGTTGAGCTTGGCCCCGCCGCAGTTCGTGCCGTAGGCGGTGGCGCCGAAGAGGTACTCCTCCAGCTTGGCCTTCTCGGCGGCGGTGACGACGTGGGCGCCGAGCCGCTCGAACTCGGCGATGCCCTCCTCGTACACCTCGGCGTCGAGGATGACGGCCTGCTCGGAGGCGCAGATCATGCCGTTGTCGAAGGCCTTGGAGAGGACGATGTCGTGGATCGCGCGCCGGAGCCCGGCGTCCTTGGCGACGTAGGCGGGGACGTTTCCGGCGCCGACGCCGAGGGCGGGCTTGCCGCACGAGTAGGCGGCCTCGACCATGGCGTTGCCGCCGGTGGCGAGGATGGTGGAGACGCCGTCGTGGCGCATGAGGAGGCCGGTGGCCTCCATGGAGGGTTCCTCGATCCACTGGACGCAGCCGGCGGGGGCTCCGGCGGCGACGGCGGCGTCGCGGACGACGCGGGCGGCCTCGGCGGAGCAGTGCTGCGCGGAGGGGTGGAAGGCGAAGACGATCGGGTTGCGGGTCTTGAGGGCGATGAGCGCCTTGAAGACGGTGGTCGAGGTGGGGTTGGTGACCGGGGTCATCGCGCAGACGACGCCGACGGGCTCGGCGATCTCCGTGATGCCGTTCAGCTCGTCGCGGCGGATCACCCCGGCGGTCTTCAGGCCGGCCATCGAGTGGGTGACGTGCTCGCAGGCGAAGAGGTTCTTGACGGCCTTGTCCTCGAAGAGGCCGCGGCCGGTCTCCTCGACGGCGAGGCGGGCCAGCTCGCCGTGGGCGGCGAGGGCCGCGAGCGACGCCTTCTTGACGATGTGGTCGACCCGCTCCTGGTCGAGGGCCTCGAACTCCGCGAGCGCCCCGAGCGCCCGGCCGACGAGTCCTTCCACCATCTCCTTGGCCTCCATGACGGGCCTCCTTCACCGGTCCCTGGTTTCTTCGTCTCCTCCATTCGACACCCGTTGACCTGGGAAAAGAGGCGCGGAAAGACCCTCGGGAGGGGGTCGGAAGTCCTTTTGTGAACGGATTCACAAGATCTTGGGAGGGGAAGCCCCCGGCCGCACGGCCAGGGGCTTCCGAAGCGGGGACTTCCCGAGGCGGGGACTTCCCGAAGCGGGACTTCCCGAAGCGGGGCCGGGTCAGTACAGGGAGACCCCGTACTTGGCGAGCGCCTCCGGCACCGGCTGGTAGAACGTGGTGCCGCCGGTCGAGCAGTTGCCGCTGCCGCCGGAGGTGAGGCCGAGCGCCTTCGTGCCGTCGTACAGCGCGCCGCCGGAGTCGCCGGGCTCGGCGCAGACGTTGGTCTGGATCATGCCCTTCACCGTGCCGCCGCCGGAGTAGCGGACGGTGGCGTTGAGGCCGGTCACCGTGCCGCTGCGGGTGCCGGTGGTGGAGCCGGAGCGCTTGACGGACTCGCCGACGTAGGCGTCGGCGGCGGTGAAGCCGCCGGTGTGGGCGAGCGAGGTGTTGTCGTAGCGGACCAGGGCGTAGTCGTTGCCCGGGAAGCTGGAGCCGACGGTGGCGCCGATCAGGGTGGACTGGGCGGAGTTGGCGTACCAGGTGTTCACCACGTTGCCGCAGTGGCCGGCGGTGAGGAAGTAGTACGTGGAGCCGCTGCGCACGTTGAAGCCGAGCGAGCAGCGGTAGCCGTTGCCGTAGATGGCGTCGCCGGCGCCGAGGAGGGGCTTGAAGACGCCGGGGTCGCGCTGGACGCGCAGGGCGCCGGAGTCGGCACCGGCCGCCGAGCGGACCTTCGCGAGCTCCGCCTCGGAGACGGTCGAGTCGGCGGTGACGACGACCCGGCCGGCGGCCTTGTCGACGTACCAGGCGACGCCGCCGACCCCGGCGGCGTCGACCGCCGACTCGGCGCGGGCCAGCTGGGCGGCGGGGGCCGGGCCGGGGGCGGGCGCGGCCTGGGCCCCGGGGAGCCCGAGGGCGGTGACGGCCGCGAGTCCGGCGGCGACGGCGAGCAGACGGGTGCGCTTGATCCTCACTGTGCTCCTCACATCCTTCTGGGAAAAGCGGAGGGGGCCCGGGGGGTGAGAGGCCCGTGAGGCGCCATCAGGTGACGTGTCCCTGACATCCACCGCCAGTGATGGTGCCGCCTCCCGGCCGGACGCACAAGACCGCCGCACACACCGGCGCCCCGGCCGTACCGTTCCGGGGCACCCGTCGTCCGGATTGCGGAAGGCCGGAGGTCAGCCCGTCAGCACCCGCCGCTCCCCCGCCTCCACGGCAAGGTCGAGGGTGTTCCCCGGCGGCGGGAAGGGGCAGATGAAGTGGTCCGCGAAGGCGCACGGCGGCAGCAGCGCCCGGTTGAGGTCCACCGTCACCGCGCCGTCCTCGTCCGGCGCCGCCGGGCGCAGGAAGCGGAAGCGGAAGGTGGACCGCCCGCTGGTGGCGTCCGCGAAGACCGCCCAGAGCGAACCGTCCTCCTCCACCGCCACCTGGAGCGCGTGCACCCGCCCGTCGAGCTCGAAGACGACCTCGCCGGAGAGCCCGAGCCCGCGCTCCCTGCCGTCCGCGTTCTCCACCCGGACGCTGCGCCCCTCCTCGTACGGCCGGTAGACCCCCGGCACCACCCAGCGCGGGTCGTACGGCGTGGCCTCGATGCCCCGGAAGGCCCGGCGCGCCGCCGAGCCGGGGTCGAAGTCCCGTACCGCCCACAGTCCTTCGCGGCGCATCACCATGATCCGGCGGCCCGCCGACTCGACCCGGGACTCGTGGACCGGCGCGTGGTCGGCGGTGAGCCGGACGGTGCCGGCGAAGGGCTCGCCGTCGACGGTGAGCCCGTCCCCGGCGTCCGCCGTCAGGACGACCTCGTCGCCGTCCTCCCGCCACTCCCCCGGCAGGTCCGGCAGCGTGCCGTCGGGGAAGTCCGCGAGCCAGTGGGTGCCGGTGAGGGAGAGCGGGCCGTACGAGGAGGCCACCGCCGCCTCGCGCCGCTCGTGCCAGTCCCGCCACTCCCCCGCCGCGTCGGTGGTCTCGGTGCTGCTCGTGGTGTCGCTCATGGTGTTCCACCCTTCCACACCGGCGCCTGATGCCCGGGGTGCGACCCCCCGCAGCAGGGCGAGGGCGGCCCGGGCGGCGGCGTCGTTCTGCGCGAAGGCGGGTCCGCCGGACCGGGGCCGGGCGAAGCCGCCGCCCACCCCGGCCGTGGTGTACGGGCCGAGGGCGATCCGGCGCGGGTGCGGACGGCCGTCCCGCTGGACGATCCGCCCGTCGGCGGGGTCCACGGCGAGCAGCCCGCCGGGGGTGGCCCGGGCGCCGTCCTCGTACAGGCCGCGCAGCAGCGGGCTCGCGGTGCCGGTGACGGTGGCGGCGGGCAGCCGGGCCTCGACGAGGGCGCGGGCCTCGGTGCCGGGACCGGGCACGGCCGGCGAGGAGGCCCGGAAGACGCCGCGCCGGCCGTCGGTCCCGACGGCGAGGCGGGGGCCGAGGAAGCGGACGACGCCGGCCTCGGAGAGGGCGAGCAGCCGGCGCAGCCGGGAGGCGGGCGGGCCGGAGCCGAGGTGGCTGTAGAAGCCGTGCCACCAGTCGCCGGTGTCGGTCCGGTGGGCGAGCCGGCCGAGCTGTCCGTAGACGGAGTCGAGGGCGGCGACGAGGGCCGCGTCGGCGCTGTGGGCGGGGTCGTGACGGCGCGCCAGACCGGCGGCGACATGGCGGCGCAGCTCCTCCTGGAGCGCCTCGGCGCTCGGGGCGCGCAGCCCTGCGAGGGGGTGGTCGAGGGCCTCGGGGTCGAAGCGGTCGGCCGGGTCGGGGACGGCGGCGGCGACGAAGGCGGCGAGGCCGGGGTCGTCCGGCGCGGCGGCGGACCAGCGGGCGTCGAACGCGGCCCAGGGGCCGGCGACGCGCTCCGGGTGGGCGGCGAAGAGGCGGTGGTAGTGGGCCCCGCCGAGCTCCCGGGCGATGTGCGGCCAGACCTCGCGCCGGAAGTCCAGCGGCCGGTCCGCGGCGAGCAGGGCGTCGACCCGGGCGGGGCCGAAGTGGCGGGGCAGCGGCGGCCGTTCGCCGTCGAGCGCGTAGCCGGGCTTCGCGGGGTACGGGACGCCCCGGCGGGAGCCCGCGTACAGCACCGGCTCCCGCCCCGAGGGCACGTACACGAGCGCGTCCCCCGCCCTCTCGTACCGGCCGCCGCGTCCCTCGGTGAGCAGCGCCATCAGGTCGACGAAGGCGAGGCCGAGGCCCCGGACGAGGACGGGCTCGCCGGCCGGGAGGACGGAGGGGTCGAGGTCGGCGGTGGGTCCCGGCGGCAGGTGGACGAGGCCGTGGCGGGCGGCGAAGGCGGCCAGTTCCCGCTGTCCGGCGTCGGGTTCGGCGTCGAGGTGGCCGAGGGCGAGGACGACGAGGTCGGCGCGCAGCGGCTCGGGACGCCCGGCGAGCCGGACGAACTGCGGGCCCTCGCGGGGTCCTTCGACCCGCAGGGCGGTGGTGCGGTGCTCGTGGAGGGTGACGGTGGCGGGCAGGGCGGCCTTGGCCCGGGCGTACGCCCAGCCCAGATAGGCGCCCAGTTCGGGGCGGGTGGCGAAGCGGCGGCCGTCGGTCCCGGACCAGTCGGCGAGCGTGGGTCCGGGGCGCACCGGCCCTTCGAGGCGGACGGTGTCGTCGGTGAAGACGGTGACGTCCCCGGCCCGGGAGTTCATCAGGAGCAGCGGGGACTGCGCGGTGCGCCAGATCCGGCCGGGCCCCGGCGGGTACGGGTCGACGAGGTGCACGTCGAGCGGCCGCCCGCCGTACAGCCCGGGCACGGCGGCGGCGAGCCGCTCCAGGAAGCCGGTGCCGCGCGGCCCGGCA
This sequence comes from Streptomyces sp. NPDC007863, assembly GCF_040633895.1. Classification (NCBI taxonomy): domain Bacteria; kingdom Bacillati; phylum Actinomycetota; class Actinomycetes; order Kitasatosporales; family Streptomycetaceae; genus Streptomyces; species Streptomyces sp. NPDC007863. The sequence continues at coordinate 6,561 of NZ_JBEYEI010000030.1, forward strand.
CCGACGATCACCAGGGAGGAGGTCATGCGGACTCCAGGACGGGGCCGGGGACTCGCGGGACGCCGGGGCGGGGCCGGGGGACGTACGGCCCCCGCCCCGGCGGTCCCGGATCAGCAGCTGCCGCAGTCGCAGTTGCAGTCACAGCCGCAGCAGCCGTCCTCGCCGCCGCACGAGCAGCAGTTGGAGCAGCAGTCACAGCCGTCGCAGCAGCTGCCGCAGTCGCACTGCTGGCAGAGGCCGTCCTTGCGCTCCCGGCTCCACGGGTCCTCGTAGGTGCCGCAGCACATCTGGCAGGTGCAGGCGAGGCCGGCCCAGACCGCGCAACCGGCGATCAGACCGCGCCGGTTGCGGTGCGGCGGCCCGGGCGGGAAGGGGCCGAAGCCGCCTCCGCCGCCGCCCGGGTCGGGGTTCCAGGGGCCGCCCGGGCCCGCGGGACCGCCGGGGCCGGGGGCGTAGGGGTTGTCGGGGACCGGCCCGCCCGGGGCGTACGGGTTGCCGGGCACCGGGCCGTGGGCGTGCGCGGGGGCGCCGCCGCCGACGTGGGAGCAGGTGGTGGTGCCGAAGGCGCGGTCGACGGAGACGCGCAGTTCGTGCGCGAGGAGCTGGTGGACGAGCTTGCCGTCGGTGAACTCGGCGTCCTTGAGGGCCAGCCGGATGCCGTGCAGGGCGTCGTCGGCGAGCCGGCGGGCCTCCTCGCGGGAGGTGCCGGTGGCGGTGAGCGGGTTCCAGGCTCCCGCCTCGGCGTCGGCGGCCTGGTCCTCGACGGCGTCGAGGAGGTGGGCGAGGCGGCCGAAGAGCCGGCCGGCCTCGGCGAGCGCGTCGGCGTTCCCGGGCCGCCCGGCGAGGAGCGCGGTGTGCGCGAAGGCGGCGGCGGTGGCGGTCTCGGTGGGCTCGGTGACCACGAGCAGCGAAGTGCCGGGCCCGGCGAGGGACTCGATGCCGGTCTGGCGGTCCACGGCGTCGACGAGGACGGCGGTGTCGAAGCCGACCGCGTGGCCCGCGCGGGCACCGGCCTTGTCCCAGGAGCGGGCGACCCGGCGGGCCGCGGCGGCGACCGGGCGGCGGGCGAGGAGACCGTCCCGGTCGGCGACGTGGTCGCGGACCTTGGCCGAGGCGAGGACGAGCGAGACGGCGGCGGCGAGCCGGGCGCCCTCGCCGCGCGCGACGGGCGCGGTGCGCATGGCGCGCAGCGGGCAGGGGCCCGCGGTGCGGCGGCCGGAGTCGGTGACGCCGGTCTGAGCCTCCGTCAGGACCGAGACGATGAGCCCGTCGTAGTTGGTGACGACCCGGGCGAACTGACCGTGGTCGGCGCGCAGGGCCAGGCACAGGCCGCAGAGGTGGGCCATCCACTGGGTCTTCAGGTGGTCGGTGAGCCGGTGTGTGCAGGGTCGGACTATTCCGAACAATTCCATCCCCCGTGGTGCGGTGCGAGAGCGTGTCGCGGCATCGTAGCGAGGGGCGCGTTCACCCGTACGCGCCCGACGTCACCCTTCTGGACCGACTTTCATATTTTCAGCAGCATGGCCCTCCATCAGGCGCCGCATACCCCAAGTTTCCTGACGATTCGCCAGATTTCGGGCCTCACGTTCTGCACCAGTACCGTCACGAATCCCCTGCGCGGCGCCTATCCACTTGGCGCGCGATCCGCATCATGGACGACGATAGGGAGTGCGGAACCACAAGTGACCGCAGTGACCGCGTGAAAGGAGGCGTCCATGGGATCGGTGCGCAAGGCGAGTGCCTGGCTGGGACTCGTCGAGGACAACGACGAGCGTTACTACGACGACGAGTACGCCGACGGTGCCGAGAGCGGCGACGCCTGGGTGACGGACCCCCGGGTCCGGGTCGCCTCGGACACCGCCGAGGACCGGGGCCGCCGGATCGCCACCGTCTCGCCCGACAGCTTCCGGGACGCCCGGGCCATCGGCGAGCTCTTCCGGGACGGCGTGCCGGTGATCGTGAACCTGACCGCCATGGAGCCGAACGACGCCAAGCGGGTCGTGGACTTCACCGCCGGCCTCGCCTTCGGGCTGCGCGGCTCGATCGAGCGCGTCGCGACCCGGGTCTTCCTGCTGACGCCCGCCGACACCGAGATCGTCAGCGAGTCCGGCCGTCGTCAGCAGGACGGTTTCTTCAACCAGAGCTGACCCCGCCCGCAGCGCCCCGACCCGACCGACGCCCTCCGGCCCGGACCCGCCCGCGGACCGGGCCGGCCGCATGTCCGGGACCAGGAGCCTCGGGGGCCGCTCGCCCGCCGTACCGGCTCGTACTCGGCGGCCTCTCGTACGCAGTGGCCGCTCGCGCTCAGTGACCGCTCGTGGCCGCGCCGGTCATCGGCTCCGCGGGACCGGGCGCCGGATGCGGGGCCGGACAGGACGCGGCGGACGGACGCTGCTCGGCCGGGGAGCCGGCCGGCTGGCCGGGGACCATGGCCGGGCCCGCGGGCCGGGACTCCGCCGGGGGCGCGCACCGGCCCGCCGTCTTCGCCTCCGCCAGCGCCGCCGCTTCCGCCGCGGCCTCCTCGACCGCCGCCTCCACGTCCACCGGGCACTCCATCACCCGGGGCAGCCGCAGGGCCATCGCGGCCCCGGCGAGGAGCAGACCCGCGCTGACGAAGAGCGTGAGGTGCAGGCCGTCGACGAAGGCGTGGCGCGCGGCCGCGTGCAGGGCCTCGCCGGCCGCGCCGCCGAGCCGCTCGGCCACCTGGTACGCCTCGCCGAGCGAGTTCGCCGCGGCGCCGCTCGCCGCCGCCGGCACCCCGGGGACGTCCGCGAGGCCGGGGGCGTACGCCGCGTTCATGACGCTGCCGAGCAGGGCGATGCCCATGCCCGCGCCGAGCTGGTACGAGGTCTCGCCGATCGCCGCGGCCCCGCCGGCGCTGCGCGGCGGCGCCTCGCTCAGCATCGACTCGTACGCCGAGAAGAGGGTCGTCTGGAGGCCGAAGCCGAGCAGGACGAAGCCGGCGGTGAGCAGCAGCGGCCGGTCGTGCTGGCCCATCAGAGTGAGCAGCAGCACCGCCCCTGCGGTGAGCAGGAAGCCCCAGCCGACCATCCGCCGGGGGCCGATCCGGCGCAGGGTGTACGAGCCGGTGGCGCCGGCCGCCATGGCGGCGAAGGTGAGCGGGAGGAGCCGCAGCCCGGTCTCCAGGGGCGTGAGCCCGAGGACCAGCTGGAGGTACTGGACGGCGATGAGCTCCAGGCCGACGAGGGCCAGCATGGCGAGGACGATGCAGCCGACGGAGGTGGTGAAGGCGGCCCGGGAGAAGAGCCGCATGTCGATCAGCGGGTGCGGCCTGCGCCGCTGGCGCCGGACGAAGAGGACGAGCAGCAGCGCCCCGGCGAGCAGTGGTCCGGCGGTGAGCGCGGAGAGCGCCGGCTCGCCCGCGCCGAGCCGCTTCACGCCGAGGACGCAGCCGAGCACGCCGGCCGCGGCCATCAGCGCGCCGAGGACGTCCCAGGGCCCTTCCGCGCTCCCCCGGGACTCGGGCAGGAGCCGGCGGGCGAGCGGCAGGATCAGCGCCATCAGCGGGATGTTGATGAGGAAGACGGAGCCCCACCAGTAGTGCTCGACGAGGAAGCCGCCGAGCACCGGCCCGGCGGCCGCGCCGATCGCGGCGACGGCCGTCCAGATGCCGATGGCGGTGGCGCGCTCGCGCCGGTCGGGGAAGACGGTCCGGATGAGGGAGAGCGTCGCCGGCATGATCATGGCGCCGCCGACGCCGAGCAGCGCGCGGGCCGCGATGAGGACCCAGGGCTCGGTGGCGAGGGCGGCGACGGCCGAGGCGAGGCCGAAGATCCCGTACCCGAGGAGCAGCACCCGGCGCCGGCCGATCCGGTCACCGAGGGTGCCGAAGAGGATCAGCAGCGAGGCGCAGACCAGCGGGTAGGCGTCGACGATCCAGAGCAGCTCGGTCGCGCCGGGGCGCAGGTTCTCGGTGAGCGAGGGGACGGCGACGTGGAGGATGGTCGCGTCCAGGGCGACCAGGAGAAGGCTGACGCAGAGGACGACGAGGACGGCCCAGCGGTTGGCGCCGCCGCCGGCGGCGGCCCGCCGTCCTGCTGGGGCCGTGATCGTCCGCGACATGTGCGTACCTCCAAGTGATGCTCTCGCGCTCGGCAGACGCCGCCGACCTGGGCTGATGTGCGTGGGCGGCGCGGCGATGAGGGGCGAGTGAGCCGTCAGCGTACGCGAGGACGGGGCCCTGGAGGGTGGCGCACCTCTCACCCCGGCGAGGCTCCCGGTGTGGCGTACGCCACTCCGTCCGGCCCGCGCGTCGCATGGAATTCCGCACGGACGGGTGTTTGAAGTAATTCCGTGCCACGCAAACAGGCTTCCGGAATCGCCCCCGGCGGCAATAGGGCTGAAGGTCATCGGATTTTCCGACGGGAGTCCGGAAAAGGCGGGCGACTGAGACCCACTCCACATCACATCGTCATCACGAAGGGAGCGGATCGCCCGGGTCGTCTCCTCACCCCCTGTAACGTCGATTGGGTGCGTACCGACATCTTTGCCCGGCTGGACCGGGAGCCGGTCCCGCCGAAGATAGAGGTCCCGCGGATGACCCGGACGCGTCTCGCCCTCTTCGGCGGGACGTCGGCGTTCTATCTCATCGTCGTGGTGGCGGTGCTGCTGTCCACCTGGCTGGTGACCCTCGACTGGAAGATCATGCTCTTCCGTCCCTACCAGCAGTGGCCGGAGCTGCACGCCTTCCTGGACTACTACGTCGTCCTCGGCCAGCGCGGTCCGACCGCGGTGATGGTGGCGGCCTGGCTGGGCTGGCGCTCCTGGCGCCAGCACACCCTGCGGCCGCTCCTCTCCCTCGGCGCGGCCCTGCTGCTCCTCAACGTCACCGTCGGCGCGGTGAAGCTCGGACTCGGCCGGCTCGGCCCCCACTACGCGACACAGGTCGGCTCGGCCGAGCTGTTCGCGGGCGGCGACATATTCCCCTCGGGTCACACCGCGAACGCGGTGGTGACCTGGGGCATCCTGGCCTATCTCGCCACCACCCCGCGGGCCCGCCGCTACCTGTCGGCGCTCTCCGCCGTGGTCGCCCTCGGCGTCGGCCTCACGACGGTCTACCTCGGCACCCACTGGCTCAGCGACGTGCTGCTCGGCTGGGCCGCCGGCCTGCTGATCCTGCTCGCGCTGCCCTGGTGCGAGCCGGTCATCGCCGCGGTGGAGGGCTGGATCCTCGACCGACGGGACCGGATCAGGGAGCGGCTGCGGGCCCGGCGCCGGCTGGTGCCCTCGCTGCCGGTGGCCTCCGGCGGGCCGCGGCTCTTCCCGGCCCCGGCCGCGGAGGAGCCGGCCAGGGAGACCGTGGGGGCGGCCGCGAGCCGGGCCAGGGCGGCCCGCCCGTCCTCGGACCGCCTCACCGCCTGACCCCCGCCCCGTCCGTACGCGAAGGGCCCCGACCGCGCTGTGCGGTCGGGGCCCTTCGCGCGTCCGGACTCAGCCGATCCAGCAGCGGGTGACGGTGTCGTCCTCGACCTCGAAGTTGAGCCGCCCGGCGACGTACTCCATGGTGACGATCGCACCGGGCGGGAGGGTCCGGACGACGCGCCAGCCGCGCGTCCGGGCGAGCCGGCCGGCGCCGTCGGCGTCGAGGCCCACATAGGACTCGGGCGCGTCTCGGGGTGGTTCGGGGCTGCGCGACATGGGTGCCATGGGGTTCACGTTAGTCCCCTCGCGGTCACGCTTGCGTCACAACTTCTCGACAGCCGGCGTGACGGACCCGGCCACGGCGGAACGTCTGTTTCCGGCCGTTTCTCCGGTAATTCGAAAAGGCGGCCGGAGGTTCGCACGAACCGTTCGGGGGAATTCACCGGCGAAATGTCGGCGGAGTCCGCGCGCCGCTCCCTCACCGTTCCCTTACACAATGCTTACGCTGACCGGACGCCGGAGAACGGAACACGGGGCGGAGGCACCGATGAGGACCGAGGCTGCGGCCACCGCGGCGGAATCGGGCGGACGGGAGCGGCTCGGCCGGATCCTGATCGACTGGCTCACCACCACCGACCACAAGAAGATCGGTCACCTCTATCTGGCGACCTCCTTCGCCTTCTTCCTGTTCGCCGGGGTCCTCGCGATGGCGATGAGGGCGGAGCTGGCGCGGCCGGGGATCCAGTTCCTCTCCCCCGAGCAGTTCAACCAGGCCTTCACCCAGCACGGCACGATCATGCTGCTGCTCTTCGCGACCCCGACCTTCGCGGGCTTCGCCAACGAGCTGGTGCCGCTCCAGATCGGCGCGCCCGACGTGGCCTTCCCGCGCCTGAACATGTTCTCGTACTGGCTGTTCCTGCTCGGCGGCCTGATGGTCGTCGGCTCCTTCCTCACCCCGAGCGGAGCGCCCGACTTCGGCTGGACCGCCTACGCCCCGCTGAACAGCGCGGTCCGCTCCCCCGGGATCGGCGCCGACCTGTGGATCATGGGGCTCGCGCTCTCCGGCTTCGGCACGATCCTCACCTCGGTGAACTTCCTCGCCACGATCATCGGGATGCGGGCGCCCGGCATGACCATGTTCCGGATGCCGGTCTTCACCTGGAACGTGCTCTTCACCGCGGTCCTGGTGCTGATCGCCTTCCCCGTCCTCGCGGCGGCGCTGCTCGCCCTGGAGGCGGACCGCCGGTTCGGGGCCCTGACCTTCGCCCCCGGCAACGGCGGGGCGCTGCTCTGGCAGCACCTCTTCTGGTTCTTCGGCCACCCCGAGGTCTACATCATCGCCCTGCCGTTCTTCGGCATCATCAGCGAGATCATCCCGGTCTTCGCCCGGAAGCCGATCTTCGGCTACCTCAGCCTGATCGCCGCCACCATGACGATCACGGGTCTGTCGGTGGTGGTCTGGGCGCACCACATGTTCGCGACCGGGGCGGTGCTGCTGCCGTTCTTCTCCTTCCTGTCCTTCCTGATCGCGGTGCCGACCGGGGTGAAGTTCTTCAACTGGACGGGGACCATGCTGCGGGGCTCGCTCTCCTTCGAGACCCCGATGCTGTGGGCGACCGGCTTCCTGGTGTCCTTCCTCTTCGGCGGCCTGACCGGGGTGATCCTGGCCTCGCCGCCGATGGACTTCCACGTCACCGACTCGTACTTCGTCGTCGCCCACTTCCACTACACGGTCTTCGGCACGGTCGTCTTCGCGACCTTCGCCGGCTTCCACTTCTGGTGGCCGAAGTTCACCGGCCGGATGCTCGACGAACGGCTCGGGAAGATCCACTTCTGGACCCTCTTCACCGGCTTCCACCTCACCTTCCTCGTCCAGCACTGGCTGGGCGCGGAAGGCATGCCCCGCCGCTACGCCGACTACCTGGCGGCCGACGGCTTCACCACCCTGAACACCCTGTCGACCATCGGCGCCTTCCTCCTGGGCACCTCCACCCTGCCGTTCCTCTACAACGTCTGGCACACCTGGCGGTACGCCCCGAAGGTCCGGGCCGACGACCCCTGGGGCTACGGCCGCTCCCTGGAGTGGGCCACCTCCTGCCCGCCGCCGCGCCACAACTTCACCTCCGTCCCCCGCATCCGCTCGGAGTCCCCCGCCTTCGACCTGCACCACCCGGAGTTCGCGCACTACGAGCGGATGCGGATCACGAGCCCGCCGCCGGGCCGGTAGCCCCGGCGGCGGGACGGGTCAGCGCAGGCCGAGGCGGCGCAGGGTGCGGCCCGCGCCGGCCTTGGCGGTGTAGGCGGCGTCGTAGGCCCGGCCGGTCCAGGCGTGCCGGGCGGCGGCCGCCGGGGAGTGGGCGCGGCGGGGGGCGGCGCGGTCCACGAGCTCGGTCCACAGCTGCTCGTGGCGGGCGGCGATGCGGGCCGGGTCGAAGCGTTCCGCCGCCGCGAGGGCGGCCCGGCCCGCCTTGGCCCGCCGCTCCTCGTCGGCCATCAGCTCGCCGAGCGCGCGGGCCACCGCTTGGGGGTCCCCGACGGGGACGAGCCGGCCGTCGACGCCGTCCTCGACGATCTCGCGCGGCCCGTGCGGGCAGTCCGCGGCGACCACCGGGAGGCCGCACCGCATCGCCTCCACGATCGTCATGCCGAAGGCCTCCCGCTCGGAGGTGACGGCCGCGATCGAGCCCTTCGCCCACTCCGGCTCCATGGGGTGGACCTGGCCCATCAGGCGGACCCGTCCGCCGAGCCCGAGGGCCTCGATCTGCCGGGTCAGCGGCGCCCGCAGGTCCTGCGCGGCGTCCCCGCTGCCGTAGATCCGCAGGCTCCAGTCGGGATGGTCGCCGGCCAGTTCGGCGAAGGCGTCGACGAGGACGTCGAAACGTTTGACCCGGGTGAGCCGGCCGGCCGCGACGACCACCCGGGACGCGGGGTCGGCGGGCGGCACCGCGGGCGCGGGCACCCCGTTGGGCACCGACTCGACGCGGACGGAACCGGGCAGCCCGAGCCGCCGGTAGGACCGCGCGTCGGCCTCGGTGACGGTGGTGACGAGGTCGAGGAGCGCGTACTCGTGAGCGATGTCCCGGCGCAGCCGGCGGCTGTGCCCGTCGAGGACGAGGTGTTCCTGGGCGACGAGGACGGGCCCCGGCCCCGCCTGCCGGGCCAGCTGGACGTTGAGCCCCGGCCGGGTGCCGACGAGGACGTCCGCCGCCACCCCGCGCAGCAGGTCCCCGATCCGCGCGTCGGTCAGCGCGCTGTACTGCTTCCACCGGCCGTCGCCGCGCGGGAAGACGCGGGCGGGGCGGTGGGCGTCGGGGTGGTCGCCGTCGTATTCCGGCGAGTCCTCGCGCAGGTCGACGAGGTGACGGAGGGTCACCCCCGAGGGAAGGCCGAGCCGGGGCCGGTCACGGTGGCGGAAGACCGAGACGATCTCCACCTCGTGCCGTTCCGCGAGTTGTTCGGCGAGCGTGAACGTGGTCCGGATCGTGCCGCCGTAGTGATAGCCGTTGTGGAGCAGGAAGGAGATACGCATCTGCCGGTTCCCCCCGGTCAGTTGGTAGGTCGGGGCGACTGTACTGCTCCGACGGCGGCGCTCCTCACGGCCGGTAACCGAGCTGGGGGACGACCGCGCAGTTCCGCGTCATCTCCCCCTGGCTCACCCAGCCGCTCCCGTCCCGCCAGCGGGCCACGGAGAGGCAGGTCTCGCGGGTGGCGGGCGGGCGCTCCAGGTGTTCGAAGCGGACGGGGAGCAGCAACCCCCGTGCGGTGTACGGCTCCTGGCGGTTCAGATACGCCTCGACGCACGTCCGGGTGAGTCCGCCCCGGTCGGGGCGGTCGAGACAGGAGCGGGCCGCGTCGGTGAACCACATGGCGGCCGCCCAGCCCTCCAGCTGCCACTGGGAGGTCTCCCGCTCCCCCATCGCGGCCCGGAAGGCGCGGACCGCGGGGTGCCCGGTCTCGTCCACGTTGCGGCTCGACCCGGTCACCCAGAGGGAGTCACGGCAGCCGGGCGCGCGGGCGTAGTCGCGCGCCACGGAGGAGGACCAGTTCTGCACGTTCGTCACCTTGGCGTCGACGCGGACGCCGAGCGCCTCCATCGCCTCGCACAGCCGGACGTTGCCGTGCCCGTCCAGCGCGTCGAACACCAGATCGACATGGCGTTCGCGCAGATCGGCGGCGACGGCCCGGAAGTCCGGCAGGACGAAGTCGACCCGCTCGTCCACGACCCGGTAGCCCTCCGCCCGCAGCCCCTGGGCGACGAGCCGGGCGTAGGCGGCGGAGGCCGGCTGGTCGTACGCGACGACGGCGGCGGTCCGCGCCCCGCGTTCGCGCGCGAACCACCGGTACACCTCGGTGCCCCCGTACAGGGTGCCGTCCCAGCCGGGCGAGGCGCCGGTGCGCGGGGCGGAGCTGCCGTAGAGCGAGTAGAGGTGCGGGTAGGTCTCGTAGGCGGGGGTGAGGGGCTGGCCGCCGACGTCGGGCACGCCGGCCCGGGAGACGAGCGGGGCGCCCTCGTAGTCGAGGGCGGTGGTGGCGACGAGGGCGAAGACCTTCTTCTCGTCGAGGAGTTCGCGGACGCAGGCGGTGTTGCCGACGCCGCTGCCGCCGTCGTCACAGGTCTCGACCTCGACCCGGCGCCCGTCGAGCCCGCCGGCGGCGTTCAGGGCGTCGAACCAGGCGCGGGCGCCGTCGCGCGGGCCGGTGAGGGCGGCGCCGCCGACCGGGCTGGTGGCGCTGGTGATGATGCCGACGCGGAGCGGCTCACCGCCGGAGGGGTGGGCGGTGGGCCGCGTCCCGAAGGCGCGTTCCGGGAGCCGGCTGCCGCATCCCGCCAGGAGGAGCAGGAGCAGGGCGAGCAGCAGGGCCGGGAACCGCGCCGCGGCCGTCTCAACAGCCTTCGACGGTGACACCGCTGAGCTGCACCAGACCGCACAGGGTCTTCACGGAGACCTTCCAGGTGTCGTCCTGCAGCACCGCGGTGCCCCGGGAGTCGGGGAGCGCCGGGTTGCCGCCGACGAGCAGGTCGTAGGTGACGTCGGCGCCGGAGGACGAGGTGAAGGCCACGTCCGTGACCTCGGCGCTGGTCGCCACGGCCTGCGGGTTGTCGGCGAAGGCGGCCAGGACGGCCTCCATCTCCTCGCCGTTCTCCACGAGCCCCACCCGCTCGGCGGCCGGGGTGTCCGCGTCGAAGAAGGCCGCCCAGTTCCGGGTGATCTCCTCCTTGGCCGCGGCGGGGTCGTCGGGCTCCTCGGCGCCGGGCGGCTGGGCCGTCATACCGGGTGGGGCGGTGGTGGTGACCTGGTTGCCGGTCGCGGGCTCGTCGTCGGAGCAGGCCGCGACGGCCGGGGTGAGGAGCAGCACCGCAGCGGCCGCGAGGGCGGCCGCTCGTCGCCTGAGAACCATCGGGCTCACCACCGTTCGGCGTCGTGCTTCCAGGGTCGGACGATACGGAGCGGAGCGCAAGAATACGGGGCATAGTCGGAGGAAAGGGCGGAGGTCTCGCGGTGCCGACGGCGCGGTTCCTGCTGTGGGGCGGCCTGGTGGCGGCCGCCGGGGGCGCGCTGCTGTGCGTCCTCGGCTGGTACGGGATCTCGGGCGAGCGCTTCGCCGAACGCCAGCTCCCCTACCTCGCCTCGTGCACCGTGCCGGGGGCGGCGCTGATCGTGGCGGGCGCGGTCCTGATCGGCGCGGCGGCGGCGCGGCGTACCGACGCACGGCCGGCCGGCTCCGAACCCCCCGGGACGGACCCGGACACCGCCGCCCCCTCCTCCGGGGAACCGCCGCTGCGCGTCCCCGGCGGGACGCTGGCGCACCGCCCCGACTGCCCGCTGGTGGCGGACCGCGCGGACGCGGTGCCGGCCGCCGGGGACCCGGCGCTCGCGCCCTGCCCGGTGTGTGAGCCGTGGCCTCCCTGACGTACGAGCTGACGCTGGCCGGCCTCGCGGTCGGCAGCGCGGCGGCGCTCACCGGCATCGGCCTGATCGTCACCCACCGGGCGACCGGGGTGCTGAACCTCGCGCACGGCGCGGTCGCCATGATCTGCGCGTACGTGCTCCGCCAGCTGGTGGTCGCCTGGGGATGGCCGCTGTGGCCGGCGGCCCTGCTGACCCTGTTCGTGGTGGCGCCCGGTCTCGGTCTCGTCCTCGACCGGGCCGTCTTCCGCCCGCTGGCCCGGGCGGGCGCCGGTCCGGCCCGCACCCTGGTCGCCTCCACCGGCGTCTTCGTCCTCCTCGTGGGCGCGGCCGTCCTGCTCTGGGGCGCCGGGGCCCGGAACGACGCGCCCGTCCTGCTCGGCGACGATCCCTGGCTGCAGCTGGCGACGGTGGTGGCGGTGGCCTGCCTGGTCACGGCGGTGACCCGGTGGACCCGCTTCGGGCGGGAGCTGCGGGCGGTGGTCGACAACCGCCCGCTGGCCGTCCTCGCCGGGGTGGACGCGGACCGGATCGCCGCGGCCGGCTGGGCGTTCGGCGCGTTCACCGCCGGGCTGACGGGCGTGCTGCTCGCCCCGTACGTCCGGCTCGACCCGTACGGGCTGCCGCTGCTCGTGGTGGAGGTGATGGCGGTCGCGGTCATCGCCCGGATGCGGTCGCTGCCGGTCGCGATCGGCGCGGCGCTGCTGATCGGGGTGACCCAGGCCCAGCTGACCCGCTTCCACCCGGAGGGCTGGGCGGAGCCGCTGCTGCGCTCGGTGGGGGCGAACCTCTTCGTCCTCGCGCTGCTGGTCGCGGCGCTCGTCCTGCCGGGCATCGGCGGCAAGGGCCAGGACGCGCTGCCGCCCCCGTCCCGGGCGACCCGCACGCCCCCGGCGGTCTGGCCCTTCGCCGCCGTCTGCTTCCTCCTCCCCCTGGTGGCGGGGGGCGCCGACCTGCGCACGGCGGTCCAGGTCCCGGCCCTCGCGATCGTCCTCCTCTCCCTGGTCGTGGTGACGGGCCGCACGGGCCTGCTGGCCCTGGGCCAGGCGGCCTACGCGGGCCTGGGGGCCCTCTTCACCACCCTCTTCACGACGGCCGGCGTCCCGCCCCTCCCGGCCCTGGCCCTGGCGGTCCCCCTGACGGGAGCGGCGGGCCTGCTGACGGCGGGCCCGGCGATCCGCCGCCACGGCCTGGCGCTGGCCCTCGCGACCCTGGCGGTCGGGGTGGCGGTCAGCCGCTTCGTCCTGACCCAGCCCTACGCCACGGCGGACCTGGCCGCCCCCGCCCGTCCCGGCCCCTTCGCCACGGACCGCGCGTACTACGCCCTGGAACTCCTCCTGCTCGCCCTGGCCCTCCTCCTGGTGGCGGCCCTCCGCCGGGGCCGCACCGGCCGCGCGCTGGCGGCGCTGCGCGACCACGAACCCGCCGCGGAGGCCGCCGGCATCCCCGCGACCCCCCTCAAACTCCTGGTCTTCACCCTGGCCGCCGCCCTGGCGGCCCTGGGCGGCGGCCTCCTCGCGATGGCCACCCAGGCCTTCGACCCCACGGCGTACGACCCCCTGCGCGGCCTCCTCTGGTTCGCCGCGGTCATGGTCCTGGGCGCGGACAACCTCCTCACGCCCCTCCTCGCGGCCCCCCTCCTGCTGACCACCGACACCACGACCCCCGCCGCCCTGGCCGCCCTGACCCTGGGCCTCCTGGCCACCCAGACGGGCCGCCTCCCCCCGCTGACCGCCCTCCTGAACCTCCCCCGGAACCGCGGAGCCCCCCGCGCCCCGCACCCCCGCACGGCCGCGACGAGCCGGCGCACCGCCCCGGCCGCGGGCCGGGAAGCCCCCCGGGACCCGCCGGCCGAGCGGCTCGTCGCCGAGGGGCTCTGGTTCACGCACCCCGGCGGGGTGACGGCCCTCAGGGGGGTAGGGCTCGTACTGCCGACCGCCGAGGTCACCGCGCTGGTGGGGCCGAACGGCGCCGGGAAGAGCACCCTCTTCGACTGCCTGGCCGGCGCCGCCCGCCCCCGCCCGGGCGGCCGGGTCCTCCTGGACGGCCGGGACGTCACGCGCCGCCCCGCCCACGCCCGGGCACGCCTCGGCCTCGCGCGGACCTTCCAGCAGCCGGCCCTGTTCCCGTCGCTCTCCGTGGAGGAGAACGTCCGCGTCGGCGCCGAGCACGGCCGCCGCCGCGGCGACCCGGCCGCCGCCACCGAACGCGCCCTCCGGCTCGCGGGCCTCGCCGGGCCCGTGCGCCACCGCCGCACGGCGGGCCTGCCGACGGGCCTGCTGCGCCGCGTCGAGCTGGCCCGCGCGCTCGCGGGCCACCCGCACACCCTGCTCCTGGACGAACCGGCCGCCGGACTGGACGCGGCCGAGGCCGAGGCCCTGTCCCGGCTCCTGACCGCGCTCGCCGCCGACGGCCTGACCGTCCTCGTCGTCGAACACGACCCGGACCTCGTCGCCGGCACGGCGGCCACCGTCCACACGATGGAGGGAGGCCGGCTCCGCCCATGACCACCGAGATGGAGCTGCGCGGCGCCCGCGTCCGCTACGGGCCCCTGGAGGCCCTGCACGGCCTGGACCTCCCGGTCCCGGCGGGCACGGTGACCGTCCTGACGGGCCGCAACGGCGCCGGCCGCACCACCGCGCTGCGGGCCCTCGCCGGGACGGTACGGCTCTCGGCCGGCCGGGTCCTGTGGCGCGGCGAGGACGTCACCGCGCTGCCCCCGCACGAACGCGCCCGCCGAGGACTGTGCCTCGTCCCGGACCGGGGCGCCGTGTACGAGGGCCTGACCGTCGCCGAGAACCTGGCCCTCGCGGGCCCGGCCGCCCCGGTCCCGTACCCGGCCCTCGTCCCGCTGCTCCCCCGCACCGCGGGCACGCTCTCCGGCGGCGAACGCCGGATGCTGGCGGTGTCCCGCGCCCTGCTGCGCCCCGCCCGCGTGGTCCTCGTCGACGAGGCGGCCCTCGGCATGGCCCCGCCGGTCGCGGCCCACACCTACGCCCTGCTCGCCGCCCTCGCCACCGAGACCGGCGCGGCGGTGCTCCTCGCCGAACAGCGCGTGCCCGACGGCCTCCCGCCCGGCACCCTCCTCCACGAACTGCGCCGCGGCACCCGCGTCTTCAGCGGCGAGGCGGCGGAGGAACGCCGCCCGGCCTGATCCGGAAGACACGGCCTGGGCCGCTCAGAGCGGTGCGATGCGCAGCATCATCCCGACGTACAGGCGGTTCGGGTCGGGGCCGATGACGGTCTTGTTGGCCTCGTAGAGCCGCTGCCAGCCGCCCTTGACCGCGAAGCGGCGGGCGATGCCGGCGAGGGTGTCGCCGGGCTGCACGGTGTGGGCGCGGCCGCTGAGCCCGTACCGCTTGGAGCAGACCGGCCAGGCTCCCCAGCCCTGCACGCGCAGGACGTCCTCGGCGACGGTGATCTGCTGCTGCCGGGTGGCGAGGTCGGCGCGGCGGGCGTACGCGAGTCCGCCGTACTCGATCCAGGTCGGCTGCCAGAACTGGAGGCCGCCGTAGTAGCCGTTGCCGGTGTTGACGTCCCAGCGTCCGCTGCTCTCGCACTCGGCGACGCAGCCCCAGGGCCACTGGTCCTCGGCGCAGGCGTACGCGGGCACGCCCGCCGGTCCCGCCGAGGGTGGCGGCGGGACCGCCCCGACGCCGCCGGTCCCGCCGACGGCGCCCTGGGCCGCCTCGACGGCGGCCGCCGCGTCGGCGAGCGCCTCCGCGACCGCGCCCGCCGCCGCGTCCGGCAGCACGGGCACCGCCGGTACGCCGGGCGCTCCGGGCGCTCCGGCCGTGCCGGGCCCGTCGTCGCCGGGCGCGGCGAGGGCGACGGGCGCCTGGTGGAGGGCGAGCAGCGCCGCCGCGGAGGCCGCCGCGAGCGAGCCGGCTGTCCAAAATCGGATCATCGACATCGCCGCAGGCTAGGTCGGCCGCCCGGGCCCCACCCCCGTGCCGCGCGGAACACTGTTCACTTCCCACCCGGTCGGAGTCACCCCCGGTGCCGCCCCCGCCGGAGGCACCACGGCCGCCCGTCCCCGGGCGCCCGCACGCGCCAGTGGCAACTTGCCTCGCTTCCGCGCGTGACCCCGCCCGCGCCTGACCCGTTGAACTCGGCATGAGACGCCCGGGAAAGGCCCGGGGTCCGTCCTTACCGAATCCAGGGAGCCCTCCGTGCCGCGCATGCTCGACGTCAGCGAGGACGTACGCGCCGAGATCGGCGACGAAGAAGCCGACCGGCTGCTCGCCGGCGACAACGCCCCGGGCAGCTACGACTGCACCTCCTGCCGCACGCCGGGCGACTCCGAGCAGGAGCGCACCTCCACGGTGCTGTTCGTCGGCGAGGAGACCGCGGTCCTCGCGTTCGCCCACGCCAGCTGCATCCCGTCGCAGGTGGTCCAGGTCGCCGAGGACCAGCTCCAGGGCGCCGTCGCCTCCATCACGGCCGCCGACGCCGCCGACGCCCTCTCCGCGGCCCACCCCGAGCAGGCCGTGCTCGGCGTCACCAGCGGTCTGGTCCTGATCGACGGCGAGCTGCACCCGGCGCTGGTCGTGGAGCCGACCGCGCCGGTGGCCCGACCCGGTTCCGGCGGGCTCACCGACGAGTTCCTGTCGCTCCTCTCCGAGCAGGGCTTCCACCCCGTCGAGGACCTGAACACCAAGCCGGCCGCGCTGCCCGGCTGGTCGGTCCTGGTCGCCATGGGCCAGCTGCACTCGGTGCTCCAGCCCGGCGCGGGCGGTGGGGGCCAGGCGGCCTGGTGGCAGGCGCACCAGCCGCTCCAGGTCACCGAGGGCTGGCGCGCGGCGGCCAACAAGTCGCACACGGTGCTCGTCTTCGCCGCGCCGGTCGGCTCCATCGGCCAGCAGCCGCGCGAGGACCTGCTGCGGGACGCCCTGGAGAAGGCCGCGGCCAACGGGCGCCTGGTCGCCGCCGCGATGCCGCTGGCCGGGACCTGATGGACGACGGGCGTCCGGGGATAGGGCCGGTGCGCGGGCCGGGGGTCCCGACCGTCCCCCGGCCCCGGCGGGCCCCTCTTTCGGAGAGCCGCCCGCATCCGACGGACGGCGGGGTCGTTGGCACCTACGTGCACCCATACGACCCTTTCCCCCAGCCGTATCCGAGTCCGATCCCCGCCATGCGCCCGGCGCAGGACGTTCCGGCCGGGTACTCGGCGACGCCGATCTTCGATGCCCTGTACTCGGAGTACCGCCGGTCGTTCCGCACGCTTCCGGGTGACCGCAGCGGCGAGGAGGAGCTGGCGTTCCGGGCCTTCGGCACGGCGATGAGCACGGGCCTGTCCGGTTTCACCGGCCTCTCGGGGTTCCACGGCCAGCACCACGCGGCGTATCCGTCGGCCTGGTCGGCCCCCCAGCACCATCCCCCGCAGGCGGCGCTGCCGCCGGGGCCCCGCCGCAGCCTCTGAGCGCGGCCGGGGCAGGAGAAACGGCCGAGGGCCGGAGTCGTCCGCGTACGGTACGACTCCGGCCCTCGGCCGTGTGCGCGGTGCGGGTTACTTCTTCTTGCCGCGTTACTTCTTCTTGCCGCGCTTCTCGCGCACGCGGACCGAGATGTGGATCGGGGTGCCCTCGAAGCCGAACTCCTCGCGCAGCCGGCGCTCGATGAAGCGGCGGTAGCCGGCCTCCAGGAAGCCGGAGGCGAAGAGCACGAAGCGCGGCGGCTTGGTGCCGGCCTGGGTGCCGAAGAGGATGCGGGGCTGCTTGCCGCCGCGGACCGGGTGCGGGTGGGCCGCGACCAGCTCGCCGAGGAAGGCGTTGAGCCGGCCGGTGGGGACGCGGGTCTCCCAGCCGGCGAGGGCGGTCTCGATCGCCGGGACCAGCTTCTCCATGTGGCGGCCGGTCTTGGCGGAGACGTTGACCCGGGGCGCCCAGGAGACCTGCTGCATCTCGGTCTCGATCTCGCGCTCCAGGTAGTAACGGCGCTCCTCGTCGAGCTCGTCCCACTTGTTGTACGCGATGACGATGGCGCGGCCGGACTCGACGGCCATCGTGATGATCCGCTGGTCCTGCACCGAGATCTGGTCGGTGGTGTCGATGAGGATGACCGCGACCTCGGCCTTCTCCACGGCGGCGGCCGTGCGGAGGGAGGCGTAGTAGTCGGCGCCGGCCTGGAGGTGGACCTTCTTGCGGATGCCGGCGGTGTCGACGAACTTCCAGGTCACGCCGCCGAGCTCGATGAGCTCGTCGACCGGGTCACGGGTGGTGCCGGCCAGCTCGTTGACGACCACGCGGTCCTCGCCCGCCACCTTGTTCAGGAGGGAGGACTTGCCGACGTTGGGGCGGCCGATGAGGGCGATGCGGCGGGGGCCGCCGAGCGCCTTGCCGAAGGACTGCTCGGGGGCCTCGGGCAGCTTCCTGAGGACCTCGTCGAGGAGGTCGCCGGTGCCGCGGCCGTGCAGCGAGGAGACCGGGAACGGCTCGCCGAGGCCGAGCGACCAGAGCATGGCGGCGTCGGCCTCGCCGGACTGGCCGTCGACCTTGTTGGCGGCGAGGACGACCGGCTTGCCGGCGCGGCGCAGGAGCTTGACGACGGCCTCGTCGGTGTCGGTGGCGCCGACGGTGGCGTCCACGACGAAGAGGCAGGCGTCGGCGGCCTCGATGGCGTACTCGGCCTGGGTGGCGACGGAGGCGTCGATGCCGAGGACGTCCTGCTCCCAGCCGCCGGTGTCGACGACCTTGAAGCGGCGGCCGGCCCACTCGGCCTCGTAGGTGACGCGGTCGCGGGTGACGCCCGGCTTGTCCTCGACGACCGCCTCGCGGCGGCCGATGATGCGGTTCACCAGGGTCGACTTGCCGACGTTCGGACGGCCGACGACGGCGAGGACGGGGAGCGGCCCGTGGCCGGCCTCCTCGATCGCCACCTCGACGTCCTCGATGTCGAAGCCCTCTTCCGCGGCGAGCTCCATGAACTCCGCGTACTCGGCGTCGCCAAGTGCCCCGTGGTCGTGCTGGTCGTTCATGAAGTCCGTTCCTTGATCATTCGTGGTCGGTGGTCCCGGCGGCCGGAGCCGTGGTCCCACTACTGAAGTGTCACTCAGCGCCCGGTGAGGCGCCTGGCGTTTTTCAGGTGGCCGGTGAGGTGCTCCTGGATGCGGAGCGTGGCCTCGTCGAGCGCCTTGCGGGTACGCCGCCCGCTGCCGTCGCCGGCCTCGAAGGCGTCCCCGAAGACGACGTCCACCCGGCTGCGGAGGGCCGGCAGCCCCTTCACGAGCCGTCCGGGCCGCTCGGTGCTGCCGAGGACCGCGACCGGGACGATCGGGGCGCCGGAGCGGACGGCGAAGTAGGCGAGCCCGGCGCGGAGCGAGGCGAAGTCGCCCTCGCCCCGGGTGCCCTCGGGGAAGATCCCGAGGACCCCGCCCTGTTCGAGCACGCCCAGCGCGTTGCCGATCGCGTTCCGGTCCGTGGACTCGCGGTCGACCTTCACCTGGCCGATGCCCTCCAGGAAGCTGCCCAGCGGTCCGACGAACGCCTCCTGCTTGATGAGGAAGTGCACGGGGCGCGGGGCAGTGCCCATGAGCATGGGGCCGTCGATGTTGTGCGCGTGGTTGACGGCCAGGATGACGGGGCCGGTGGCCGGCACCCGCCAGGCACCGAGGACGCGCGGCTTCCAGAAGCCGTACATCAGTCCGATGCCTATGCGGCGGCCGACCGCGGCGCCCTTCGCGGACGGCTGGGTCACTTGACGGCCGCCCTCTTCTCCTCCACCAGGGTGACGACGCACTCGATGACCTGGTCGAGGGTGAGCTCGGTGGTGTCGACCTCCACCGCGTCCCCGGCCTTGGCGAGCGGGGAGGTCTTGCGGCTGGAGTCCGCCGCGTCCCGCTTGACCAGGGCCTCCTGGGTGGCCCGCACGTCGACGCCCTTCAGCTCGCCGGAGCGGCGGGCGGCGCGGGCCTCGGCCGAGGCGGTGAGGAAGATCTTGAGGTCGGCGTCGGGGAGGACGGTGGTGCCGATGTCCCGGCCCTCGACGACGATGCCGCGCTCGGCCTCGCGGGCGATGCGGCGCTGGAGCTCGGTGATGAGCGCGCGGACCTCCGGGACGGCGCTGACCGCGCTGACCCGGGAGGTGACCTCCTCGGTGCGGATCGGTCCCGCGGCGTCCACGCCGTCCACCGTGATGGTGGGGCGGGACGGGTCGGTGCCGGAGACGATGACGGGCTTGCCGGCGGCGTTCGCCACGGCCTCGGCGTCGGCCACGTCGACCCCGTTGCCGATCATCCACCAGGTGATCGCCCGGTACTGGGCGCCTGTGTCCAGGTAGTCGAGACCCAGCTTGGCGGCGACCGCCTTCGAGGTGCTCGACTTGCCCGTGCCGGAGGGGCCGTCGATGGCGACGATCACGGATTCCACGGTGGGTGACCTTCCTGGGTGGGCGGGGCCCCGGCGACAGCCGGACCCCTACAAGGTTACCGAGTCCCCGAACCCGCCCGTGCCCCGTCCCCGCGGGCCCCCGCCCGCCGCCCGCGCGGGCCCGCGTCCCGCGGAGGAGTCAGGGCGTGCGGAGGGACCAGCCCTGGGACTGCAGGGAGTGGGAGAGGGCCGGGGCGGCCTTGGGGTCGACCATGAGCTGGACCAGGCCCGCCTGCTGGCCCGTCGCGTGCTCGATGCGGACGTCCTCGATGTTGACCCCCGCCCGCCCGGCGTCCGCGAAGATCCGGGCCAGCTCCCCGGGCCGGTCGCTGATGAGCACCGCGACGGTCTCGTAGGCGGTGGGCGCCGCGCCGTGCTTGCCGGGCACCCGCGCGCGCCCCGCGTTCCCGCGCCGCAGCACGTCCTCGACGCCCGCCGCCCCGCCCCGCCGCTCCTCCTCGTCCGAGGACTGGAGGGACCTCAGCGCCCGCACCGTCTCGTCGAGGTCCGCCGCGACCCCGGCGAGGACGTCCGCGACCGGTCCGGGGTTGGCGGAGAGGATCTCCAGCCACATGCGCGGATCCGACGCGGCGATCCTCGTGACGTCCCGTATCCCCTGCCCGCAGAGCCGTACGGCCGACTCCTCCGCCTCCTCCAGGCGCGCCGCGACCATCGAGGAGACGAGCTGCGGGGTGTGGGAGACGAGGGCGACCGCCCGGTCGTGGGCGTCGGCGTCCATGACGACGGGCACGGCCCGGCAGAGCGCGACGAGCTCCAGCGCGAGGTTGAGCACCTCGGTGTCGGTGTCCCGGGTCGGCGTGAGGACCCAGGGCCGGCCCTCGAAGAGGTCGGCGGTGCCCGCCAGCGGGCCGGAACGCTCCTTGCCGGACATCGGGTGGCTGCCGATGTACGCGCCGAGGTCGAGGCCCGTCGCCTCCAGGTCGCGGCGCGGCCCGCCCTTGACGCTGGCCACGTCGAGGTAGCCGCGGGCCGCCCCGGCGCGCATGGCGTCGGCGAGCGTGGCGGCGACGTGCGCCGGCGGCACGGCGACGATCGCGAGGTCCACCCGGCCCTCGGGCTCCGCGTCGGTGCCCGCGCCGAGCGCCGCCGCGGTCCGGGCGCTCGCCGGGTCGTGGTCGCGCAGGTGGACCGTGACACCCCGGCCGGCGAGGGCGAGTGCGGCGGAGGTGCCGATCAGTCCGGTTCCGATGACGAGCGCTGTTCTCACGGGGGGATGTCCTTGGGGGCGCGGCAGGGCGGTGGCGGTAAGGGGCCAGCCTAGTCAGCCCGGGGACGGCACGCGCGCGTGCGCCCGCCCTGCGAGACGCGCGGGGCGGGCGCCGCGTACGGCCTGACGGCGACGGCCGAGGACCGACGCCGTCAGAGCTTCTGCGCCCGGATGATGTCCTCCAGCGACCCGCCCTGCGGCAGCGATCCGCCCGGCGTCAGCTTGTCGACGGCCTGCGGCAGCGACTGCGCGATCTCGTCGGCGGCCTGCTGCGGGGTCACCCCGGCGTCCTGGGCGACCTTCTGGAGGGTCTCGTCGGGGAGCGCCCGGGCGATCTGGGCGCCGTCGACGGGCTGGTTCTCGCCGGTGCCGATCCAGGACTGGGCCTGGTCGGCGAGGCCGGACTTGGTGAGCATGTCGAGCAGCCCGCCGAGCGGGTTCTGGCCGTTGCCCCCGCCGCCCGCGGCCCCGCTCCCCTGGCCGCCGCCCGCGAGCGCGCCGAGCAGGGAGCCGAGGATGCCGCCGGCCCCGCCGCCCTGCCCGCCGCCTCCGCCGAGCAGGGAGCCGAGGAGACTGCCGAGATCGTTGCCCGCCATGGTGGTTCCGCCTTTCGTCCGGTACACAGCCCCCGATCGCCTCAATCTCACGCATACCAGATGATTCCGCCACCCGGTGCGGGCGCCGGTGCGGAGCGGGTAGAAAGGGCGGATGCTGCTCCATGTCGTACCGCTGGACGAGTGGTCCGCGGACCCCGCCCTCCCCTACGCCCCGCCGTCGCTCGCCGCCGAGGGCTTCGTGCACTGCTCGCCGGACGAGCAGGCGGCGCTCGCGATCGCCGACGCCCACTACCGGGACGTGCCGGGCCCGCTCCTGGTGCTGGTGATCGACCCGGCGCTGCTGTCCGGGGAGGTCCGCTGGGAGGGTTCGGAGGACCGGCTCTTCCCGCATGTGTACGGGCCGGTGGAGCGGGCGGCGGTGACGGCCGTCCTGGAGGTGCTGCGGGACGCGGACGGCCGTGCGAGGGAGTTGGTGCCCTGGGTGTAGTCCGGGCCCGGCGTGTTGCGGGGGCGGCGGCGCGGCCGGCGCGAAGCTGGCCGTATGACCTCACGGACGACACGGACGACCCCGACGGCACCGACGGCACCCCGCCGGACGGTCCTGCTCGCGGCGGCCGCCCTGACGACGGCGGCCGCGGCGACGACCACCGGCTGCGGCTCGGACGACGGCGGAGGCGGCGACGGCGGTACGGAGTCGAGCGCGCCGACCCCGGCGGAGCCGAGCGGCACCCCGCTGACGAGCACCTCGGAGATCCCGGTGGGCGGCGGCACCGTCTTCAAGGACCGCAAGGTGGTCGTGACGCAGCCCACGAAGGGCGAGTTCAAGGCGTTCTCGGCGATCTGCACCCACCAGGGCTGCACGGTGGACAAGGTCGCGAACGGCACGATCGACTGCCCCTGCCACGGCTCGAAGTTCAGCATCACCGACGGCGCCGTGAAGGCCGGCCCGGCGCCGCGGCCGCTGCCCGCCGAGGAGATCACCGTCTCGGGGGAGACGATCACCCTCGCGTAGCCTGGCCGCCATGACCGCCGTGGACATGACCCCCGAGGCGCTGGTGCGCGAGCACACCGTCTACGCCTGTGTGATGGGCTCGCGCGCCTTCGGACTGGCGACCGAGGACAGCGACACCGACACCCGGGGCGTCTACCTCGCCCCGACGCCGCTCTTCTGGCGCTTCGACAAGCCCCCGGCGCACGTGGAGGGCCCGGCCCCCGAGCAGTTCAGCTGGGAGCTGGAACGCTTCTGCGAGCTGGCCCTCCGCAACAACCCCAACGTCCTGGAGTGCCTCCACTCCCCCCTGGTCGTCCACACCACCGAGTGGGGCCGCGAACTCCTCGACCTGCGCGGCGCCTTCCTCTCCCGCCGGGCCCACGCCACCTTCGTCCGGTACGCGGGCGGCCAGCGCCGCAAGCTGGAGGCGGACGTCCGCCAGTACGGCCACCCGCGCTGGAAGCACGCCATGCACCTGCTGCGGCTGCTCGGCAGCTGCCGGGACCTGCTGCGCACGGGCGAGCTGCGGATCGACGTGGGCGCGGACCGGGAGCGGCTGCTCGCCGTCAAGCGCGGCGAGGTCCCGTGGCCGGAGGTCGAGTCCTGGATGAACCGCCTCCAGGACGAGTCCGACACCGCCCTCGGCACCAGCCCCCTGCCGCCCGCCCCCGACCACGCGCGCGTGCAGGACCTCCTGATCCGCGCCCGCCGCGCCTCAGCCCTTCAGGTGCTCTAGCCGGGCCCGGACGACGAGGTCGTGGAGGGCGTCCCCGGCGCGGACGCCGTCCGCGAGGGCCGACTCCGCCCGGGCCGCGTCGAGCACCTCCTGCAGCGCCTCCACCTCGGCCCGTACGTCCTCTGCCGCCACCCCGGCGGCGCCGTGCTCGGCGGCCGTCTTCGCCGCGACCAGGTCCGGGACCCTCGCCGGGGCCTCCGGCACCTCCCCCACGAGCGTGGGCAGATGGGCCTGGACCTCGCCGGAGCGCATGAGGTGGATGCCGGTGAGCAGCGCCCGGTAGGTGTAGAGCAACGGCTTGAGCTCGCCGCTCCGCTCGAAGAGCCGCCACTGGGTGGCCGCGAAGCCCCGGTAGTGGTGGGCGTGGTGGGTGGTGAGCACCCCCGGCACCAGGGCTGCGAGCTCGGCGTGGACGGGGGTCGTGTGCACGACCAGCGGAGAGGTGAGCTGCTCCAGGACGTAGCCGTTGCGGCGCAGCATCAGCCGGGCGAACTTCCGCAGGTCGTGCGTGACGAGGTCCATCTCGACGCCGTCCCGCGTCCACATCCGGTCCCGGGTCTCCTCCGGCTCCCGGAGCCCGACCAGTGCCTCGGGGGGCAGCAGGTGCACGCCCCGCAGGTCCACGTCGGAGTCGCGGGACGGGAACCCGTACAGGTGGGCGCCGGAGACCGTGGCGAAGAGGAGGGGGTCCGGTTCCTCGGCGACGACGGCGGTCAGATCGGCCTTGTGGGCCTCGATGGTGAGCGTCATGGGACCGAAGCCTTCCAGAAGCCGCTCACGCGTCCCAGAGGGCCCCGAGTCCGAGCAGCTCGTCGCGGTGCTCGATCCGGGCGGTCCACTCCGCCGGCCAGGCGTCCGCGCCCAGGTGGGCACCGGCGAAGGCGCCCGCGAGGGCCGCGATGGAGTCGGAGTCGCCGCGGGTGCAGGCGGCCCGGCGCAGGGCGGTGAGCGGGTCGCCGGGGAAGAGCAGGAAGCAGAGCAGCCCAGTGGCGAGCGCCTCCTCCGCGATCCAGCCGTCGCCCGTGTACGTACAGGGGTCGAGCTCCGGGTCGGCGGTGCGCTGCACGGAGTCGAGCCGTTCGAGGACGGCCAGGCACTCGTCCCACCCGCGCCGGACGAAATGCAGGGCGCTCGGGTCCTGGGAGCGGGTCCAGAGGTCGCCGAGCCAGCGCTCGTGGTACGTGTCGCGGTTCTCGTACGCGTACGAGCGCAGCTGACCGACGAGCCCGGCCGGGTCCACCCCCTGGGCGAGCAGCCACACGGCCCGCGCGGTGAGGTCGGAGGCGGCGAGCCCGGTGGGGTGCCCATGGGTGAGCGCGGCCTGGAGCTGGGCGGCGCCCGCACGCTGTTCCTCGCTCAGTCCGGGGACGAGGCCGAGGGGCGCGACGCGCATGTTGGCGCCGCAGCCCTTGGAGCCGATCTGACTGGCGTCCTGCCAGGGACGGTCGCCGTCGAGGAGCATGCAGGCCCGCAGACAGGTGTTGCCGGGGGCGCGGTTGTTCTCGGGCGAGTGGTACCAGTCGACGAACTCGTCGCGGACGGGCCGGGCGAGCCGGAGCGGGGCGAGCGGCCCCCGGTCCATGGCAGTCCGGATGCCCCGGGCCAGGGCGAGGGTCATCTGGGTGTCGTCGGTGATGTACGCGGTCCCCCGCGTCACCGGCAGCTCCATCGTCCGCCACGGCCCGCACTTGGCGAGGATCGCGGGCACGTCGTTGAACTCGGTCGGGAAGCCGAGGGCGTCCCCCAGCGCCAGTCCCATCAGCGTCCCCGTGGCGGCCTGCTTCTGCTTGGTCATGCGGATCGTCCTTCCGGTCGGAGCAGCGGCGGGTGGAGGGCGGTGGCCTCGCCCGCCCGGTAGAGCGCGGCCGGTTTCCCCCGTCCGCCGGTGCGGCGCGGCGGTCCTTCCACCGGCTCGACGAAGCCGGGGGTGGTGAGGACCTTGCGCCGGAAGTTGGGGCGGTCGAGCGGGACGCCCCAGACCGTCTCGTACACCTCGCGCAGCTCGCCGAGGGTGAACTCGGGCGGGCAGAAGGCGGTGGCGAGGCAGGTGTACTCCAGCTTGGCGCCGACGCGCTCGCGGGCGTCGGCGAGGATCACGTCGTGGTCGAAGGCGAGCGCCGGGACCTCGTCGTAGGGCAGCCAGCGGGCCTCCGCCGCGTCCCCGCCGCCGCGCGGTTCGGGGAGGTCGGGGACGAGGGCGGTGTAGGCGACCGACACGACCCGCATCCTGGGGTCGCGGTCGGGTTCGGTGTAGGTGCGCAGCTGTTCGAGGTGGAGCCCGGCGACGGTGGCCCCGGGCAGTCCGGTCTCCTCGGCGAGTTCGCGGCGGGCGGCGGTGCCGGCGGACTCGCGGGGCAGCACGAAGCCGCCGGGGAGCGCCCAGGCGCCGGCGTACGGCTCCTGGCCGCGCTGGACGAGCAGGACGTGCAGCCGGCCGGCGCGGACGGTGAGGACGGCGAGGTCGACGGTGACGGCGAAGGGCTCGAAGGCCCGGGGGTCGTACCCCTCGGGACGCGGCGGGGTGTTCATCGGCGCTCCGGGAGGGGGTCGGCGAGGTGCCAGCCCTCGGCGAGCAGCGCGTCGACGGCGGCGACGGCGGTGGCGAGGCGCTCCTCGTGGGGGCCGGTGAGGACGACGGTGCGGCGGCCGCTGTGGGCGAGCTGGGTGAGGAAGCGGGCGGTCATCCACGGCCGGAGGTGTTCCCCGTCGCGCAGCCCGTCGTCCTCGAAGTCGACGCCCCGGTGGTCGGTGAGCAGCCACAGGTGCTGCCGGCCGCGGGCGGCGATCTCGCCGGTGGCCTCGCTGGTGGTGCCGAGGTACCGCTCGTGCCAGATGGTGGTGGCGAAGGCGTCGGTGTCGCAGAAGAGGACGGGCGAGCCGTCGCGGGCGGCCTCCTCCTCCAGCTCGGCCTGGCGCTGGGCGATGACGGGGAAGTCGGCGGTGTGGAAGGCGACGTCCGGCCAGGCGGCGGCCGGGTCGCTTTCGCGGAGTTCGGCGAGCTTGAGTTCGCTGTACGCGCGGCCGTACTCGGGGACGTACCGGGTGCGCGCCCAGATCCCGCCGCGCCGCCGGTAGTGGTCGGCGAGGGCGAGGGCCATGGTGGTGGTGCCGGTGGACTCGGCGCCGAGGACGACGATCCGGCGGGTGAGCGCGGCTCGTACGGGCGGCTCCAGGAAGTCCCAGGCGGCGGTGGGGTCGGCGCGGACGGCGGTGCCGGAGACGGGGAAGCGGAGCCGTTCGGGGTCGACGGCGACGGCGACGGCGCCGAAGCGGCGGCCGAGCTCCTCGCCGTACGGCTCCGAGGTGAAGACGGCGTCGACGGGTTCGGGGACGGCGGCCCGGAAGACCGCCATGTGGGCGTCCCAGACGCCGGGGTCGGTGAGGTCGACGGGGATGTCGTCGACGGCTCCGACGACGAGGGCGTCGGGGTGGACCTCGCGCATCCAGGCGACCCGCTCGGCCAGCGGCAGGGACTCCACGGAGGAGGCGCAGACGAGGACGGTGACGCGCTCGCAGGCGGCGAGGGCGGTGCGGACGAGGTGGTGGTGGCCGGCGTGCGGCGGATAGAACTTGCCGAGGACGAGCCCGTGGCCGTACGCGGTCATGCCACGGCCTCCAGCGGGCGGCGGGCGGCGGCGAGGTCGCGGCTCCAGCCGCGCAGGCCGGCCACGCACAGGGCCATGAAGCCGACGTACAGCAGCGAGGTCAGGTAGAGCCCCTTGTGCGCGTACAGCGGGACGTAGACGACGTCGGCGGCGATCCACAGCCACCAGGACTCCAGGCGCTTGCGGCACTGGCCGTAGGTGGCCATGAGGGAGAGGCCGGTGGTGAGGGCGTCCCAGAAGGGGACGGTGGAGTCGGTGGCCCGGTCGAGGAGAAGGGCGAGGGCGAGGGTCCCCACCGTCCCCGCCGCGAGCAGCCAGGTCCATTCGGTGCGGGTGGTGCGCCGCACCGGAAGGGCCTCGGCGGAGCCTGGTCCACCCCCGTGGGTCCAGGTCCACCAGCCGTACGCGGCGAGGACGATGAAGACGATCTGGAGGCCGGCGTCGGCGTAGAGGCCGGCCTGGGTGAAGAGCAGGACGAAGAAGACGTTGTTGGCGATGCCGATCGGCCAGTTGGCGAGGTGCTGCCGGGCGACGAGCCAGACGCACAGGGCGCCGCTGCCGAAGCCGAGGACCTCGGTCCAGCCGACCGGGGTGTCCAGCAGCGTGAAGAGGGGCTGCTGGAGGGGTTCGAGTACGTCCGCGAGGCTCACGCCCGCCTCCTTAAGAGTCACTGTGACTATAAAAGGCGGCGGGGTCCGCGCACAAGCCCGGAGAACGGCGGGGGCCCCGTATCCGCGACGCGGATACGGGGCCCCTGTGCCGGAGGGCGTGGGCCCTACAGACCGACTTCCTTCATCAGCATGCCGACCTCGGTGTTGGACAGGCGGCGCAGCCAGCCCGACTTCTGGTCGCCCAGGCCGATCGGGCCGAAGGCGGTGCGGACCAGCTTGTCGACCGGGAAGCCCGCCTCGGCGAGCATCCGGCGCACGATGTGCTTGCGGCCCTCGTGGAGCACGACCTCGACCAGGTAGTTCTTGCCGACCTGCTCGACCACGCGGAAGTGGTCGGCGCGGGCGTAGCCGTCCTCCAGCTCGATGCCGTCCTTGAGCCGCTTGCCGACCTCGCGGGGCAGCGGGCCGGTGATGGCGGCCAGGTAGGTCTTCTTCACGCCGTACTTGGGGTGGGTGAGACGGTGGGCCAGCTCGCCGTGGTTGGTGAGCAGGATGATGCCCTCGGTCTCCGTGTCGAGCCGGCCGACGTGGAAGAGCCGGGTCTCGCGGTTGGTGACGTAGTCGCCCAGGCACTGGCGGCCGTCGGGGTCCTCCATGGTGGAGACGACGCCGGCCGGCTTGTTCAGCGCGAAGAACTGGTACGACTGGGTCGCCACCGACAGGCCGTCGACGCGGATCTCGTCGCTGTCCTGCACCCGGAGGCCCTGCTCCAGGACGATCTCGCCGTTGACCTCGACGCGGGCCTGCTCGATCAGCTCCTCGCAGGCGCGGCGCGAGCCGTAGCCGGCGCGGGCCAGGACCTTCTGCAGCCGCTCGCCCTCCTGCTCGGCGCCCGGGAAGGTCTTGGGGGTCTTGACCTGGGGCTTGTTCGCGTACCGCTCGCGGTTGCGCTCCTCGGTCCTGGCGTCGTACTCGCGCGAGCGCGCCGGGGCCGTACGGCCGCCGGGGCCCCGCCGCTGCCCGCCGGCGGGCTGCTTCGGGGACTGCTTGGGGCCGCCCTTGGCGCCGCCGCGGGCCGTGTCGCCACGTCCCTTGCGCGGGGCGTCGGAGGGCATGCTCACGTCGTAGCTGCGCTCCTCGGGGCGGGCCTTCCGGGGGCGGCCGGCGCTCTGGCCGCGCTCGTCGCGGTTGTTGCCCGCGCCCCGGTAGTCGTTGCCGCGGCCGCCGCTCTTGGCACCACGGCTCCCGCCGTTGTTTCCGCTGTTCCTGCCGCTGCTGCTTCGCATCAAACTTCCGTCGTCTCTTCGTCCGCTGGTCCGTCCCCGCCGGGTTCGTCGTCCCGGTCGGGGTCGAACGACGGAACGCCTTCCAGGGAGTCCGGCTCGACCGCGTCCGCCTCGGGGAGGAAGGGCGCGAGCTCCGGAAGCTCGTCCAGGCCGCGCAGGCCCATCCGCTCCAGGAAGTAGTTCGTCGTCCTGTACAGGATCGCACCTGTTTCGGGTTCCGCGCCCGCCTCCTCCACGAGGCCCCGCTGGAGGAGGGTCCGCATCACGCCGTCGCAGTTGACCCCGCGGACGGCCGAGACCCGGGAACGGCTGACCGGCTGGCGGTACGCGACCACCGCCAGTGTCTCCAGGGCGGCCTGGGTCAGCCGGGCCTGCTGGCCGTCCAGGACGAAGGCCTCGACGGCGGCGGCGTGGGCGGGGCGGGTGTAGTAGCGCCAGCCGCCGGCGACCCTGCGCAGTTCGAAGCCGCGCCCGTCGGCGGTGTACTCGTCGGCCAGCTCGTGGAGGGCGTCGGCGACCTCGCGCGGGGTGCGGTCGAGGACCTTGGCGAGGTGGGCCTCGGTGGCGGGCTCGTCGACGACCATCAGGACGGCTTCGAGGGCGGGCTTGAGGTCGCTCATACCGGCTGGTCCTCCTGGTCGAATTCCTCGGTCACCCGGGTCTCGCCGTCGCCGCCCGTCCAGGAGACCGTGAGGCGGCCCAGCGGGTCCTCCTGGTCGAGGGCGACGGCCTTCTCCCGGTACAGCTCCAGGAGGGCGAGGAAGCGGGCGACGACGGTCAGGGTGTCCCCGGCGTCCTCGACCAGCTCCCGGAAGTCCGCGGTGCCGCGCTCGCGCAGCAGGGCGGTGACGATCCCGGCCTGCTCGCGGACGCTGACCAGCGGGGCGTGGATGTGGTCGACGTACACCTGCGGCGCGGCCTTCGGCTGCATCGCCTTCACGGCGAGCCTCGCGAAGCCCTCGGCGCCGACCGAGATGACGACCTCGGGCAGCAGCTCGGCGTGGTGCGGCTCCAGGCCGACGGTCCGGGGGTGGCGCCGGCCCTCCTGCTCCCAGCGCTCGGCGAGGATCTCGGCGATCCGCTTGTAGGCGCGGTACTGGAGGAGCCGGGCGAAGAGCAGGTCGCGGGCCTCCAGGAGGGCGAGGTCGGCCTCGTCCTCGACCTCGGCGGCGGGCAGCAGCCGGGCGGCCTTGAGGTCGAGCAGGGTGGCGGCGACGACCAGGAACTCGGTGGTCTGGTCGAGGTCCCCGTCCGGACCGAGGTTGCGGATGTGGGCCATGAACTCGTCGGTGACCTGCGAGAGCGCGACCTCGGTGACGTCCAGCTTGTGCTTGGTGATCAGCTGGAGCAGCAGGTCGAACGGCCCTTCGAAGTTCGCGAGCCGCACGGTGAACCGCCCGTCCCCGTCCCCGGGCTCCGAGGCCGCTGCGGGCTCCGCCACGGGAGCGGGTACCGGGTCCGGCACGGGCTCCGCCTGCGCCTCCGGCACCGGAGCCGGGGCCTCAGGGGGGTCGTCGAGCCCGCCGCCCCGGCCCAGCGCGCGGCGGCGCGGCGGGCGGGACGTTTCGTCGGCGTGCGGGTGCATCGGGGCGGTTCCAGGGGGTGCGGGGGCGGGGCCGCCCGCAGGGTACCGTCAGCGGCCGCGCAGACGGCGGACGAGGATGCTCGCCTCGCCGCGGGACTCCAGGTCCGCCAGGACCACGGCCACCGCCTCGCGGACGATCCGGCCGCGGTCGACGGCGAGGCCGTGCTCGCCGCGCAGCACGAGGCGCGCGTGCTCCAGGTCCATGAGCTCCTCGGCGGAGACGTAGACCGTGATCTTCTCGTCGTGCCGCTCCCGGCCGCTGGGCCGCCGCGCGGCGGCCCGGCCCCGGCGTCGCGCGGGAGCGCCGGCCTGGGCGGCCGCCTTCACGGGGGCGGGCTGCTGCGCGGGGACCGCCTCGGTCTCCCGGGCGCGCGGCTCGGCCGCCTCCGATTCGGCGGCCGTGTGCTCGGCGGAGCCGGCGGCGCCGCCGTCCGCGCCGGCCGCCGTGTCGCTCTCTCCCGCCGGAGCGGGAACGGTTCGGCGGGGCGACGACGACTGCAGTGCCGTCCCCCCGGTCGTACGGAAGAGTTCGTCGGCTCCGGGCAGACTCACTCGGCGTGACACCGGGCGAGCACCTCCCTGGCGAGCTGGCGGTAGGCGGCGGCGCCCACGGAGTTGGAGGCGTACGTGGTGATGGGCTCGCCGGCGACCGTGGTCTCCGGGAAGCGCACCGTCCGGCCGATCACCGTGTGGTACACGTGGTCGTCGAAGGCCTCGACGACGCGCGCGAGCACCTCGCGGGAGTGCACGGTCCGCGAGTCGTACATGGTGGCGAGGATGCCGTCGAGCTCCAGCTCGGGGTTGAGCCGCTCCTGGACCTTCTCGATGGTCTCGGTCAGCAGGGCGACGCCGCGCAGCGCGAAGAACTCGCACTCCAGCGGCACGATGACCTTGTGAGCGGCCGTCAGGGCGTTCACGGTCAGCAGGCCGAGCGAGGGCTGACAGTCGATCACGATGTAGTCGTAGTCGTTCATCAGCGGCTTGAGGGCGCGCTGGAGCGTGGACTCGCGCGCGACCTCGGAGACCAGCTGCACCTCGGCGGCGGAGAGGTCGATGTTGCTCGGCAGCAGGTCCATGTTCGGGACCGCCGTCTTGAGCAGCACCTCGTCCGCCGACATGCCCCGCTCCATGAGCAGGTTGTAGACGGTGAGGTCGAGCTCCATCGGGTTCACGCCGAGGCCGACCGACAGGGCGCCCTGCGGGTCGAAGTCGACGAGCAGCACCCGTCGTCCGTACTCGGCGAGCGCTGCGCCCAGGTTGATGGTCGACGTGGTCTTGCCGACGCCGCCCTTCTGGTTGCACATCGCGATGATCTTGGCGGGGCCGTGGTCGGTCAGCGGGCCCGGGATCGGGAAGTACGGCAGCGGCCGTCCGGTCGGGCCGATCCGCTCGCGGCGCTGGCGGGCAGCGTCGGGCGCGAGGGTGGCCGCGTACTCCGGGTCGGGCTCGTACTCGGCGTCGGGGTCGTAGAAGTGCCCCTCGGGCAGCTCGTCGTAGGCGGCGAAGTGGGTGGACTCTCGGCCCATCTCGTTGCCGGCCGTGGCGTTCACGTGTAGGCCGTCCATCGTCTTCAGCGTGTGGGGTGTCGTCATGGGCTGGTGCGTCGCGAAGGTCCGCACCGCGACGGAGCCGACCGGGGCACCTGGCGCACCGCTCCCGGGAGTAAATGTCGACTTATTCACAAGTCGTCTTACCTCCTTGGATGTGACCAGGAACATTTATCGATCTGTCAGCGTGGCACCATGCCGACGGTTGGCGACTCTATGGCGTGTCACCGCTCCGCAGCAACACAATCGCCCGGACCCGGCCCGATGTGTCGGCAACCGAACACGGCTCTGTCAAGGGTGCGCGACCACGCATCCACACGTTTCAGGGGTGTGCGAAACGGTTAAAGGGTTACGTTCGAGGCGAGTTGACCGAACGTTTTGGCGTGGCCGGAGACACAGCCGGCCGGACCTTGTCGAACAAGGTCCGGCCGGGTGCGTGACATTGACGGCGGGCGTTGACGGGGCCGCCGCCGGAGCCCTCGCGAGGGCGGCTCCTGGGTCAGCCGACGAGGGTGCTCAGCTCGACGTGCTCGTAGCCGTGCGCCTCGGCGACCTCCTTGTAAACCACCTTGCCGTCATGGGTGTTGAGGCCCAGGGCGAGGGCGGCGTCGCGGCGCAGCGCCTCGACCCAGCCGTTGTTCGCCAGCGACACGATGTAGGGCAGCGTGGCGTTGGTGAGCGCGTAGGTGGAGGTGTTCGGGACCGCGCCGGGCATGTTGGCGACGCAGTAGAAGACCGAGTTGTGGACCTGGAAGGTCGGCTCGGCGTGGGTGGTCGGGTGCGAGTCCTCGAAGCAGCCGCCCTGGTCGATCGCGATGTCGACAAGGACACTTCCGGGCTTCATCTTGGCGACGAGCTCGTTGGTGACCAGCTTCGGGGCCTTGGCGCCCGGGATGAGGACGGCGCCGATGACGAGGTCGGCCTCGACGACGGCCTTCTCCAGCTCGAAGGCGTTGGAGACGACGGTCTGCACCTTGGTGCCGAAGATCTTGTCGGCCTCGCGGAGCTTGTTGATGTCACGGTCGAGCAGGGTCACGTGGAAGCCCATGCCGACGGCGATCTGCACGGCGTTCCAGCCGGAGACGCCGCCGCCGATGACGACGGCCTTGCCGGCGTGGGTGCCGGGGACGCCGCCGGGCAGGACGCCGCGGCCGCCGGCCGAGCGCATCAGGTGGTAGGCGCCGACCTGCGGGGCCAGGCGGCCCGCGACCTCGGACATCGGGGCGAGCAGCGGGAGCGCGCGGTTCGCGGTCTCGACCGTCTCGTAGGCGATGGCGGTGGTGCCGGACTCCAGGAGGGCGTCCGTGCACTCCTTGGAGGCCGCGAGGTGCAGGTAGGTGAAGAGCGTCTGGTCCTTGCGGAGACGGTGGTACTCCTCCGCGATCGGCTCCTTGACCTTGAGGAGCAGGTCGGCGGTGGCCCAGACCTCGTCGGCGGTGGCGAGGATCCCGGCGCCCGCGGCGACGTACTCCTCGTCCGTGATCGAGGAGCCGACGCCGGCGTTCTGCTCGATGAAGACCTGGTGGCCGTTGCGGACGAGCTCGTGGACACCGGCGGGGGTGATGGCCACGCGGAACTCGTTGTTCTTGACCTCGCGGGGGATGCCGACCTTCATCGTCGATCACGGTCCTTGAATCGGGGGGATAACTGGTGCACTGCGATACATACCCGGATGCACTGCGGCACACCGGAGCAGACCACGTTCGAACGCGGCGGAACCAGTCTAATGAAGGAGTTCCCGCTGTCTAGCCTTTCAAAGTACTAATCTTCCGCAGACCCACTGCGGATTTCGTAGGCGCAGCGGTCGGTTTCCAGAAGACGGTCCGCCGCGGCCCGGTGCAGCCGCGCCGCGGCCGGGTCGCCGAGCCGGTCCAGGGTGTCGGCGAGCCGCAGCTGGAGCGCCGCCTGGAGTCGGGTGTCCCGCGCGCGACGGGCCCACTCGACCGCCTCCTCGCAGGTCCGCAGCGACTCCTCGGGGCGTCCGGCGTACTCCTGTACCCGGGCCGCCTCGCTCAACGCCCGCGCGTGGCCCGGGAGATCGCCGAGCCTGCGGTAGCCGGCCGCTGCCGCCCGCCAGTGCCGCAGCGCCTCCCCGTACCTCCCGGCGTAGGTCTGCACGGCTCCGAGGCGGGCGTACAGGCGGGCCTGGTCGGCCCGCTCGTCATGGGCGAGGCGCTGGGCCAGGGCGCGGCCGTACCAGTCGCCGGCCCGCTGCCAGTCGCCGAGCTCCTGATAGCTGCCACCTACGGATTCCATTGCGCGACCGGTGGCGTACGGATCATTTGCCTGCCTTCCGACCTCCCATGCCAACCGATATCGCAGCAGGGCGTCCTTCGTGCGGCCCGTCTTGGCATCGAGGTCGCCGAGGTTGAGCAGGGCGGCGGCCCGCTCGCGGTGGAGTCCGCGCCGCTCGGCGACGTCCAGGACGAGCCGGTGCAGCCCGTAGAGGTCGGGGGCGGCCGCCTCGGCCCCGCGGTGCGCGGTCAGCGCCCGCACCAGGGAGGCGATGAGCCGGCGGGCGAGGGTGTCCAGCTCGCCGTCGGCGACCGCGAGCCGGGCGCAGGCGAGCAGCTCGGTGCGGCGGGAGGCCAGCCAGTCGGCGGCCTCCTCGGGGGTGGGGAAGCGCAGGGCGCGCGGCAGACCGGCGAGCCTGCGGCGGGCCGGGGAGCCCTCGGGTTCGGTGACCGCACGGCAGGACTGGAGGAGCCGTACGGTCCGCTCCAGCATCCGGGCCCGGGCGAGCTGCACCTCGGCGGGCCGGTCGCGCTCCTCCAGCTGGGCGCGAAGGAGGGGGACGAGATGGCCGGGGACCTCGTACCGCCCGTCGGCGGTCTCGGCCACCAGGCCGAGCCGGGCGAAGTCCGCGAGCGTGGTCGCCGCCGCAGAGACCGAGCAGCCGGCCAGGGCGGAGGCGGTGTGGGCGTCGGCCCGGCCGAGCGGGGCGAGCGCCAGGAAACGCAGTATCCGGGCGGCCGGCTGGGGCAGTGCCTGGTGGGCCAGGAGGAAGGTACGGGTGAGGGAGTCGCCGCTCAGGCCGCGCAGCCGCTTGGCGAGGTCGGCGACGGAGGTCTCGGGCCGGCCGGCCAGCCAGCCGCCGGCGAGGACCACCGCGGCGGGCAGTCCGCCGCACTCCTCGACCAGCGCCTCGGCGGCCTGCGGGTCGACGGTGATGCGGACCGAGCCGGTGGCGGAGGTCAGCAGCTCGATGGCCGACTTCGGGTCGAGCCCGCCGAGGGTGCAGGGGCGGACGTCCGGGATGCCGGTGAGCGGCCCCCGCGCCACGGCGACGACGAGGGCGTCGGGGTTGTCCGGGAGCAGCGGGTCGGCCTGCTCGGCGTCGACGGCGTCGTCCAGCAGGAGGATCGCCCGGCGCGTGCCGAGCGCCTCGCGGACCAGCTCGGTCAGCTCGTCCTCGGCGGCGCCGGGCGGCTCGGCGACCCCGAGGTCGCGCAGCAGTTCGCGGGCGGCCCTGGCGGTGGGGACGGGCTCCCCGCCGGGCTCGGTGAGCCGCGCCCGGTAGACCCCGTCGGGGTAGCGCGCGGCGACCGAGGCGATGAGCTCCTCGGCGAGCGAGGTCCGCCCGGAGCCGGGCCGGCCGGCGACGAGGAGGACACGGGCGCGGGGCTCCTTGCGGCCGGTGAGGGTGTCCAGACCGGTCCGCTCGATGTCGGCGCGGAGGGCCTTCAACTCCCGCTGCCGGCCGTAGAACTGCCGGCTGCCGGCCGCTGCCACCGCCTGATCCGTCACGGGCCACACTCCCGTCCACCTGCGCACGAGCCGATCCCCGCGAGGGACTCCGCACGGGCGTGTACGAGCGTAGTTCAGCCCCTGGTGCCGACCCCGCGGAGCGCGGCGGACGCATCCCCCGATCGGATCAGCCGACAGTCACACCGGCCGGCCCCCGTTGTGGGCATGCGTTCCGCCAGGGGCGTGGGGGTCCCCCCTGCTCGAGCGAAGCCGAGAGCTTGGGGGAGGGTGGGCACACGGGACGGCGCCCCCAGCGGGGCCTCCGCGTCCCGCGCCTGGACCCGCACCACGAGTGCGGCGCGGTCCCGGTGCGGGTTCAGGCCCGGAAGCCTCTGGCGCCGGCAAGGGCGCCGTCCCGTTGTGCCCACCCGTTCCGCCCCTGCGGAACGCCTGCCCACAACGGGGCGCGGAACGCGGCGGAGGCCCTACTTCTCGAACGGCCTCGCGGGCCACGGCGCGTCGGCGGGGCGGAGCGCGTCGACACCGTCGCCCGCACGCGCCGCGACCAGCGCCAGCACCCCCACCACCAGGCAGTTGTTGTGGAGCTCGCCGGCGAGGACCCCGCGCACGAGGTCGGCGAGCGGGACCCGCGCCACCTCCATGTCCGCCTCCTCCTCGGAGACCGCGTACCGCTCCCCCTCCGCCTCGGCGAGATCCCGGGCCAGGAAGATCCGTACGGCCTCGTCGCAGCCGCCCGGGGTGGTGTAGACGTCCGTGAGGACCCGCCACTCCCCCGCCTTGGCGTACGCCTCCTCGTACAGCTCGCGCTGCGCGGCGCGCAGCGGGTTCTCCCCGGGCACGTCGAGCAGGCCGGCCGGGATCTCCCACAGCTTCTGCCGCACCGGGTGGCGGTACTGCCGCAGCACGAGCACCCGGTCCTGGTCGTCCAGGGCGAGCACGGCGACGGAGCCGGGGTGGACCTGGTAGTCGCGGCGGGCGACCGAGCCGTCCGGCATGACCACGTCGTCCGTGCGGACACTCGTCTTGTTTCCCGTGAAGGGGGTGGTGGTGGCGGCGACGCGCCACTCCTCCGGGGTGTCCTGCACCTTCATCTCTGTCCTCCCGTACCCGAACCACATACGAAAACCGGGGTACCGGCCCGTCAGGACCCGTACCCCGGCAACGTTAACGCCTGGCTACTTCTTGCCGGTCTTGCGCTCGACGGCCGCCTTCACCAGGCCCGCGAAGAGCGGGTGCGGGCGGGTCGGGCGGGACTTCAGCTCCGGGTGCGCCTGGGTGGCGACCAGGTAGGGGTGGATCTCCTTCGGGTACTCGACGAACTCGACGAGCTTGTTGTCCGGGGAGGTGCCGGAGAAGACCAGACCGGCCTTCTTCTCCAGCTCGGCGCGGTACGCGTTGTTCACCTCGTAGCGGTGACGGTGGCGCTCCTCGACGTACGGCTCGCCGTCGTAGGTCTCGCGGACGACCGAGCCCTCGGCGAGCTTCGCCGGGTAGAGGCCCAGGCGCATCGTTCCGCCCAGGTCGCCGGCGCCCTCCACGTAGGCGAGCTGCTCCTCCATCGTGGAGACGACGGGGTGCGCGGTGGCCGGGTCGAACTCGGTGGAGTTCGCCTCGGGGATGCCCGCCAGGTTCCGGGCCGCCTCGATGACGATGCACTGCAGGCCCAGGCAGATGCCGAGCAGCGGCACCTTGTGCTCACGGGCGTACTGGATGGCGCCGACCTTGCCGGAGACGCCGCGGTCGCCGAAGCCGCCGGGGATGAGGATGGCGTCGCAGTCGCCGAGCTGCTTCTCGGCACCGGCCTGGGTCTTGCAGTCGTCGGAGGTGACCCACTTGACCTTGACCCGCGCCTTGTTGGCGAAGCCGCCGGCGCGCATGGCCTCGGTCACCGACAGGTAGGCGTCCGGCAGGTCGATGTACTTGCCGACGAGCGCGACGGTGACCTCGTGGTCGGGGTTGTGGACGCGGTCCAGGAGGTCCTCCCAGACGGTCCAGTCCACGTCGCGGAAGGGCAGGTCGAGCTTGCGGACGACGTAGGCGTCGAGGCCCTCGGTGTGCAGCACCTTCGGGATGTCGTAGATCGACGGGGCGTCGATGGCGGCGACGACCGCGGCCTCGTCGACGTCGCACATCAGCGAGATCTTGCGCTTGATGGCGGTGGGGACCTCGCGGTCGGCGCGCAGCACGATCGCGTCGGGCTGGATGCCGATGTTGCGCAGGGCGGCGACCGAGTGCTGGGTCGGCTTGGTCTTCAGCTCGCCGGAGGGGCCGATGTAGGGCAGCAGCGAGATGTGCACGACGAAGACGTTGTCGCGGCCGACCTCGTGGCGGACCTGGCGGACGGTCTCCAGGAAGGGCAGCGACTCGATGTCGCCGACGGTGCCGCCGACCTCGGTGATGACGACGTCGACGTCGTCGGTGGCCATGCGGCGGATCCGCGACTTGATCTCGTTGGTGATGTGCGGGATGACCTGCACGGTGTCGCCGAGGTACTCGCCGCGCCGCTCCTTGGCGATGACCTGCGAGTAGACCTGGCCGGTGGTGACGTTGGCCGAGCCGTCGAGGTCGACGTCGAGGAAGCGCTCGTAGTGGCCGATGTCCAGGTCGGTCTCGGCGCCGTCGTTGGTGACGAACACCTCACCGTGCTGGAAGGGGTTCATCGTGCCCGGGTCGACGTTGAGGTACGGGTCGAGCTTCTGCATCGTGACCCGCAGGCCCCGGGCCTTGAGGAGCGCACCCAGGCTGGAGGCGGTGAGGCCCTTGCCGAGGGAGGAGGCGACACCCCCGGTGACGAAGATGTGCTTGGTCGTCGTGGTGTTGGGCGGCATCGCCAAGAGGGGGCTCCCGTGGTCGCGTTCTGGAGGTGCGAAGCGGCAGGTCCTCCGGAAGAATCGGGGGTGCCGTCGCTGCGGTTTCGGGGGTTTCGGCTGGCGCCGTTTCCCACCGGTCCACGGGGTACCAGGGTATCAGTGACAGCAGGAGACCGCTTCCGGCCACACGGGCGGCACGCCCTCCGACCGGGTGGGACGGGCCTTCTCGGGGCCTCAGGGGGCGCCCGGCGGGGCTCCGGGGGCGTATCGAAAGCAGCTGTTCACCCGTGTGGAGCAGCGCGTTACACAGGTGATCACCACGGTCACTACTGTGCGGAGCATCCCGCCCGGCCTCGTCGCCGGGCGGCCGGCCGACGGCACCACCCCCGCCCGTGGAACCGGACCGGGAGGCCGTGTCGCTTCCCCTCGATCCGCTGCCGGAGCCGGCCATCCCGCACACTGGCACCGCGGGCACCTCTCGCAACTCGCAACATCTGCTGCACGCGCCCCGAGGGGCGGACAGGCCGTTCGACTGGAGTGAAGCACGTGGCCGGGCGTATCGAGGATTACGCACTCATCGGAGACATGCAGACCGCGGCGCTGGTCTGCCGGGACGGCAGTGTCGACTGGCTCTGCCTCCCCCGCTTCGACTCGCACGCGGTCTTCGCGGGGCTGCTCGGCACCGAGGAGCACGGCTTCTGGAGAGTGGGCCCGGCCGGCCCCGCCGACGCCGAAGCCGCCCCCGCCGACCGCCGCCGCTACCGGGGCGACTCGCTGATCCTGGAGTCCGAGTGGGACACCCCGCGCGGCACGGTCCGGGTGACCGACTTCATGCCGCCGCGCGACGGCGCGCCCCAGCTGGTCCGGATCGTGGAGGGGATCAGCGGCCGGGTGCGGATGCGCTCGGCGCTGCGGATGCGGTTCAGCTACGGCCGGATCGTCCCCTGGGTCCACAAGGTCGGCGAGCGGACGGTGGCCGTCGCCGGACCGGACTCCGTCTGGTTGGACACCGACGCCGAGACCCACGGCGAGGACCTCACCACCTACTCCGAGTTCACCGTCACCCCCGGCGACCGGATCACCTTCACCCTCTCCTGGCAGCCCTCGCACAAGGAGCCGCCGGCGCTGCCGGACCCGGAGGGCTCCCTGGAGGCGACCGCCGACTTCTGGCGCGACTGGGTGGAGCACTGCACCTACCACGGCCCCTACCGGGAGGCCGTGGTCCGCTCGCTGATCACCCTGAAGGCGCTGACGTACGCGCCGACCGGCGGGATCGTCGCCGCGCCGACGACCTCGCTGCCCGAGGAGATCGGCGGCGTACGGAACTGGGACTACCGCTACACCTGGCTGCGGGACGCGGCCATCACCCTCTCCTCGCTGCTGCGCACCGGCTACCGCGACGAGGCCCGGGCCTGGCGGGACTGGCTGCTCCGCGCGGTCGCGGGCGACCCGGAGAACCTGCAGATCATGTACGGCATCGCGGGCGAGCGGGAGCTCGGCGAGGCGGAGCTGGACTGGCTGCCGGGGTACGAGAACTCCGGCCCGGTCCGGGTCGGCAACGGCGCGGCGAACCAGCTCCAGCTGGACGTCTACGGCGAGGTCGCTGAGGCGCTCCACCTGGCGCACATGACGGGCCTGTCCCGCAACGACTACGCCTCCCTGCTCCAGATCAAGCTGATCAACTACCTGGAGACCCACTGGGACCAGCCCGACGAGGGCATCTGGGAGGTCCGCGGCCCGCGCCGGCACTTCACCCACTCCAAGGTGATGGCCTGGGTGGCGGTCGACCGCACGATCAAGCTGATCGAGTCCGGGGACGCGGAGGGCCCGCTGGAGCGCTGGCGGGAGCTGCGCGACGAGATCCACCGGGACGTCTGCGAGAAGGGCTACGACAAGGAGCGGAACACCTTCACCCAGTCGTACGGCTCCAAGGAGCTGGACGCCTCGCTGCTGCTGATCCCGCAGATGGGCTTCCTGCCGCCGGACGACAAGCGGGTGATCGGCACGATCGAGGCGATCCAGCGGGAGCTGTCCACCGAGGACGGCTTCGTGCTGCGCTATCCGACAGCCGGCGAGGAGGCGGGCGTCGACGGCCTGGAGGGCGACGAGGGCGCGTTCCTCGCCTGCTCGTTCTGGCTCGCCGACGACCTGGCGATGATCGGCCGGGTCGACGAGGCCCGCACCCTCTTCGAGAAGCTGCTCGCGCTCCGCAACGACCTGGGGCTGCTCGCCGAGGAGTGGGACCCCCGGCTCCAGCGGCAGGTCGGCAACTTCCCGCAGGCGTTCAGCCACGTCCCGCTGATCGACACGGCGCTGCGGCTGACGGCGAGCGGCGCGTACGGCGGCTGAGCGGCGGCCCCGGGGGCCCGGACCTACGATGAGAGGTGTTCTGGCCCCCGTACCGAAAGGGGGGCGGCCATGGCTCCCCACACCACCGTTCCGCCGAGCGCCCTGACCGGACTCCGCGAGGATCTGGCCGGTGAGGTGTACGTGCCCGGCGATCCGGGCTACGACGAGGCCAGGGCCGTCCACAACGGGATGATCGACCGCCGTCCGGCGGTCATCGCCCAGTGCGAGACCCAGGCCGACGTGGCCAACGCGATCCTCTTCGGCCGGGAGACCGGGCTGCCGATCGCGGTGCGCGGCGGCGGCCACAGCGTCGCCGGGGTCTCCGTCGTCGACGGAGCGCTCGTGGTCGACCTGCGCCGGATGCACGCGGTGGTCGCGGACCCGGAGCACCTGACGGTGCGGGTCGAGGGCGGGGCGCTCATGAGCCACCTGGACCGCGCGACCCAGCCGTTCGGTCTGGCGACGACCGGCGGGCGGGTCTCCACGACCGGTGTCGGCGGCTTCGCGCTCGGCGGCGGCTCCGGCTGGCTGGAGCGGAAGTTCGGCCTGGCCAGCGACAACCTGCTCGCCGTCGAGCTGATCACGGCCGAGGGCAGGCACGTGGTGGCGAGCGACGAGGAGAACCCGGAGCTGTTCTGGGCGCTGCACGGCGGCGGCGGCAATTTCGGCGTGGCGACCTCGCTGACGCTGCGGCTGCACGAGCTGCCGCACATGAGCGTGGCACTGATGCTCTTCCCGCCCCGGTCCGGCCACGAGGTCGTGGACGCCTACCGCCGGCTGGCGCAGTGGGCGCC
The DNA here is from genome assembly GCF_040633895.1 of Streptomyces sp. NPDC007863. Lineage (NCBI taxonomy): Bacteria > Bacillati > Actinomycetota > Actinomycetes > Kitasatosporales > Streptomycetaceae > Streptomyces > Streptomyces sp. NPDC007863. Next base: position 48,025 of record NZ_JBEYEI010000030.1, read on the forward strand.
GGACGAGATCGGCGGCGGGGTCATCTACTTCCCGGCCCCGCCGGAGCCGTACGTGCCCGAGCACCTGGTGGGGCAGCTGGTGTGCGGCGCCCTGGTGACGTGCGCGGGGCCGGTGTCCCGGGCCCGCGAGGCCGCCGAGCCGCTGCTCGCGCTGCGGCCGGTGGTGGAGCTCGTCGCCGACATCCCGTACGCGGAGCTCCAGTCCATGATGGACGACCCGCCGGGGCTGCGGAACTACTGGTCGGCGGAGTATCTGAGCGGCTTCCCCGAGGAGGCCGTGGACGTCTTCTGTTCGCGCGGCGAGCGGATCCCGGCCGGGACGGCGACCCAGCACGTGCTCTTCATGATGGGCGGGGCGGTGGCGTCCGGCCCGTCCGGCTATCCGCTGCCGTGGCGGACCGCGCCGTGGGTGGTGCACCCGTTCGCGACCTGGGAGGACCCGGCGTACGACGGGCGGGCGGTGCAGTGGGTGCACGACGTCCGCGCGGACATGCGGCCGTGGACCACGGACGCCGTGTACCTCAACTTCATCGGCGCGGAGGGCGAGCAGCGGGTCGTCGCCGGGTTCGGCGAGGAGAACGTCCCCCGGCTCGCCGCCGTGAAGGCGGCCTTCGACCCCGACAACGTCTTCCGCCACAACCACAACATCCGGCCGGCGGCCTGACCCCTACCGCAGGGCGTCGATCACCTCCCGCGCGGCGCGCTCGCCCTCGGTGGCGCCGCCCTCCATGAAGCCCTGGAAGTCGTAGGAGCAGTGCTCGCCGCCGATGTGGACGTTGCCCTGGGCGGTGCCCTCGTACCCCGCGTACCGGTGGAGGTAGCCCACCGGCCAGCAGGAGTAGGCGCCGAGCGCGTTCGGGTTCTCGTGCCAGGCGGAGAGCTGGGCGCGGCCGTTCCAGGCCCGTGAGGTGCCGGGGAAGAAGGCGTCGACGCCGGCGAGGTAGCGGCTCACGAGGCCGCGCACGTACGGGTCGGCCTCGGTGGAGAAGGGTCCGGCGGGGTTCAGGTTCCGGGCGAGGCTGCCGCCGTTGTACTGGATGAGGATGCCGCCGGTGCCGCCCTGGATCTTGGTGGTGTCCCAGGTCTGCTGGATGTCCAGGTCGGTGAAGCAGTCGCCGGCGGAGACCCCCGGCCAGGGTCCGGTGCCGCGCCAGGGGCGGGTGCCGAACTGCATGTTGAGCTTGGTGCAGTGGCCCATGCGGGCGTCCCGGAGCAGGTTCGTCATGAGCGGGTCGAAGCCGGCCCGGGTGAGGTCGAGCCGCTGGAGGACCGGCAGCGGGACGCACAGGACGGTGTGGTCGGCGGTGACGGTCCGGGTGGCGCCGCCCTCGGCGAAGGTCAGCGTCTGGGTGCCGTCGGCGTTGGCCCGTACGGCCTGGAGGGTGAAGCCCCTCCGGAGGGTGCCGGGGTTCAGGGCCGCCGCGATGGCGTTCGGGAGCCGGTCGTTGCCTCCGGTGATGTGGTAGCGCTCGTTGGACAGGCCCCAGATGTTGAAGTTGCCGGGATTGGTCTGGTAGCCCATGAGCAGGACGAGGGCGAGCGAGGACTGTTCGGTGGTGTCGGCGCCGTACTCGACGTTGTAGGCGACGTCGATGAACCGGCCGAGCGGCGAGGCGTGCCCGCCGGGGACGCGGCTCTCGATCCACTCGTACACCGACATGTCGTCGAGGGCGGTGCCGGTGGGCGTCGTCCGGTTCCAGAAGACCTCCCCCGCCTCGGACAGGTCGCGGCGCAGGGCCTGGTAGACGCCGTTGAAGTCCTCGTCGGCCTGGTGGCGCGGGTAGTAGCCGCCGTTGAACCAGAGGACCTCCTCGGCGCCGTTGGGGCCGCCGCCGAGGAAGTCCTCGACGGGGAGGTCGAAGCGGCGGCAGAGCTCCAGCATCTTCTTGTGGCCGGTGTCGATGAGCTCGCCGCCGATCTCGGAGGTCTGCCCGTAGGCCCAGTGGTTCCGCTGGGTCCACATCCGGCCGCCGACGCGGGCCGGGTCGGCCTCGTAGAGGACGGGGGCGAGGCCCGCGTCCTGGAGGGTGAGGGCGGCGGTGAGTCCGGCGATGCCGGCGCCGACGACGGCGATCCGGGCGTCGGACCGCACCGGCGGGTCGGGGACGGCTGCGACGGCGGGGGCGGCCGCGACTCCGGCGGAGACCGCGATCCCGGCCGCGGCGGCGGCCTTGAGGAGGGTGCGGCGGCCGAGCGGGTCGTGCCTCAGGCCGCGCAGCTCGTCGACGGGCAGGCCGAGCCGGCGGGCGTCGGCGTGGTCGGCGGCGAGGCGGTTCAGGAGGTGCATCGGGTGGGTGCGTGCCATGGGGCGCTCCTGGAGGGATGAGGGGTCAGCTGTGGGCTGCGGGTACGGGCTCCGCCTGCTCGTCGTCGCGTTCGGCGGCGTCCTCCAGGACGATCCGGCCGATGATCTCGTACCGCTCGGGGCGCCGGGCCTTCAGGTAGAGGCCGAGGGCGAGGCCGCCGAGGAAGACCCCGCCGACGATCCACGGGATCGCCTTGAAGAAGAGGGAGCCTGCGGCGGGCCCGGCCGCGGTCTCCATGTTGACGACGAGCAGGACGACGACGGCGGTCATGCCGATGCCGCCGAGGAGGGGCGCGGTGAGGGTCCTGAACCAGTGCCGGTCCTCGGGGTGGTTCCTGCGGAAGTAGCCGATGACGGCGAAGGAGCAGAGCGTCTGCACGATGAGGATCGCCATCGTGCCGAGGATCGCGAGCAGCGTGTAGAGGTGGATGTAGGGGTCCTGGCCGGTGAGCCAGAAGGCGCCGACGAGGACGACGGCGATGGCGCTCTGCACGAAGGAGGCGAGGTACGGGGAGCCGTGCTTCGGGTGGGTGCGGCCGAGGGCCGGGTGGAGGAAGCCCTCGCGGCCGATGGCGTAGAGGTAGCGCGAGGCGCACTGGTGGAAGGCCATGCCGCAGGCGAAGGAGCCGGTGAGCAGCAGCCACTGGAAGGCGTCGACGGCCCAGGCGCCGATGAAGGTCCGGGTCGGCGCGAAGAAGAGGTCGAGCGGGGAGGGGGACTGGGAGAGCGCCACGGAGCCGGCGAGGCCGTTCCCGGCGATCGCCATCCACGAGACGTAGATGTAGAAGAGTCCGACGCCGACGACGGAGATCAGGGTGGCGCGGGGGATGACCCGCTTGGGGTCGCGGGACTCCTCGCCGTACATGGCCGTGGACTCGAAGCCGACCCAGGACCAGAAGGCGAAGAAGAGGCCGAGCCCGGCGGAGGCCCCGGTGAAGGCGTTCTTCGGGTTGATCGGCTCGACGGGGATGCCGTCGGGGCCTCCGCCGTGGACGAGGACGGCGGTGGCGACCGCGAAGAGGACGGCGATCTCCGCGATGAGCATGACGCCGAGGGCCTTGGCGGTCAGGTTGATGTCGAAGTACGACAGGACGGCGGTGACGGCCAGCATGGCGGCCGCGTAGTAGATCCACGGCAGGTCGGCGCCGAGCTGGTCGGCGACCGTGGTCTTCGCGAAGTAGGCGAAGACGCCGACGATGGACGCCTCGAAGACGATGTACGCGAGGACGGCGAGCATGCCGGAGGCCATGCCGGCGATCCGGCCGAGGCCGTGCGAGATGTAGCCGTAGAAGGCTCCGGCGGCGGTGATCCGCTTGGCCATGGCCACGTAGCCGACGGAGAAGACGGTGAGGACGAGGGTGGCGAAGAGGTAGCCGGCGGGCGCGCCGGTGCCGTTGCCGAGGCCGACGGCGATGGGGAGGTTCCCCGTCATCGCGGTGATCGGCGCGGCGGTGGCCACGGCCATGAAGACGACGCCGACGAGTCCGACGGAGTTCGCCTTGAGCCGGTCGACGCGGGGCGCCTGCCCCTTGCTGGAGGTGTCTGCCATGGCGCGAGAGCATCCTCGGAAGTGATGTAGGCCACAAGCGACAGGTGGTCACACAATTCCCGCCACGGCACGACGAGTTGCCGGTCTCTTGTACGAAGTGTCCGAACGGTTGACGATCGGGTGATGTCCGGGAAACACGGTGGGCGATACCGTCCGCCCATGGACACGCAGGGCGGCATCACCGTACAACGGGCACTCGAACTGCCGGGGCTCCGCAGCGGCCTTCCGGAGGTCGTCGCCGGGGCGGACCGGCTCCAGCGGACCGTGCGCTGGGTGCACGCCGGCGAGGTGCCCAACATCGCGTCCCTGCTGAAGGGCGGCGAGCTGCTGCTGACGACCGGCCTGGGCCTCGGCACCCGCCCGGCCGAGCAGCGGGCCTTCGTCCGCCGCCTCGCCGACCGCGGCATCGCCGCCCTCGTCGTCGAGCTCGGCCCGCGCTTCGCCCGCCTGCCGGCGACGATCGTGGAGACGGCGCGGGCCGCCGGGCTGCCGCTCGTGCAGCTCCACCGCGAGGTCCCCTTCGTCGCCGTCACGGAGGAGATCCACACCGAGATCGTCAACGGCCACTACGCGCTCCAGCGGCGGGCCGAGGAGGTCCACCGGCAGTGCACCGAGGCACTGCTCGGCGGCGGCGGAGTGCCCCAGGTCCTGCGGATCCTCTCCGACTTCGCCGCGAACCCGGTCTTCCTGGAGACCGCCGAGGGACAGCTCCTGTACGCGGCGGGCACCGAGTCCGGGCCCGCCGACCCGCTCCAGGTCTGGGACGGGCTGCGCGGCCAGCGCGCCGCCCGCGAGTCCGGTCCGCCGACCGGCACGGTCCTCGTCGACGTCCCCGGCGGTGGCCCCGGTACGGGCTCGGTGCGGGCCCGTCTCGTCCTCCTGGCGGTCTCCGGCGCCCTCTCCCCCGTCCACCGGATGGCCGCCGAGCGGGCGGCGGGGCTCCTCGCCGTCGTCCTCATGCAGGCCCGGCAGGAGGAGGAGCTGGCGGCCCGGGGACGCGGCGACTTCCTCACCGACCTGGCGGAGGGGCGGATCTCGGCGGAGGACGCGCCGGCGCAGGCCCGCGTCCTCGGCTTCAAGCCGGGCGAGGGCCCGCTGCTCCCGGTCGTCATGCGCCTCGCCCCCGAGCTGTCCCCCTCGGGCAGCTGGGCGCTGCTGGCCCGTGCCGTCCACGAGGAGCTGTCCTCCGTCGGCGTCCCCGCCCTCCTGGGCGTCCGCCCGGTCGAGGGGCGGGTCCCGCTCCTCCTGGGCCTGCGCTCGGAGTCGGAGCGGACGGCGGTCGCCGACCGGGTCGCGGCGGCGCTGCGGGCCGGCGTCGAGCGGGCCGGCCTGGAGGGCGCCGGGGCGCACCCCCCGGTCGTCGTGGTCGGCATGGCCGGCGGCTGGGCCGCGGCCTCGGCCGGCCTGCGGCACGCGTCGGAGACGGCGACGGCGGCGCAGGGCCTGACGGACCGGCCCTGGTACGACGCCCGGCGCCTCGACATCGACCTGCTGCTGTGGCGGCTGCGCGACCATCCGGACCTGGCGGCCTTCGTCGACCGCGCGATCGGCCCCCTCCGCGACCACGACCGCGCCTCGCGTCCGCCGCTCCTCCCCACCCTGGAGACGTACCTGGCGCACGCGGGCCGCAAGGCGGAGACGGCCCGCGAACTCCACCTCAACCGCCAGACCCTCTACAACCGCCTGGCCCGCATCTCCGAACTCCTCGGCACGGACCTCGACGACCCCCAGACGGTCCTGGCCCTGTCCCTCGCGCTACGGGCCCGCCGCCACATCCTGTAGCCGACGGCGCGGGAGTCCCCGCGGAGCCGTGGGCGCGGCCCGCCGGCCGAGGCGTCAGCGGGTCGCGGCCAGTTCGTCGTAGACGCTCAGGACGTGCGCGATGGTGTCGTCCTCCGACGGCCACGTCCCCGCCTGCACCCGTCCCGCCGCCGCGAGGTCCATCCGCCGCTCCGCGTCCTCCAGGAGCCCCCGCACCGCCGCCGCGAGCGCCGCCGCGTCCCCGTACGGCACCAGTTCCGCCGCGTCGCCGACGAGTTCCGGTACGCCGCCGACCGCCGTGGCGACCAGCGGCACGCCGAGCCGCAGCGCCTCCTGCGCGAGCAGGGACCGGGCCTCCCAGCGCGAGGGCAGCACCGCGACGTCCGCCGCGGCGAGGAGTTCGGCGACGTCGTCGCGGCGCCCGATGAGCCGCGCGGCGATCCCCTCCGCGACGATCCGCCGCTGCAGCGCGGCCCGTTCCCGCCCCTCGCCGGCGATGACGAGCAGCGGCTGCGGCTCCAGCTCCCGCCACTCCCGCGCCGCGTCGAGCAGCGTCCCGTACCCCCGCCCGGGTTCGAGCGCGCCGACGGCCATGAGCAGCGGCCGGTCGACGGCGCCGAGTTCGGCGCGGGCCTTGCCGTCGTGGAGGCAGACGGGTCCGCGCGCGGCGGGCACGGTGACGGGGGCGAGCCGCGCGTCGCGGGCTCCGCGCCGCCGGGCCCGGTCGACGAGTTCGGAGGAGGTCCCGAGGACGACGGCCGCCGCCCGTACGGTCCGCCGTTCCAGGAGGCGTACGAGTCCGGCCTTGGGCCCGTCGGCGTAGGGCCGCCCGTGCCAGGTGGTGACGAGCGGGGTGCGGGCGGGCCCGACGGCGCCGGAGACGGCGAGCGCGGCCCGTACGGAGGCGTGCAGTCCGTGCGCGTGGACGACGTCGGCGCCGATGCAGGCGTTGCGGAGCACGCCGACGGTCGCCGGGTCGTTGCGGCGCGGCAGCGGCACGACGTGCGCCCCGACCCCGGAGTAGTCGTAGAGGCGGTCGAGTTCGGCCGGAGCGCAGACGGTCACCCGGACGCCCCTGGCCACCAGCCCCGAGGCAAGTGATCTGACGTGAGCGCTGCTGCCCGCGCTGCCGCCGCCCAGCACTTGGACCGTACGGAGCTGTGTCACGCGCCCAAGGATGCCAGCCCCGGCGGCCACCCGTACGCACGTTCCGGCACCGACACCGCAACGTTCCCCGCGCCGCCGGGCACCGGTCGTACGGCCCCGCCCACGGATTCACCCGTCCGAGCGAGCGCGCGGGGGAAACCCCGCGCGCCCCTGTCGTCCTCCGTGCCCGTCAGGCGTCCGCCCTGGCCGTGGCCAGGAGCTCCTCCGCGTGGGCCCGGGCGGTCTCGGAGTCCTCCTGTCCCGCGAGCATGCGGGAGAGCTCGCGGACCCGCTCCTCGCCCTCCAGGACGGTGACGCCGGACCGGGTCACCGAGCCGTCGTTGGTCTTCTCCACCAGCAGCTGCCGGTCGGCGAAGGCGGCCACCTGCGGCAGGTGGGTGACGACGACGACCTGCGCGGTGCGGGCCAGCTTGGCGAGCCGGCGGCCGATCTCGACCGCCGCCTTGCCGCCGACGCCCGCGTCGACCTCGTCGAAGAGATAGGTCGGCACCGGGTCGACCCCGGCGAAGACCACCTCGACGGCGAGCATGACCCGGGACAGCTCACCACCGGACGCGCCCTTGGCGATGGGCCGGGGCGGCGCGCCGGGGTGCGGGGCGAGCAGCAGTTCGACCTCGTCGACGCCGGACGGCCCGTACGCGACCCACCGCCCGTCGACCCGGACGCCGTTCGCCTCGTCGGCCGCGTCGGTCTGCCGGATGTCGAAGGACACGCGCGCGTGCGGCATGGCGAGCGAGGCCAGCTCGGCGGTGACCGCCCCGGCGAACCGGTCCGCGGCCTCCACCCGGGCGTCGGTGAGCCGCTGCGCGAGGACGGACAGCTCGTCGCGGAGCCGGTCCCGCTCGGCGGTCAGCTCCCCGATCCGCTCGTCGTCGCCGTCGAGCTCCCCGAGCCGCTCCGCGCTCTCCTCCGCCCAGGCCAGGACGGCCGTGACGGACTCGCCGTACTTCCGGGTCAGCTGGGTGAGCGCGGCCCGCCGCTCCTCGACCGCGGCGAGCCGCAGCGGATCGGCGTCCAGGTCGTCGGCGTACCCGGCCAGCTCCTGCGCCACGTCGGCGAGGAGGATGGAGATCTCCCCCGCCCGGTCGGCGAGCGCGGCGAGCGCCGGGTCGTGCGCGCGCACCGCCTCCAGGGCCCGGCCCGCCCCGCCGACCAGCGTGGTCGCGTCGACGGACTCGGGGTCCTCCGGGTTCCCGGCCAGCGCGGCGTGCGCGAGCGCGGCGGCGGAGGCCAGCGCCTCGGCGTGCCCGAGCCGCTCGGCCTCGGCGGCCAGCTCCTCGTCCTCGCCGGCCCGCGGCGCGACGGCCTCGATCTCGGCCAGCCCGAAGCGCAGCAGATCCGCCTCCTGGGCTCGCTCACGTGCCCGGGTGGTGATCTCGTCCAGCTCCGTGGTGACGGCCCGCAGCCGGCGGTACGCCTCGCCGTAGGCGGCGAGCGGACCGGAGACGGCCTCGCCGGCGTACCGGTCGAGCGCGCCGCGCTGCCGGGCGGGCTTCAGCAGGCCCTGCTGGTCGGTCTGGCCGTGGACGGCGACGAGTTCGTCGGCGAGCTCGGCGAGCAGCCCGACGGGCACCGAACGCCCGCCGAGGTGGGCCCGCGAGCGCCCCTCGGCGGAGACGGTGCGGGTCACGAGCAGGGCGCCCTCGTCGAGCTCCGCCCCGGCCTCCCGGGCCCGCAGCGCGGCGGGCGCGCCGGGCGGCAGGGTGATCCGCCCCTCGACGACCGCCGAGCCCGCCCCGATCCGTACGAGGGCCGGGTCGGCCCGGCCGCCGAGCAGCAGCCCCAGGCTCGTGACGACCATGGTCTTGCCCGCACCGGTCTCACCGGTCACCGCGGTGAAGCCGGGCGACAGCTCGACCACCGCGTCGTCGATGACCCCGAGCGACCGTATCCGCATCTCCTCCAGCACGCCCCAGACCATACGAGGTTTCCGTGCCGGGACGCGACATCACCCCCCACCCCGGATGGTCGCCGGGGTGGTCACCGGGTGGTCAGTGGGGCGCGCCCCGCCAGCCCGAGACCGGCAGCGCGAACTTGGCGACGAGCCGGTCGGTGAACGAGGCGTGGTGGAGCCGGGCGAGCCGGACGGGGACGGCGCCGCGCCGGACCTCGACCCGGGCGCCGGCCGGCAGCTCGACGGTCCGCCGCCCGTCGCACCACAGCACCCCGTGCGGGGTGTGCGGCTCGACCTCGACGGCGAGGACCGATTCGGGGGTGGTGACGAGCGGCTTGGCGAAGAGCGCGTGCGCCCCGATCGGCACCATGAGCAGCGCCTCCACCTCGGGCCAGACGACCGGGCCGCCGGCCGAGAAGGCGTACGCGGTCGAGCCGGTCGGCGTCGCGCAGATCACCCCGTCGCAGCCGAAGCCGGTCACCGGGCGTCCGTCGATCGCGAGGACGACCTCCAGCATCCGCTCCGGGGACACCTTCTGGACGGCCGCCTCGTTGAGCGCCCAGTCGCGGTGCAGGACGTCCCCGTTCTGGTAGACGGCGACGTCGAGGGTCATCCGCTCCTCGACCTCGTACGCCTTGGTGACGACCCGGTCGACGACCTTGTCGAGGTCGTCGCGCTCGGCCTCGGCGAGGAAACCGACCCGGCCGAGGTTGACGCCGAGCATGGGCACGCCGGAGGCGCGGGAGAACTCGGCGCCCCGCAGCAGCGTCCCGTCACCGCCGAGGACGATGATCAGTTCGCAGCCGTCGAGCGCCTCGGGGCACTCGTCCGGGATCCGCTCCACGGAGGGCGGCAGCGGCAGGTCCGCCGCCTCCGCCTCCAGGACGCGGACGCCGATGCCGCTGCGCAGCAGCCCCAGGACGACGAGTTCGGCGCTGCGCACGGCGGCAGGCCGGCCGGTGTGCGCGAGCAGCAGGACGGTACGTGATGCCTGTGGTGCCGCTGTGTCTGTCAACGAGGTCCCTCCGCCACGGCGCGGTCGACATCCGCCGGATCGAGTGCGGGCGCGCCGGCCCGCAGCCACAGAAAGTACTCGACGTTCCCCGACGGCCCGGGCAACGGGCTGGCCGTGACGCCGAGCACGCCGAGTCCCAGCTCGGCCGCTTGCCGCGCGACGTTCTTCACGGCGTCGGCGCGCAGCTCGGCGCTGCGCACGACGCCGCCCGAGCCGAGCCGCTCCTTACCCACTTCGAACTGGGGTTTCACCATCAGGACGAGGTCGGCACCGGGTGCGGTGCAGGCGGCGAGCGCGGGCAGCACGAGGCCCAGCGGGATGAAGGAGAGGTCGCCGACGACGAGGTCGACGGGGATTTCGTCGATGGCGTCCAATGTCAACTCGCGCACGTTGGTGCGGTCCTTGACGGTGACCCGCTCGTCGCTCTGGAGCGACCAGGCGAGCTGTCCGTAGCCGACGTCGACGGCGACGACGTGCGCGGCGCCCGCGCGCAGCAGCACGTCGGTGAAGCCGCCGGTGGAGGCGCCGGCGTCGAGCGCCCGTCGGCCCTCGACGACGAGCCCGAGCGGGACGAACGCGGCGAGGGCGCCGGCGAGCTTGTGGCCGCCGCGCGAGACGTAGTCGGGGTCGGAGTCGTCCTGGGAGACGACGATCGCCGCGGCGGTCTCGACCTGCGTGGCGGACTTGGTGGCGACGGTCTTGCCGACGGTCACCCGGCCGGCGGCGATCAGCTGGCCGGCGTGCTCGCGCGAGCGGGCGAGTTTGCGCCGGACCAGCTCGGCGTCGAGTCGGCGGCGTGCCACTCCTGCCACGTTGGGTTCAGCTCCTGGGGTCGTGCGGACGGGGTGCGGAGGCGGGGTGCGCGTCGAGCGAGGTCAGCTCGGCGCGCAGGCCTCGGTGTACATCCTCGTACACCGCGAGGTGTCCGTCCGCCGTGAGGTGGTCGGTCTCGGCGAGCCGGTCCAGGAGCGCGTCGACGGCCGGCAGCCCGGTGGGCTCCCGGTCGACCCCCAGCGGCGCCGCCGCGGCGGGCCCGTCCGCCGCCGGATCCGTACCGGCGTCCGTCATCGCTTCGCTCATGCCACGACGCTACCGCGAAGCCCTGGGGTACGGTCGACGGCGATGGCGACGATCACGGAGTGCCGCGCGGCACTCGACAAGCTGGCGGAGAACCTCGCGGGGGCGGACGGCTCGGTGCGGGGCGCGGCCGCGCTCGACCGCACCCTGAGCTGCCACCTCACGGACCTGGACACGACCTTCACCGGCCGGCTCGCGGACGGCCGGATGGTCGTGGAGTCGACGGTGGCGGGGCCGCCGCCGGAGAAGGCCCAGATCCGCCTCAGGATGACCGGCGACGACCTGGTCGCGATGGTGGACGGCCGGCTGCACTTCGCGAAGGCCTGGGCCTCCGGCCGGGTCGGCCTGGAGGCCGGCTTCCGCGACCTGCTGCGGCTGCGCTCACTTCTGTAGCGCGGCCCCCCGGACCTCGGCGGGCTCCTTCGCCGGGCCTTCCGCCGGGGCGTCCGCCGGTCCCTGCGCCGGGACGGACCGCCTGGCCCGGGCCTGACGCCCGGCGGGGACGACGAGCGGGGTGCCCGTCTCCGGGTCCTCGATGACCTGGCAGCGCAGTCCGAAGACCCGCTCGACGAGCTCCGCGGTCACCACCTCCGACGGCGGGCCCTCGGCGACGACCTCGCCGCCGCGCACCGCGATGAGGTGGGTGGCGTACCGGGCCGCGTGGTTGAGGTCGTGCAGGACGGCGACGAGCGTCCGCCCCTGGGTCTCGTGCAGCTCGGCGCAGAGGTCGAGGACGTCGATCTGGTGCTGGATGTCGAGGTACGTCGTCGGCTCGTCGAGCAGCAGCAGCGGGGTCTGCTGGGCGAGGGCCATGGCGATCCAGACCCGCTGGCGCTGGCCGCCGGAGAGCTCGTCGACGAAGCGGTCGGCGAGCTCGGCGACGCCGGTGGACTCCATCGACTCCTGGACGATCCGCTCGTCCTCCGGCGACCACTGGCGCAGCAGCCCCTGGTGGGGGTAGCGGCCGCGGGCGACGAGGTCGGCGACGGTGATGCCGTCGGGCGCGATCGAGGACTGCGGCAGCAGGCCGAGGGTCCGGGCGACCTTCTTCGCCGGCAGGGAGTGGATGGACTGCCCGTCGAGCAGCACCCGGCCCTGGGTGGGCTTGAGCATCCGGGACAGCGCGCGCAGCAGGGTCGACTTGCCGCAGGCGTTGGGCCCGACGATGACGGTGAAGGAGTGGTCGGGGATCTCGACGGACAGGTCGCGGGCGATGACCCGCTGCTCGTACGCGAGGGTGACCGACTCGGCCCCGAGCCGCTGCCGCTGCCGATCGCTCATGGGGGTACTCCTGGTGTCCTGGTTCGGGTGGTCCTGGGGCGCGCTCATATCCGGCCCGCCTTGCGTTCGCTGACGAGCAGCCAGAGCAGGTAGCAGCCGCCGAGGATGCCGGTGATGACGCCGACGGGCAGCTGGCGGTCGCCGAAGGCGTTGCCGGCGATCCAGTCGGCGCTCAGCAGCAGCGCGGAGCCCATGACGGTGGAGACCGCCAGGTTCGGGCCGGGCGCGCGGGTCAGCCGGCGGGCCAGCTGCGGGGCGCTGAGGGAGACGAAGACGATCGGTCCGGCGGCCGAGGTGGCGACGGCGACGAGCAGCACGGCGGAGGCCATGAGCACGATCCGGGTCCGCTCGACCTTCACGCCGAGCGCGTACGCCGCGTCGTCGCCCATCTCCAGCATCCGCAGCGCCCGGCCGTGGCCGAGGACCAGCGGCACGAGCACGCAGCAGACGGCGAGCAGCGGCCAGAACTGGGTCCAGTCCCGGCCGTCGAGGGAGCCGGTCATCCAGACGGTGGCGCGGGTGGCGTCCACCAGGTTGGCCTTGGTGATGAGGTAGTGGATGACGGACGTGAGCATGGCGGCGGCGCCGATGCCGACGAGCACGAGGCGGTAGCCGTGCACGCCCCGCTTCCAGGCGAGCAGGTAGATCACGGCGCCGGTGACGACCCCGCCGACGACGGCGCCGAGGGCGGTGGCGACCGCACTGCCCTGGAAGAGCACGATCACGGTGAGCGCGCCGACCGTGGCGCCCTGCCCGAAGCCGATGACGTCGGGGCTGCCGAGCGGGTTGCGCGAGATCGACTGGAAGACCGCACCGCCGAGGGCGAGCGCGGCGCCGACGAAGATCGCGACGAGGACCCGCGGGAGCCGCAGCTCCATCACCGCGAACTCCTGGACGACGGTCCCCCGGCCGAGCAGGGTGTCGAGGACCTCGCCCGGGGTCATCGGGAAGTCGCCGGTGCCGACGAGGACGGTGCCGAGGGCGAGGGTGAGCAGGATCAGCCCGGCGCCGGAGAGCGCGGCCCGCGGCGCGTACCGTACGGAGACTCCGCCGCCGGTCCGCAGGGTCTTGGTGGTCACAGCTGGGCCATCCTCTTGCGGCGTACGAGTCGGATGAAGACGGGCCCGCCGACGAGGGCCGTCACGATGCCGACCTGGAGTTCGGCGGGCCGGACGACGACCCGGCCCAGGACGTCGGAGCCGAGCAGCAGCACGGGCGCGAGCACGGCGGCGTACGGCAGGATCCACCGCATGTCGGGCCCGGTGATCGCGCGGACCATGTACGGCACCATGAGGCCGAGGAAGACGATCGGCCCGCAGGCGGCGGTCGCCGCGCCGCACATCAGGGTGACGGCGAGCATGGCGACGATCCGGGTCCTGTTGATGCCGACGCCGAGTGCCCGGGCGGAGTCGTCGCCCATCTCCATGGCGTTGAGCGGCCGCGCGATCCCGAGCGCCAGCACGGCGCCGACGAGGATGAAGGGCGCGACCCGGCGGACGGTGTCCATGTCGGCGGAGGCCAGCGAGCCGACGGTCCAGAAGCGGAGCCGGTCGAGGGCGGCCGAGTTCAGCAGCTGGACGGCGTTCACGAAGCCGTACAGGGCGGCGGTCGCCGCCGTGCCGGCGAGCGCGAGCCGCACCGGCGTCGCGCTGCGGCTGCCGCCGAGCACGTACACGACGACCGAGACGACGGCGGCGCCGACGAAGGCGAACCACACGTAGTCCCGGACGTCGGTGACGCCCAGGAAGGCGATGGCCGAGACGACGGCGGCGGCCGCGCCCGCGTTGACCCCGAGCAGCCCGGGCTCCGCCAGCGGGTTGCGGGTCAGCCCCTGCATCACGGCGCCGGCCAGGCCGAGCGCCAGGCCGACGAGCAGCCCGAGCAGGGTGCGCGGCACGCGCACGTCGTGGATGACGACGTCGCTGCCGACGCCGCTGTTGTGGAACAGTCCGTGCCACACGTCGTCGAGCGGCACCGGCTTGGCACCGATCATGATGCTGAGGACACAGACAAGCAGCAGGGCACCGACGGCTGCGAGCAGCCCGAGGGCGCGCACGGAATTCCGGCGCTTCGGGGTCTGCCCGGACTTCACCGGCTCCGCGCTCGTACGGGAGGGACTCTCGACCAACACGGGGTTAGGTTAGCCTACCCAATATTGATCTAGCAGGGCCTGGGGCCCTCCCCCTCGGAAGGACCCGCCTCCTACAGCCCGAGCCGGGCCAGCGCCTTCCCCGCGTCGAGCCCGCACGCCCCGGACCCGGCCCACGTCCACGCCGCCCCGCACAGCGCCCGCAGCCCGTCGAGCACGTCGAGCGCACCGGAGTCCGCCGCGCCCTCCAGGGCCAGCTCCTCCCCGCGCACCGAGGCCCGCCACCCGCCGCACCGGAATCCGCCGTCCGCCTCGGCCACGACCTCCGGCTGCCCCGTGAGCAGCCCCCGCAGATCCGCCGCCACATACATCGGCCGGTGCTCCGGCACGGCCGCGAGCAGCGTCGCCCCGTCGGTGACCCCGGTCAGCACGAGCAGCGAGTCGACCCCGCCGTGGAAGGCGCCCTCGATGTCCGTGTCCAGCCGGTCGCCGACGACCAGCGGCCGCCGCGCCCCCGTCCGCAGCACGGTCTCCCGGTGCATCGGCGGCAGCGGCTTCCCCGCGACCTTCGGCTCGACCCGCCCGCCGGTGGCGATCCGCACGACCTCGACGGCGGCGCCGTTCCCCGGCGCGATCCCGCGCGCGCCCGGGATCGTCAGGTCGGTGTTGGAGGCGTACCAGGGCACACCGCGCCCGACCGCGTACGCCGCCTCCGCGAACCGGCCCCAGGCCATGTCCGGCCCGCCGTACCCCTGCACGACGGCCACCGGCTCGTCGTCGGCCGACTCCACCGGCACGAGCCCCCGCTCGCGCAGCGCCACCCGCAGCCCCTCGCCGCCGACGACGAGCACCCGGGACCCGGCCGGCACGTCCTCCGCGACGAGCCGCGCCACGGCCTGCGCCGAGGTCACGACGTCGCCCGGCTCGGCCGGCACCCCCAGCTCGGTGAGGTGCGCGGCCACCGTGTCCGGCGTCCGCAGCGCGTTGTTCGTCACGTACGCCAGCCGCATCCCCCGGTCGCGCACCGCCCCGAGCGCCTCGACGGCGTACGGGATCGCCGCCCCGCCCGCGAAGTACACGACCCCGTCGAGGTCGAGCAGCGCCGTGTCGTACGCCTCGCTCAGCGCGACCGCGCTGCCGTCGGGCCGACCCCGTTCCGTCCGCCGCTCCTGGCCGTCTCGCGCCATGACCACCCGCTCCTCACTCACCACCGGTCCGTCCCCCGCTCCCCCGATCATCGCTCATGCCCGCCGCGCGCCTACCATGACGAGATGAACACCTCAGGTCACGCGGCCGACGCCGTCCGCGACGACACGGCGGGACTGCGCCTGCATCCGTTCCGCGGCATCCGGTACGTCCCCGACCGGGTCGGCAGCCTCGCGGCCGTCACCTCCCCGCCTTATGACGTCGTCGTACGACCTGACGGACTGCTCCACCTGGAATCCGCCGACCCGCACAACATCGTCCGGCTGATCCTCCCCCAGGCGGTCACGGCGGGCACCCGCCACCGCAAGGCCGCGGTGACGATGGACCGCTGGCTCGCCGACGGCGTCCTCGCCCCCGACCCGGCCCCCGCCCTGTACGTGTACGAGCAGCGGGGCGACGGCATCCTCCAGCGCGGCGTCATCGGCGCCCTCGAACTCTCCACCCCCGACGAGGGGATCGTCCTCCCCCACGAGGACGTCATGCCGCACGTCGTCGAGGACCGCGCCGCCCTGATGCGCACGACGGCCGCCAACCTGGAGCCGCTGCTCCTCACCTACCCGGGGGACGGCGACGGCGCCCACGCGGTGATCGAGCGCGCGGTCCTGCGCGAACCGCTGCTCGCGACGACCACCGAGGACGGCTTCCAGCACCGCCTGTGGGCGGTCACGGACCCGGCCGAGCAGGCGGCGGTCACGGCCGAGCTCACCCGCCACCAGGCGCTCATCGCGGACGGACACCACCGCTGGGCGACCTATCTGCGGCTGCGCGACGAGCATCCCTCCCCCGGCCCCTGGAACCAGGGCCTGGTCCTCCTCATCGACACGGTCCGCTACCCCCTGCGGGTCCGCGCGATCCACCGCCTCCTGAGCCGCCTGCCGGTCGCGGACGCCCTCGACGCCATCGGCGACGCCTTCCGCGTCCGCCGCGTCGAGCGCCCCCTGCCCCAGGCCATGGAGGCCCTCGCCGCGGCCACCGCCGAGGGCAACGCCTTCCTCCTGGCCGGCGACGGCGCCTTCCACCTCCTGGACCGCCCGGACCCGGACCTGCTGGCCCGCACGGTCCGCGCCGACCGCCCGGAGGCCTGGCGGACCCTGGACGCGACGGTCCTGCACGCCACGCTCCTGGAGCACGTCTGGCACGTCCCGGACGCCCCCGAGGACATCGCCTACATCCACGACACGGCGGCGGCCGTCGCCCAGGCCGAGCGCCGCGGCGGTACGGCGGTCCTGATGCACCCGGTACGGGAGGAGGTCGTCCGCGACCTGGCCCGCCAGGGCGTCACGATGCCCCGCAAGTCGACTTCCTTCGGCCCCAAGCCGGCCACGGGCCTGGTCCTCCGCAGCCTCGCCCTCGACTGACGCGGGTACGGAACGCGGGAAGGGGCGGCACCCGACGGGTGCCGCCCCTTCCTCATGTCACCGGATCACCGGACCTCAGCCCGCGTCGCCCTGACGCTCGTCGTCCTGACGCTCATCGTCCTCGCGCTCGTCGTCGGACCCGTCCGCGTCCGCGTCCACGTCCGACGCGTTCCCGCTCTCGTCCTCGTCGTCGTCCTCGAAGGCGTCGACGAACTCGACCCCGTCCAGCTCGGCGAGCCGGTCGGAGGCGTCCGTGGCCCCGTCCTTGTCGGCCTCCAGGGCCTTGGCGAACCACTCACGGGCCTCCTGCTCCCGCCCGGCGGCGAGCAGGGCGTCGGCGTAGGCGTACCGCAGCCGCGCGGTCCACGGGTGGTTGGCGTTGGACGCCAGCTCGGGGCTCTGCAGGGTCACGATGGCGGCCTCGAGCTGCCCCATGTCCCGGCGGGCGCCGGCGGCGACGAGCCGCATCTCGACCTGCCCGGCCTTGTCGAGCTTCTGCACCTCGGGCTCACCGGCCATGGCGAGCGCCCGCTCGGGCCGGCCGAGGCCGCGCTCGCAGTCGGCCATGACGGGCCACAGGTCCACACCACCGCTCATCCGCCGAGCGGCCCGGAACTCGGCCAGCGCCTCGGAGTACTTCTGGTTGGCGTACGCGGCGAAGCCGGCGGCCTCGCGGACGGCGGCGACGCGCGAGGCGAGCCGCAGCGCGACCCGGGAGTAGCCGTAGGCCTTCTCGGGGTCCTCGTCGATCAGCTGCGCGACCATGACGAGGTTACGGGCCACGTCGTCGGCCAGCCCCTTGGGCAGGCTCATCAGCTCCTGGCGCACATCGGCGTCGATCTCCTCACCGGTGACCTCCGGCGGGATCGGCAGCCGCTTGAGCGGCGCGCGGTCGCTCCGCTCCCGGTCCCCACGGTCGTCCCGACGCCCGTAACCGCCCCGGTCGTCCCGCCCGCGGTACCCACCACGGTCGTCCCGACGGTCGTCGCGCCGGAAGCCGCCGCCGCGCTGGTCGCCACCACGGTCGTCACGGCGGAAACCGCCGCCGCCACCACGGTTGTCGTCCCGGCGGAAGCCACCGCCACGCTGGTCGTCCCGGCGCTCATCACGACGGAACGAGGAGGGCCGCTCGTCACGACGGTCGTCGCGACGGTCGTCCCGGCGGTCGTCGCGCGGGAAGGAGGGACGGTCGTCACGACGGAACGACGAAGGCCGCTCGTCACGACGGTCATCGCGACGGAAACCGCCGCCACTGCCACCGCCACGGTTGTCGTCGCGCCGGAAGCCACCGCCGCGCTGGTCGCCACCACGGTCGTCACGGCGGAAACCGCCGCCACCGCCACGGTTGTCGTCCCGGCGGAAGCCACCGCCACGCTGGTCGTCCCGGCGCTCATCACGACGGAACGAGGAGGGCCGCTCGTCACGACGGTCGTCGCGGCGGTCGTCCCGACGGTCGTCACGGCGGAAGCCACCGCCGCGCTGGTCGCCACCACGGTCGTCACGGCGGAAACCGCCGCCACCGCCACGGTTGTCGTCGCGGCGGAAGCCGCCACCACGCTGGTCACCGCCACGGTCATCACGGCGGTCGTCGCGCGGGAAGGAGGGACGGTCGTCACGACGGAACGACGAAGGCCGCTCGTCACGACGGAAGCCACCGCCACTGCCACGGTTGTCATCGCGGCGGAAGCCGCCGCCGCGCTGGTCGCCACCACGGTCATCACGGCGGAAACCGCCGCCGCCACCGCCACGGTTGTCGTCGCGACGGAAGCCACCACCACGGTTGTCACCACGGCTGTCGTCACGGCGGAAACCGCCGCCGCCACCGCCACGGTTGTCATCGCGACGGAAGCCACCGCCGCGCTGGTCACCGCCACGGTCATCACGGCGGTCGTCACGACGGAAACCGCCGCCACTGCCACCGCCGCGGTTGTCGTCGCGACGGAAGCCACCACCACGGTTGTCACCACGGCTGTCGTCACGACGGGGCCCACGGTAGCCGCCCCGGTCGCCACCGGCACCGTCCCTGCGACGCGGCTCGCGCTCCGGACGGTCGTCGGGAGAGTTGGTGGACATCGGTGTGACTCCTGTCTTCGGGTACTGCAGTCATTCTCGCGCAGCCGGCACCCGGCCGCGCCTCGGAAAAGTCAAGCAAAAAACAAAAGGACCCCTGGTCCCAGCGTGAACGCTGGGACCAGGGGTCCTGAAGATTTGTTCGGCGGTGTCCTACTCTCCCACAGGGTCCCCCCTGCAGTACCATCGGCGCTGAAAGGCTTAGCTTCCGGGTTCGGAATGTAACCGGGCGT
>NZ_JBEYEI010000031.1:0-55056 GCF_040633895.1 Streptomyces sp. NPDC007863
CCTCCCCGTTGCGGCCCCCCGCGCGCCCCCGCCGCGCCCCGCCGGGCCGGCGCCCCCGCCCCGCGCGTGCGCGCCGCTGGCGCGCACGACGGGGGCCGTCCCCGACGGTCCGGGAGGAGGGGTTACTTCCCCTTGCCGCCCTTGTCCTTGTCCTTGTCCCCGCCCGAGCCCATGGACTCGTAGATCTCCTTGCACATCGGGCAGACCGGGTACTTCTTCGGGTCGCGCCCGGGCACCCAGACCTTCCCGCAGAGTGCGACGACGGGAGTGCCGTCGAGGGCACTCGCCATGATCTTGTCCTTCTGGACGTAGTGGGCGTAGCGCTCGTGGTCGCCGTCACCGTGGGACACCTGCGGCGTCGGCTCGACGAGGGTTCCCGTACCTGCCCCGCGCTCGGGCTCGAGAGTGCTCATGGGACCCAAGGGTACTGAACCCCGGGGCCGTCAGTTGAGCGACGGGTCGTCGGGGTAGGTGGCGACCATGGCGAGGTCGCCGCGCTGACGGCGCAGCACCTGGCGCCAGAGGGTCTCGGGGGTGGGCGAGGAGACGTCGCCGGGCTCGGACTCGACGACGTACCAGGCCCCCTCGGTGAGTTCGGCCTCCAGCTGGCCGGGGCCCCAGCCCGCGTAGCCGGCGAAGATGCGCAGCGCGCCGAGGGCGGGCCCGAGGAGCTCGGGCGGGGCCTCCAGGTCGACGAGGCCGATCGCGCCGAAGACCCGGCGCCAGCCGAGCGGGCCCTCGTCGCCGGGGATGACGGCGAGGCCGAGGGCCGCGTCGAGGGAGACGGGCCCGCCCTGGAAGACGACGCCGGGCTCGCCGGCGAGACCCGCCCAGGGCGCGAGGACGTCGCCGACGGTGACGGGGGTGGGGTGGTTGAGGACGACGCCGAGCGAGCCCTCGTCGTCATGGTCGAGCAGCAGCACCACCGCGCGGTCGAAGTTCGGGTCCGCGAGGGCGGGCGTGGCCACGAGCAGCCGTCCTGTGAGCGAGGACACCTCGGTCATGCGACACATGATCCCGCATCTTCGGCGCGTGCGGGGGTTCTCGGGCGGAATCCAGGGAAAGCGGGGAAGGCGGGGGCGAGCCTCGCAGGTCGGAAGGGGCGGGACGGGACCGCCCGGACCGCCCGCCCGAGACAACCGGACGGTGACACTCCGCAAGATCGCGGGAACGGAGGGTGTTGTGCCGAATTCATTACATCTGACAGGCACCCCGACCGGCCCGATCAGGGTCCAATGGCCCCTTACCCTTTTCTCTGGCCACCCGACCGACGACTCCGGAACGCGAGATTCATGACCGGCACAGACGATGTCCTGCTTGTCCACGGCGGAACCCCGCTGGAGGGCGAGATCCGCGTTCGCGGCGCGAAGAACCTCGTGCCCAAGGCGATGGTCGCCGCCCTGCTCGGCAGCGGCCCCAGCAGACTGCGCAACGTGCCGGACATCCGCGACGTCCGCGTCGTGCGCGGCCTGCTCCAGCTGCACGGCGTGACGGTCCGCCCCGGCGAGGAGCCCGGCGAGCTGGTGCTCGACCCGACGCACGTCGAGTCCGCCAACGTCGCCGACATCGACGCCCACGCCGGCTCGTCGCGCATCCCGATCCTCTTCTGCGGCCCGCTGCTGCACCGCCTCGGCCACGCCTTCATCCCGGGCCTCGGCGGCTGCGACATCGGCGGCCGGCCCATCGACTTCCACTTCGACGTGCTCCGCCAGTTCGGCGCGACCATCGAGAAGCGCGCCGACGGCCAGTACCTGGAGGCCCCGCAGCGCCTTCGCGGCTGCAAGATCCGCCTCCCGTACCCCTCGGTCGGCTCGACCGAGCAGGTGCTGCTCACCGCCGTCCTCGCCGAGGGCGTCACCGAGCTCTCGAACGCGGCCGTGGAGCCGGAGATCGAGGACCTCATCTGCGTCCTGCAGAAGATGGGCGCCATCATCTCGATGGACACCGACCGGACCATCCGGATCACCGGTGTCGACAAGCTCGACGGCTACACCCACCGGGCGCTCCCGGACCGCCTGGAGGCGGCCTCCTGGGCGTCCGCGGCGCTCGCCACCGAGGGCAACATCTACGTGCGCGGCGCCCAGCAGCGCTCGATGATGACCTTCCTCAACACCTACCGGAAGGTCGGCGGCGCCTTCGAGATCGACGACGAGGGCATCCGCTTCTGGCACCCGGGCGGCTCGCTGAACGCGATCCACCTGGAGACCGACGTGCACCCCGGCTTCCAGACCGACTGGCAGCAGCCGCTGGTCGTCGCCCTGACGCAGGCCTCCGGCCTCTCCATCGTCCACGAGACGGTGTACGAGTCCCGGCTCGGCTTCACCTCGGCGCTGAACCAGATGGGTGCCCACATCCAGCTGTACCGCGAGTGCCTCGGCGGCTCCGACTGCCGCTTCGGCCAGCGCAACTTCCTCCACTCGGCGGTCGTCAGCGGCCCGACGAAGCTCCAGGGCGCCGACCTGGTCATCCCCGACCTGCGCGGCGGCTTCTCGTACCTGATCGCGGCGCTCGCCGCCCAGGGCACCAGCCGGGTCCACGGCATCGACCTGATCAACCGCGGCTACGAGAACTTCATGGAGAAGCTCGTGGAGCTCGGCGCCAAGGTCGAGCTGCCGGGCAGCGCGCTCGTCTGAGCCCTCCAGGGGGCCTGGGAAGGGCATACGGAAGGGCGGCCACCCCGGAGGGGGTGGCCGCCCTTTTCGTGCGCCTACAGGCCGCTTACTTGCCCTTGGCGGCTTCCTTGAGCTTCGAGCCCGCGGAGACCTTCACGCTGTAACCGGCCGGGATGTTGATCGGGTCGCCGGTCTGCGGGTTACGAGCGGTGCGAGCGGCACGGTGGGTGCGCTCGAAGGTCAGGAAGCCGGGGATGGTGACCTTCTCGTCGCCCTTGGCGACGACCTCACCGACGGTCTCGGCGAGGGCGGCCAGCACGGCGTCGGCGTCCTTGCGGGTCACCTCGGCGCGGTCGGCCAGCGCGGCCACCAGCTCACTGCGGTTCATGTTGTTACTCCCGTGTTCTTCTTGCCTGTGAGGCGTGAGATCGAAGCCGATGCTGCCAGGGGCCTCGGACAGTCCCCGGACTCGGGTCTGCCTCTCGTGGATCCCTCGCGCCCTGGGGGTTCCCCCCTGGACGAAGTCCTCGGGGGAGCATCCTGCCCCCACCAGCGGCGGGAACGCCAATCCGGCACCCTCTGGGGTCACACGAAAAGCGCCCGAGGCCCCTGGTGGTGACGTAGCGTCGACTCCCCGCAAACGGTGCGGAGCCGAAAAGCCACCCTAAAGGCGGGTTTACGACTCCGCGAATCGCGACACGCTCAGGCGCCCGCGGCCGCCGCCTTGGCGGCGTTCCTGACGGCCCCGGCGACGGCGCCCGCGACCTTGTCGTTGAAGACCGACGGGATGATGTAGTTCGGGTTCAGCTCGTCCTCGGTGACGACGTCCGCGAGGGCGCTGGCGGCCGCCAGCATCATCTCGGTGTTGACCGTGCGGGACTGCGCGTCGAGCAGACCGCGGAAGACGCCGGGGAAGACCAGCACGTTGTTGATCTGGTTCGGGAAGTCCGAGCGGCCGGTGGCGACCACGGCGGCGGTCTGCCGGGCGGCGGCCGGGTCGACCTCCGGGTCGGGGTTCGCGAGCGCGAAGACGATGGAGTCCTCGGCCATCGCGGCCACGTCCTCGGCGCCCAGCAGGTTCGGGGCCGAGACGCCGATGAAGACGTCGGCGCCGACGACGGCCTGCTTGAGGGTGCCGGTGACGCCCTCCGGGTTGGTGTTGTCGGCGATCCAGCGCAGCGGGGAGTCCGCCGGGGCCGCCACCAGGTCCTCGCGGCCGGCGTGCACGACGCCGTGGATGTCGGCGACGACCGCGTGCTTGACGCCCGCGGCGATCAGCAGCTTGAGGATGGCCGTGCCGGCCGCGCCGGCGCCCGACATGACGACCTTGACGTCGCCGATGCCCTTGCCGACGACCCGGAGGGCGTTGGTGAGGGCGGCGAGGACGACGATGGCGGTGCCGTGCTGGTCGTCGTGGAAGACCGGGATGTCGAGGGCCTCGCGCAGCCGGGCCTCGATCTCGAAGCAGCGCGGCGCGGAGATGTCCTCCAGGTTGATGCCCGCGAAGCCGGGGGCGATGGCCTTGACGATCGCCACGATCTCGTCGGTGTCCTGGGTGTCCAGGCAGATCGGCCAGGCGTCGATGTCGGCGAAGCGCTTGAAGAGGGCGGCCTTGCCCTCCATGACCGGCATGGCGGCCATCGGGCCGATGTTGCCGAGGCCGAGGACGGCGGAGCCGTCGGTGACGACCGCGACGGTGTTGCGCTTGATGGTGAGGCGGCGGGCGTCCTCGGGGTTCTCGGCGATCGCCATGCACACGCGGGCGACGCCCGGGGTGTAGATCATGGACAGGTCGTCACGGTTGCGGATGGGGTGCTTGGACGCCATCTCGATCTTGCCGCCGAGGTGCATCAGGAACGTACGGTCGGAGACCTTGCCGAGGACGACGCCCTCGATGTCCCGCAGCCGCTCGACGATCTCGTCGGCGTGCGCGGTGGAGGTCGCGGCGATGGTGACGTCGATCCGGAGCTTCTCGTGACCCGAGGCGGTGACGTCGAGGCCGGTGACGGATCCTCCGTGGGACTCGACCGCCGCCGTGAGCTGCGAGACCGCGGTGCCGCTCGCGGGCACCTCCAGCCGGACCGTCATCGAGTACGAGACGCTGGGCGCCGTTGCCATGGCCGGATTCCTCTGCTTTCCCTAGCTTCGTTGCTAACGCCGCCCCGGCTGGTTGCCCTGGCGGCGCCCTCCGATCGTCGCACCTACCCACCGGTAGCAGGTAATGCGGTCATTTTGTTTTCGGAAAGTAGTTTCCACCATACGAGAGTATCGCGGACAACAGAAGAGGCCCCGGTCATCGGAAGACGACCGGGGCCTCAACTTCGTATGTACGTCTAAGTGACACCGACCCGCCATGCTCGCCTCGCGGCAAGTGGTCCCTCTGAGGGACGAAGGTTGGGCCCGGGGGCTTGGATCGAGCCGGTGTCACGACCAGGCTAACAAACCCTCCCCGAAGGTGATTCCCCCGGCGCGTGTTGACCGGAAATCACCTCCGGAGGGTCCTGCCCTCAGTCCCGCAGGAGGTCCGGGACCCCGGCCTCGTCCGGCAGGTCCCGCTCGCCCGAGAGCACCGTCAGCGCCTGCGTCGAACGGGTGAGGGCCACGTACAGGACGCGCAGGCCGGCCGGGGACTCGTCGGCGATCTCGGCCGGGGAGACGACGAGGGTGGCGTCGTACTCCAGGCCCTTCGCCTCCAGCGAGCCCAGCGCGACCACCCGGTCGCCCAGGCCGTCGAGCCAGCGGGCCGCCTCCGCGCGCCGGTCCATGGCGACGACCACGCCGACCGTGCCCTCGACCTCGGCGAGCAGCCGCTCCGCCTCGGACCGTACGGCTCCGGCCAGGCCGTCGCCCGCGCCGACGGCGACGAAACGCGGCTCGACACCGGTCGAGCGGACCGCCCTCGGCGACTCCTTGCCCGGCATCGCCAGGGCGAGGACCCTGGCGGCCAGCTCGGCGATCTCCGCCGGGTTGCGGTAGTTCACCGTCAGCTCGAAGCGGCGCCGCGGCCGGGAGCCCAGCGCCTCGTCGCGGGCGGCGGCCGCCTCGTCCGGGTCGGACCAGGAGGACTGCGCCGGGTCGCCGACGATCGTCCAGGTGGCGTGCCGGCCGCGGCGGCCGACCATCCGCCACTGCATGGGCGTCAGGTCCTGCGCCTCGTCGACGATGACGTGGGCGTACTCGGTGCGCTCGGCGGCCAGCCGCTCGGCCCGCTCCCGCTGGGTCTCCTCGCGCACCGGCATCAGCTCCTCCAGGCCGGTGAGCTGGTCCAGCGGGTCGTACTCCCGCTTCCGCTTCGGCCGGGCGGGGGCGCCGAGCAGGGTGTGCAGCTCGTCCAGGAGGGCCACGTCGTGGACGGAGAGGCCCGGGCGGCGCAGCGAGCGGGCGACCCGGCGGACCTCGCCCGGGTTGAGCACCCGGCGGGCCCAGCGGCCGAGCCGCTTCTCGTCGGCCATGGCGTCGAGGACCTGGCGCGGCGCCAGCTCGGGCCACCAGGCGTCGAGGAAGCCGAGGAAGGAGTCCTCGGTGGAGACGTCCTCGTCGAAGGAGGAGCGCAGTTCGGCGGCGAGCTCCGGGTCGCTGTGCCGACCGGCCGCGCCCGAGCGGGAGTAGAGGGCGTCGAGGAGGAGCCGGCGGGCGCGGGGCCGCAGCAGGTTGACGGGGGCGGTGCCGGAGAGCACGTTCTGCCGGATCCGCCGCAGCTCGGCCTCCTCCAGTTCGATGCGGCGCCCGAAGGCGACGACGCGGAGCAGCCTCGGCGAGTCGGGCCGCTCCAGGGCGCCGCGGGCCGCCTTGCGGAGCACGGCGAGCATCCGCGAGGAGCCCTTGACGCGGGAGACGGCGGGCTCGTCGTACGCGTCGGCCTCGGCGCCGTCCACGAGGTTGCCGAGGGCCCGGATGGCGACCTGCCCCTCCTCGCCGAGGGAGGGCAGCACGCCCTCGGTGTACGAGACGAGCAGCGGCGTCGGCGAGACGATGAGGATGCCGCCGGCGTACCGCCTGCGGTCCTGGTAGAGCAGGTACGCGGCCCGGTGCAGCGCCACGGCCGTCTTGCCGGTGCCCGGCCCGCCCTCCACGTACGTGACGGAGGCGGCGGGAGCCCGGATGACGAGGTCCTGCTCGGCCTGGATCGACGACACGATGTCCCGCATGGTGTGGCTGCGGGCCTGCCCGAGGGCGGCCATCAGCGCGCCGTCGCCGATGACGGGCAGCTCGGCGCCGCCGAGGCTCGCCTTCAGCTCGGGGCGCATGAGGTCGTCCTCGACGCCGAGGACCCTGCGGCCCTTCGACCGGATGACCCGGCGGCGGACGACCCGGCCCGGCTCCACGGGCGTGGACCGGTAGAAGGGCGCGGCGGCGGGGGCGCGCCAGTCGATGACGAGCGGCGAGTAGTCGGCGTCGAGCACGCCGATGCGGCCGATGTGCAGGGTCTCGCCGATGTCGGCGGTGTTGTCGGCCCGGATGGCGTCGTCGGCGGGCTCCACGGAGGTGTACGCCCCGTCGGGCCCCTTGACGCCGTCCTTCCCCTCCAGCAGGTCGATCCGCCCGAACAGGAAGTCCTCGAACTCGTTGTTGAGCCGGTTCAGGTGGACCCCGGCGCGGAAGACCTGGGCGTCGCGCTCGGCGAGGGCGCCGGGCGTGCCGACGTGCCCCTTCTGCGCGGCGTCGTTCATCAGGAACTCCGCCTCGTGGATCTTCTCCTCCAGGCGGCGGTAGACCTGGTCCAGATGTTCCTGCTCGACGCCGATCTCACGGTCTCTGACCGTGTCGACGGCTTCCTGCGCGGCCACTAAGGCCCCCTTCTGACGTGCACTGGGCAGCCGTCAAAGGTACGCCACCGGTGGCCGCCGTGTCAGGCGAGGGGCGGCGGCCGATCGTGCAGAATCCGCTGGAAGAGGTGGTGATCGCGCCACGCGCCGGCGATGTGCAGGTATCGGGGCGCGGTCCCGATCGGCTCGAACCCGGCCTTGGCGAGGACGCGCTGGGAGGCGTGGTTGTCGAGCAGGGTGGACGCCTCGATCCGGTGCAGCCCGAGTTCGTCGCGCGAGGCGCGCAGCACCTCGGCGACGAGGAGCGAGGCGATGCCGCGGCCGGTGCGCTCCCCGTCCACCCAGTACCCCAGGGACGCGCTCCGGAACGGCCCGAGCACGATCCCCGACAGGATCGCGGCCCCGACGATCCGCTCCCCCTCGACGGCGAACCACCGCCGGCCGCCGTCGGCCAGCCGCTCGGCCTGCGCCTCGGCGGTGTAGTACCGCTCGGGCCGGTACGGCTCGGTGGCCCGCATGTGCCCCCGGTTCCGCTCCAACGCCTCCGCGAGCGCCCTGGCGTCCTCCGCCTCCGCCGCCCTGACCCCCACCACGACATCCATCCGGGCAACCTACCCGCCGCGCCCTACGGTGTCGGGTCGACCGACAGGCGGTAGCCGCGTTTGACGACGGTCTGGATGAGCTTGGGGGTGCCCAGGGAGGCACGCAGCCGTGCCATCGCCGTCTCCACGGCGTGCTCGTCCCGCCCGGCCCCCGGCAGCGCCCGCAGCAGGTCCGCCCGCGAGACGACCCAGCCCGGCCGGCGGGCCAGGAGCCCGAGGAGGGCCATGCCGGCCGGCGGCACGGGCCGGAGCGAGCCGTCGACGAGCACCGCGTGCCCGCGGATCTCGACGCGGTGCCCGGCGACCGGCAGCACCCGCGCCCGCGCGGGCAGCTCCGTGCAGAGGAGCTGCACGAGCGGCCCGAGCCGGAAGCGTTCGGGCTGGTGCGTGGGGATGCCCTCGGCCTGCAGCGGCAGCGCCGTCACGGGCCCCACGCACATCGCCGGCACCTCGTGCCGCAGCGCCTCCACGAGCCGCTCCCGCACCCCCCGCTCCGCGGCCCGCGAGAAGAGCGAGGCGGCGGCCGGCGCGCTGGTGAAGGCGACCGCGTCGACGGAGCCGGAGAGGACCGCGTCGAGGAGCCGGTCGAGCGGCCCGAGGTCCTCCGGCGGCATCCAGCGGTAGACGGGCACGCCCACCACCGTCGCCCCGGCCTCGGTGAGCGCCTCGACGAACCCGGGGAGGGGTTCGCCGTGGAGCTGGACGGCGATCCGCCGCCCGTCGACGCCTTCGGCGAGGAGCCGGTCGAGGACCTCGGCCATCGACTCGGACGAGGGCGACCAGGACTCGGTGAGCCCGGCGGCCCGCACCGCGCCCTTGACCTTGGGCCCGCGGGCGAGGAGTTCGACCCCGCGCAGCGCGTCGAGGAGCTCGGAGCCGTATCCCCATCCCTCCGCCGCCTCGACCCACCCGCGGAAGCCGATCGCCGTGGTGGCGACGACGACGTCCGGCGTGTCGCCGATGATCTCCTTGGTGGCGGCGAGGAGTTCGGTGTCGTCGGCGAGGGGGACGATCCGCAGCGCGGGGCCGTGCACGACGGCCGCGCCGCGCCGGCGCAGCAGGGCGATGAGTTCGTCCGCGCGCCGGGCGGCGGTGACGCCGACCGTGAAGCCGGCGAGGGGTCCGTGTTCGTGCTGGTCCATGGGCACCGAGGGTGGCGCGGACGCGTGACAGTCGGGGTTCACGCGTATTTCCTGGCCGTTACGGTACGCGCCCTGCACCGCCGCTCACACCTTCGCGTATCCGGGCCGGGTCTCCGGCTCCTCGGCGGACTCGGCGGTGTCGGGGACGACGGGCGGGCGCCGAAGGTATACCGCCCAGGTGACGGCGATGCAGGCGGCGTAGAAGGCGAGGAAGGCGACGAAGGCCGCGGTGCCGCTGCCGACGGTCTGGAAGGACTGCCGGAAGGCGAGGTTGATGCCGAGGCCGCCGAGGCCGCCGACGGCCCCGATGAGGCCCATGGAGGCCCCGGAGAGCCGCCGCCCGTACGCCTCCGCGGGCTCGCCGGTGAGGCCCTTGCGGTGGCCCTGGGCGAGGAAGATCGCCGGGATCATCTTGAAGGTGGAGCCGTTGCCCAGGCCGCTGAGGACGAAGAGGGCGATGAAGCCGACGAGGAAGACGGTGAGGGACTCGATGACCGAGGCCCAGATGACGATGCCGGTGGCCGCGGACATGGCGGCGAAGGTGGCGAGGGTGATGTGGGCGCCGCCGTGCTTGTCGGCGAGGGAGCCGCCGAGGGGGCGGATGAGGGAGCCGAGGAGGGGGCCGATGAAGGTGAGCGAGGCGGCCTGGAGCGGGGTGCGGCCGAACTGCGTCTGGAGGACCAGGCCGAAGGCGAAGCTGTAGCCGATGAAGGAGCCGAAGGTGCCGATGTACAGGAAGGCCATGATCCAGGTGTGGCGGGCCCGGACGGCTTCGCGGAAGGCGCCGGTGTCGTTCTTCACGGGCGTGAGGTTGTCCATGAAGAGCGCCGAGCAGACGGCGGCGACGACGATGAGCGGCAGGTAGACGCCGAGGACGATCCTCGGGTGCATCGCGCCGGCGGTGCCGATGACGAGGAGGCCGACGAGCTGGACGACGGGGACGCCGATGTTGCCGCCGCCGGCGTTGAGGCCGAGCGCCCAGCCCTTCTTCCGGAGCGGGAAGAAGGCGTTGATGTTGGTCATGGAGGAGGCGAAGTTGCCGCCGCCGACGCCGGTGAGGGCGGCCACCAGGACGAAGGTCGAGTAGGACGTGCCGGGTTCCATCACCGCGTAGGCGACGCCGGTCGGCAGGAGCAGCAACAGGGCGCTGAAGACCGTCCAGTTGCGCCCGCCGAAGCGGGCGACGACGAAGGTGTACGGGATGCGGATCAGCGCGCCGACGAAGGTCGCGGTGGCGATGAGGAAGAACTTGCCGGCGGGGTCGACCCCGTACTCGGGTCCCATGAAGAGGACCATCACGGACCACAGGCTCCATACGGAGAAGCCGATGTGCTCGGAGAGGACGGAGAAGGCGAGGTTGCGCCGGGCGATCCGTTCGCCCTTCTCCCGCCAGAAGGTCTCGTCCTCCGGCTCCCAGACGTCGATCCAGCGCCCGCCCATCTCGCACCTCCAGGTGTCGGATCCGGTTCCGGATCCTCCTGGGAACGAACGCTAGGAGCACCGCGTTTCAGTCCGGTGCCGTGAGGTGACGCCGACGGAACCGTGCACTCACCCGCCCGCCCCGGACCCTGTGAGCGGCAGCCCCGGCTCCCCCTCTTCGGGGCTCGGTTCGCCTCCGGGGCGCTACAGCCGGGCTCACGACCCCGACCGTGCTCGCCCCGCTCGTTCCTCACGGGGCTCCGCGCGCTCGGGGTCGTTCCCCCGGCGCGCCCCTTCGGCTCACTCGCCGGATCTCATCGGCCGACCGGCAGCCCCGGTTCTCCCTCCGGGAGCCAGGAGCCGGCCGGGCGGTCGTGCCAGCGCTCGCGCCGGGCCAGTTCGGCGACGGCCTCGTGGAGGGCGTCGAGGGCGGGGTGGCGCAGGCCCTTGCGCCAGACGAGGCTGACGGGCGAGAGCGGCACGGGGTCGACGAGGGGGCGCAGGACGCAGCCGGGCATGGGCGGGAAGCCGACGACGGCGAGGACCGGGTGGCGGTGTTTGGCCATGATCCGCTGGAACTCCTCCTTGCCGACGGCGAGCGGCGCGGGCGGCGCGAGGTGGATGCCGCGGCCGGCGAAGAGCCGGGTGGCGAGGTCGGTCCACTCGGGGGTGCGGTCGTTCCCGGCACCGGCGTAGAGGCGTTCACCGGCGAGACGGCCGAGCGGCACCTCGGGGAGGGCGGCGAGGGCGTGGTCCTCGGGCAGCACCACGGCCATCGGCTCGTACCGCACGAACCGCGCGTCGAGCCGGGCCCGCAGCCCGGGCGCGAGTCCGCCGTAGCGGCCGAAGGAGGCGTCGAGCCGGCCGGCCAGGATCTCCCGCACGGCGCCGGTGAGCCCGGACTCGAAGCGGGCCATCAGCTCCTGTTCGGGGGCGAGTTCGCGGGCCCGGCGCAGGATGCGGTCCTGGACGAGGCCGGGCGAGTTCAGGTCGACGAGGAGGGGGCGGGCGCCGGCCCGGAAGGCGTCGCGGAGCGCGTCGTGGGCGTCGAGGACCCGGCGGGCGTACGGCAGGAGCCGTTCGCCGTCCGGGGTGAGCGCGACCTGCCGGGTGGTCCGTACGAACAGCTGGGCGCCCACCTCCCGCTCCAGGCGCCGGACGTCCCGGCTGAGGGCCTGCTGGGCCACGAAGAGCCGGCCGGCGGCCCGGGTGAAGTGGAGCTCCTCGGCGACGGCGGTGAAGGCGCGCAGCAGCCGGGGTTCGATGTCGTACGGTGTGGCCACCCGCCGCATTCAACAACACGGGTGCGTGAATCGCGACCCCATGGGTGTTGGACGGTCCGGGCGGCCGGGCCGGAGCCTGGTTCCATGCCCCCTCAGCTCCTCGTCCCCACCCCGGCGGGCCCGGGCCTCGCCCCCCGCTACCGCGAGCGCCCCGCCGCGCCGCCCCGCAATCCGTACCTGCGGCTCTTCGCCCTCCCCGGCACGCGCGCGTTCACCGCCGGGAACCTGATCGCCCGGCTGCCCTCGGGGATGTCCGGCATCAGCGCGGTGATCATGATCTCGGCCGGGTACGACTCCTACGCCCTGGCCGGCGCGGTCACCGCGACCGGCCTGGCGGCGGGCGCCCTGACCGCGCCCTGGATCGCCCGGCTGATCGACCGGCACGGACAGGCCCGGGTCGCCGTCCCCGCCGCGGCCCTCGCCGCCCTGGGCCAGCTGGCGCTGCTGCTGTGCGTCCGGGGGCACGCGCCCGCGTGGGCGCTGTTCTGCGCGATCGCGCTGACGGCGACCACCCCGAACACGGGCGGCATGTCCCGGGCCCGCTGGGCGCACCTGCTGCGCGGCGACGCGGCCGCGCTGCACACCGCGAACTCCTTCGAGCAGGCCGCCGACGAGCTGTGCTTCATGCTGGGCCCGGTACTGGCGGCGGTGGCCTGCTCGGCGTTCTTCCCCGAGGCGGGGACGCTGGTGGCGGCCGTCCTGCTGCTGACCGGCGTCCTGCTCTTCGCCGCCCAGCGCTCGACCGAGCCGCCGGTCGCCCCGCGCACGACGGCCGGCTCGCCGCTGCGGGCGCCGGGGATGGTCCCCCTGCTCGTGGTCTTCCTCGCGACCGGCGCGGTCTTCGGTTCGATGGAGGTGACGGCGCTGGCGTACGTGGACGGCCCGGCCGCCGGCCCGGTGCTCGCCCTCCAGGCGGCGGGCTCCTGCGCGGCCGGCCTGCTCTACGGCCGGGCCCGCCGCACCGCCGGCCTGCGTCTCTGCCTGGCGGCGATGACGCTGCTGATGGCGGCCCCGCTGCTGATGGCGCTGACGGGTTCCCTGCTCGCCCTGGCGGCCGGCCTGCTGGTGGCGGGCATGGCGACGGCCCCGACGATGGTCACGGGCATGGGCCTGGTCCAGAGGATCACCCCGCCCTCCCAGCTCAACGAGGGCATGACGCTGGCCGTGACCGCCCTCCTGGCGGGCGTCGCCACCGGCTCGGCCACCGCCGGCTGGACCGCGGACCACGCCCCGTCCCCCGTCGTCGGCTTCCTCCTGCCGGTGACGGCGGCGGCCCTGGCCCTGGCCCTGTGCGCGGCGGCCGGCGTCGGCCGCCGCGCCCGGGGGTGATCCGGTCGCGGGTTCAGCTCTGGCGCAGCGGCCCCATCGGGACCTGCACGCCGTAGGCGGTGGCCCCGGCGCCGATCCCGCCCTCGCAGCCGTCGGGCTCCTGGGTGCCGAGGCCCCGGGTGGAGGGCTTCTCGGCGGCCCAGAACATGTAGCCGAGCAGCCCGGAGGTGGTGCCGGCCCCGTTGGGGGCGGCGTTGCGCACCCAGTCGCCGGTGGCCTTCTGGAGCGAGTTCGCGAAGTCGGTGCACTCGGGCAGCGGGCTGCGGCCGTAGGCGACGTACAGGCCCGCCGTGAACTTGGCGGGGGCGAGCGGCGGGACCGGCGGCGCGAACTGGGACTTGCCGTCGATGTGCTCCTGCCAGTTCGCGATGTGGGTGCTCGCCGAGGAGGGGCGGGCGGTCACCATGGCGTTGGCGTAGTCGAGGACGGGCGCGTCGGTGCGCAGCCAGTCGGCGGTCGCCTTGCGGTTGATGTCGATCAGCCAGCGGTCACCGGCGGCGGTGTCGATGGTGAGGCGTGCGGCGGGCCTGCTTCCGGTGGCGTCGTAGGGGTGGACGGACCGGTAGGCGTCGATGAAGGACTGGAGCCCGGCGAGGTCCGGGTCGGTGTTCTGCTCGTAGTCGATCTCGATGCCGACGCCGAGGTCGGCGGCGACGGCGGCCGCGTTGAGGCCGAGCCGGGTGGGGTCCTCGGCGAGGGCCGCGTCCCACTCGTCGGTGTAGGTGATCCCGCCGATGGAGAGCATGACGCGGACGCCCCGGGAGGTGAAGTATTCGACGATCTCCCTGGTCATGCCGGCGGGTACGCCGTTCACGGTGCCGGCGTCGGTGGTGCGGCGGAGCAGTTTCAGCGGCTCGACGAAGCTGAGCACGACGAGGTTGACGGAGGGCCGTCCGTCGCCGCGGTCGATCAGCCAGTGGTTCTTGGCGTCGAACTCGGCGAGGTCGCGCTCGGTGGACCAGGTGCAGTAGTCGTCCCCGCAGTGCCAGGCGCCGTAGATCTGCACGGGGGCGGCGGCCTGGGCGGGCGTGATGGGGACGAGGAGGGCGAGGAGCATGAGCAGGACCGCGAGGGGTCTGTGACGCATACGTGCCTCCGGGGGTTGCCGTGTCCTGGGGGGGGCGGCACCGGCAGAGTGGCAGGTACAGACCAAGTCGACAAGAGGGCGGGGAACGACAGAGGCCCGGCGGCCGCTCGCGCGACCACCGGGCCTCTGCCCACATGGGATGAGTGGAGATGGCGGGAATCGAACCCGCGTCCAACGGTGCGGAACCAGGGCTTCTCCGTGTGCAGTCTGGTGCGATTTTCTCAGCCCTCCGAATCACCCAGACAAGTCCGGAACGGGCTCAGTCACTGTTTGATTTCCCTCTTCACCCCGTGACCGGGATCAAGGTTTAGTCCCCTTCATGATGCCAGGATCCGGGTCGGGAACAGCCCCGGGCTGACACTTCGCAAGTCGCTACTTAGGCAGCGAGGGCGAAGGAATCGCGCTTGGTGTTGGCGATTATTGGTTTCGGCGCGTGGTTTACGAGATCATTGCCGCTTCCTCGACACGCTTCCCCTGCTTCGACATCCGCTGTCGAAACCGATCATCCCCATGTTGTGTTTTCAATCCGTGCGCCCTCGGTGGGGTGCGTGGCCCATGGTACGTGACCGGCGGGCCCGGTTGCCAGCGTATTAACGCTCCTGGGCGCGCTGGCGCCGCTTCGCCGACGCGATCGCCCGCGCCGTCTCGCGGGTGTCCTGCTTCTCCCGCAGCGTCTGCCGCTTGTCGAACTCCTTCTTGCCCTTGGCGAGCGCGATCTCGCACTTCACCCGGCCGCCCAGGAAGTACAGCGCGAGCGGCACGATCGTGTGACCGGTCTCCGACGCCTTCTGCTCCAGCTTGTCGATCTCCGCCCGGTGCAGCAGCAGCTTCCGCTTCCGCTTCGCCGAGTGGTTGGTCCAGCTGCCCTGCATGTACTCGGGCACGTGGATGTTGTACAGCCACGCCTCGTGGCCCTCGATCTGGACGAAGCCGTCCACGAGCGAGGCCCGCCCCATCCGGAGCGACTTCACCTCCGTGCCCATGAGCGCCACGCCCGCCTCGTACGTGTCGAGGATGAGGTAGTCGTGGCGCGCCTTCTTGTTCTGCGCGATGAGCTTGCGCTCGGGCCCCTTGTCCTGGGCCTTCTTGGCAGGCTTGCCCTGCACGTTGACGAGTCCCTTAGCCATAGTGCGGTCATTTTCGCACTACGAGCCCCCTCCGAGGCCACTCAATACCGTGCGGGCCCGCTCCTCCGCCCCTTCCCCGGCCGGCAGGTCGGGCGCGATGCCGCGTCCGTCGACCTCGTGCCCGGCGGGGGTGCGGTAGTGGCCCACGGTCAGCTCGGCGACCGAACCGTCCGGGAGGGTGCTCGGCATCTGCACCGAGCCCTTGCCGAAGGTCCGGGAGCCGACGGTGACCGCCCTCCCCCGGTCCTGGAGCGCGCCGGTGAGCAGCTCGGCCGCGCTCATCGTGCCGCCGTCGACCAGCGCGACCAGCGGCCGGCCGGTGTCGCCGCCCCGCTCCGCGTACACGGCCCGCTGCTCGCCCTCGACGTCGTACGTGGCGACGAGCCCGCCGTCGAGGAAGGCGGAGGCGGCGGAGGCGGCCTCGTCGACCAGGCCACCTGAGTTGCCGCGCAGGTCGAGCAGGACGCCCGCGCCGGCCGGGGCGGTCCTGACGGCCTCCCGCACCCGGGCGCCGACGCCCTTGCTGAAGGCGGCGACCCGGATGACGACGGTCCGGGCGTCGGGGCGGGAGACGGTGACGGGCTCGGTCGCGAGCCGTTCCCGGCGCAGGACCTGGGTCCAGGTCATGCCGCCGCGCCGGATCCGGAGGGCCACGGTGGAGCCGGGCACGCCGTCGCCGCGCAGCAGGGAGACGACCTCGGAGGCGGACCGGCCGTCGGTGGCACGCCCGCCGACCGCGAGCAGCCGGTCCCCGACGCGTACCCCGGCCCGCTCGGCGGGACCGCCGGACCGCACCCGGGCGACCCGGACCCCGTCCTCCGCCGCGTCCGCAGAGAGGCCGACGCCGGTGTAGGCGCCGTCGAGGGACCGCTCGAACTCGGCGTACTCCCGCCGGTCGTAGACCGCGCCCCAGCGGTCGCCGCTGCGGCTGACGAACTCCTCGGCGGCCTGCTTGCCCGACTTGCCGTCGGCGACGGCCTCGGCGGCGAAGCGGTGCAGCGCCGCCCGGTCGAAGACGGCCCGGTCCCCGGCGCCGGTACGGGGCTCCCGCCCGGAGTCGTCCTCCCGGGGCAGCGCGCCGGTCGCGGCGCCGGTCGCGAGGACCCCGGCGAAGACGAGCGTGAGAACGGCCCCGCGGACGACACCGCGGGGCCGGAGACAGAGGGGTGCGCGGCCGGCCGGCATGGCGCCCACTCTAGGACAGGGCGGCGGCGTCACAGGGGCTTTGGCCCGAGGACGCCATCCGCCGTCAGGGGTCTCTTCTCACACCTTCAGGTACTTGCGCAGCGCGATGAACGCGGCCACGGACGGCATCAGCAGTCCGATGACGATCACCAGCGGCAGCTGGGCGAAAACCACGTCCCAGCCGATGAAGTTCACCAGCGGCATCTGCTCGGCGAGGTTCAGACCGTGGTCGACGAGGAGGTACCGGCCGGCCACGAGCAGCACACAGGCGAAGGCGCCGCCGATGAGGCCCGAGAAGGCGGCCTCCATGATGAACGGCATCTGGATGTAGAAGCTGGAGGCGCCGACGAGCCGCATGATGCCGGTCTCGCGGCGGCGGCTGAAGGCCGAGACGCGGACCGTGTTGATGATCAGCATCAGCGCGATCACCAGCATCAGGAGCATGAGCGCGACCGCCGCGTAGTTGACGCTGCGCATCATGTTGAAGAGCGTCTCCAGGATGTTGCGCTGGTCCTGGACCGACTCGATGCCGTCGCGCCCCTCGAAGGCGGTGGCGACCACCTTGTACTTCTCGGGGTCCTTCAGCTTCACCCGGAACGACTCCGGCATCTGGTCCGGCGTGATGACGGAGGCGATGGCGGTGTCGCCGTACTGCTCCTGGTAGCGCTTGAAGGCTTCCTCGGCCGACTCGTAGTAGACGTTCTCGACGATGCTCAGCTTCTTCAGATCGGCGTCGATCTGCTTCTTCTGCTCCGCCGTGACCGCGCCCTTGGCGCACTTGTCACCGTTGGTCGCGTCGGCCTTGGTGCAGAGGTAGATCGAGACGTTGACCTTGTCGTACCAGTAGTCCTTCATCGTGTTGACCTGCTCGCGCATGAGCAGGGCACCGCCGAAGAGGGCCAGCGACAGGGCCACGGAGACGATGACGGCGAAGGTCATCGTCAGGTTGCGCCGGAGACCGACGCCGATCTCGGAGAGCACGAACTGAGCGCGCATGGTGTTCTGGTTCCCCCGCCGTCAGTGCTGGTAGCCGTAGACGCCGCGCGCCTGGTCGCGGACGAGACGGCCCTTCTCCAGCTCGATGACGCGCTTGCGCATCTGGTCGACGATGTTCTGGTCGTGGGTCGCCATGACGACGGTGGTCCCTGTCCTGTTGATGCGGTCGAGCAGCTTCATGATGCCGACGGAGGTCTGCGGGTCGAGGTTGCCGGTCGGCTCGTCGGCGATCAGCAGCATCGGGCGGTTGACGAACGCGCGGGCGATCGCGACGCGCTGCTGCTCACCACCGGACAGCTCGCCCGGCATGCGGTCCTCCTTGCCGCCGAGGCCGACCAGGTCGAGCACCTGGGGGACGGCCTTGCGGATCTCGCCGCGCGGCTTGCCGATGACCTCCTGGGCGAAGGCCACGTTCTGCGCGACCGTCTTGTTCGGGAGCAGGCGGAAGTCCTGGAAGACGGTGCCGAGCTGGCGCCGCATGTGCGGCACCTTCCAGTTGGAGAGCCGGGCGAGGTCCTTGCCGAGGACGTGCACCTGCCCAGTGCTGGCGCGCTCCTCCCGCAGGATCAGCCGGAGGAAAGTCGACTTTCCGGAGCCGGAGGAACCGACGAGGAAGACGAACTCCCCCTTCTCGATCTCCAGGGAGACTTCCCGGAGCGCGGGGCGGTTCTGCTTCGGATAGGACTTGGAGACGTTGTCGAATCGGATCACGGATGCACCACGGTCGGCCGGGAGTAGGTGTGCGTGACCTTACGCGAACCGGGAAGCCCCGCGCAGTCGCGGTCCTGGCTTGCGCGCTTTATCCTTTTTCGCCCTCGGGGGCGGGGCGGGGGCGTTTGCGGCCGGGGCGCGCCGGAACCCCGCGGAGCTGGCACAGTGGTAGGGGGAACGTCCGGATGGTGCCGGACGTTGTCCTGGTGTGAGCCCCGTGCGGGAGGAGGAGAGCGTATGACCTACGACCGACTGGTGTGCGCCAACTGCGCGGCCCCGGTCGCCGAGGGTCGTTGCCCCGTCTGCCGGGCCAATCGTGGGCGCCTGGCACCGCAGGGCCTGTCCCCCGCGATGGTGCTGACGCTGGTGATCGCCCTGCTGGGCACGCTGGCGCTGCTGGCGGCGGTCCGCACGGTCTGAGCGGTGCGCGAGCCGGAAAGCGGAACGGCGAAGGGCCGGGGAGCAAGCCTCCCCGGCCCTTCGTCGTACTAGCGCTTACGCGGCTCAGGCAGCCGCGCCGCGACCGCCGGCCACCAGGCGCGGCAGGAAGCGGAAGCCGATGCCACCGGCGATCATGGTGGCGGCACCGATGATCAGGAAGGACGTCTCGGCCGCACCGGTCTCGGCGAGCTCCTCCTTGGCCTCGCCCTGCTGGACCGGCTGGGAGCCGGCCTGCTGGGTGTCGGTGTTGTTGTTGGAGCCGGTCGAGCCGTTGGAGCCGGTCGTGCCGGTCTCGACGCACTCGACGCCGTCGATGTCGACGGTGCAGTTGCCGGTGTCACCGCCGGTGGACGAACCACCGTCGGTGGAGGAACCACCGGTCGTGGTGGCGGCGCCGGAGTCGTTGCCCCCGTTGCCGTTGCCGTTCGAGCCGTTGCCGTTCGAACCGCTGGAACCGTTGGAACCGGAACCGCTGGAGGAGTTGCCACCGTCGGTGGACGCGCCACCGTCCGTGGAGGCACCACCATCGGTCGAGGCACCACCATCGGTGGACGCGCCACCGTCGGTCGAGGCACCACCGTCGGTCGAAGCGCCACCGTCGGTCGAAGCGCCACCGTCCGTGGAGGCACCACCGTCGGTCGAGGCACCGCCGTCGGTGGACGCGCCACCGTCGGTCGAGGCACCACCGTCGGTCGAGGCACCGCCGTCGGTGGACGCGCCACCGTCGGTCGAGGCACCACCATCGGTCGAAGCGCCACCGTCGGTGGACGCACCACCGTCCGTGGAGGCACCACCGTCGGTCGAGGCACCACCATCGGTCGAAGCGCCACCGTCGGTGGACGCACCACCGTCCGTGGAGGCACCACCATCGGTCGAGGCACCACCGTCGGTGGACGCGCCACCATCGGTGGAGGCGCCGCCGTCCGTGGACGCGCCACCGTCGGAGGCGTCACCGCCGTCGGTGTCGCCGTTCTCGCCGCCCTCGGTGTCGCCGAAGGTGGTGTTGCCGTCGCTGTCGCCGAGCGCGCCGACGGTCACTTCCAGCGTCGCGGCGTCCTCGCTGTTGACGGCCTGCGCGGCGCCCGCCGCGGTCAGGGACGCACCGGCGATGATCACGGCACCGGCCGCGACTCGCGCCAGGCGGACTCGCGTCTTGTTGGTCATCTGGTTGCTACCCCCAGTAGCTTCATCTCGTCATGGGGCAGCGCCAGGGGCCCCGGGCACGGGAAGCGTCATGGTTACTGGACCTGCCCCCGTTCACACGCGCCCCAGATATGCGCATGCCATCCAGCCACCCTTCCGAGTTTCCGAAGCAGCGTCAAGGCCGTTGCGCGTGCGATGCCCGAAAGATCACCAGTTGGACGACATGTGACGATGCAACTGTGACGTAAACCCTGAACTACGGGGTTCGCGACGGCAGTTCCCTTGTCGACAAAGCGCCCCACTCACCCGCCGACCGCTTGCAGCGGCGAACGCGCCGGGCCCCGCACCGAAAGGTGCGGGGCCCGGAAACGAACGCTGCGGGGCGGTTACTTCACCTGCTCCTGCTGCTTGCGCCAGCGGATGCCGGCCTCCAGGAAGCCGTCGATCTCGCCGTCCAGGACCGACTGTGGGTTGCCGACCTCGAACTCCGTACGGAGGTCCTTGACCATCTGGTACGGGTGGAGGACGTACGACCGCATCTGGTTGCCCCAGGAGCTGCCGCTGTCCTTGAGGGCGTCCATCTTGGCCCGCTCCTCCTGGCGCTGGCGCTCCAGGAGCTTGGCCTGGAGGACGTTCATGGCGCTCGCCTTGTTCTGGATCTGCGAGCGCTCGTTCTGGCAGGAGACCACGATGCCGGTCGGGAGGTGCGTGATGCGCACGGCCGAGTCGGTGGTGTTGACGCCCTGGCCGCCGGGGCCGGAGGCGCGGTACACGTCGACGCGGAGGTCCGACTCCTCGATCTCGACGTGGTCCGAGGACTCGACGACGGGGAGGATCTCGACGCCCGCGAAGGAGGTCTGGCGGCGGCCCTGGTTGTCGAAGGGCGAGATGCGCACCAGGCGGTGGGTGCCCTGCTCGACGGAGAGGGTGCCGTAGGCGTACGGCGCCTTGACGACGAAGGTCGTCGACTTGATGCCGGCCTCTTCCGCGTACGAGGTCTCGTAGATCTCGGTCGAGTAGCCGTGGCGCTCGGCCCAGCGCAGGTACATGCGCTGGAGGCGCTCGGCGAAGTCGGAGGCGTCGACGCCGCCGGCCTCGGCGCGGATGTTGACCAGCGCCTCGCGCTCGTCGTACTCGCCGGAGAGGAGGGTGCGGACCTCCATCTCGTCGAGCGCCTTGCGCACGGAGGCCAGCTCGGTCTCCGCCTCGGCGAGGGTGTCCGCGTCGTCCTCGGCCTCGGCCAGCTCGAAGAGGACGCCCAGGTCGTCGATGCGGCCGCGCAGCGCCTCGGCCTTGCGGACCTCGGCCTGGAGGTGGGAAAGCTTGCTCGTGATCTTCTGCGCCGCCTCCGGGTCGTCCCAGAGGGACGGGGCCGCGGCCTGCTCTTCGAGCACGGCGATGTCTGCCCTCATCTTGTCGAGGTCCAGGACGGCCTCGATCGACCCCATGGTCGAGGAGAGGGACTTCAGCTCTTCGGATACATCGACGACTGCCACGCGTCCAGCGTAACGGCTCCGGGCCCCGAGCCGAACCTACGGCCGCCCGGCCTGTGGACAACCCGATCCGAAAGGTGCCCGGCTAGGGCGCGGGCTGCGACGTCGGGCGGGAGTCCTGCGGCGGGGTGCCGTCCTCGCCGGCGAGCGCGAGGTAGCCGCCGGCGCCGAGCGCGGCCGCCGCGACGGCGGCCGCGATGCCGAGGGCGATCCGGCGCTTGCGGACGGCGCCGGCCTTGTTGCGGGCCGAGCCGGGTCTGCGGGCGCCGGCCGGGCGGGGGGCGCGGGCGGTGCCGTGCGGGCCGCCGGACAGCTCGTCGGGGCCCGGCACCCGCATGGAGGTGTGGGTGTCGCGGTGGGAGTCGGCGGAGGCACCGGGCACCAGCGGGACGGCGGCCCGGCGGCGGCCGGTGTCGGCGGGCGTGCCGGCGGAGGTGGCGTACGCGGGGTCCTCGTACGGCTCCGGGGGCGCGGGCTCGGCGTCGGGCTCGTCCACGTCCAGCGGCGGGATGCCCTTGAGGAGCGGCAGGACGTCGGCGAGGCGGGCGGCCAGCTCGGAGGCGCGCAGCCGGGAGGCGGGGGCCTTGGCGAGGCACTGGACGAGCAGCTGCCACAGCTCCTCGGGGATGCCGGGGAGCGGGACGACGGTCTCGGTGACGTGCCGGCGCAGGACGGCTCCGGGGTGGCCGCCGCCGAAGGGCGTGAAGCCGGCGAGGAGCTCGTACAGGACGGTGGCGAGGGCGTAGATGTCGACGGCGGCGCGGGGCGGCAGGCCCTCGACGATCTCGGGGGCGAGGTAGTCGGGGGTGCCGATGATCCGGGTCGCCTTGGTGCGGCCGGGGGTGTCGATGAGCTTGGCGACGCCGAAGTCGGTGAGGAGGGCGGGGTGGGCGCCGCCGGGGCCGAGCGGGCCCTCCATGTCGAGGAGGATGTTCTCCGGCTTGACGTCCCGGTGGACGACGCCGGCCGCGTGGGCGGCGGCGAGGCCCTCGGCGACGTCCTTGATGATCGCGACGGCGGCCTCGGGGGCGAGGCGGCGCTCCCGGTCGAGGCGCGTGCGCAGGTCGGTGCCGCGGACCAGGTCCATGACGAGGGCGAGGTCGTTGCCGTCGACGACGAGGTCGCGGACCTTGACCACGCGCGGGTGGTCGAGCCCGAGCAGGGCGGTGCGCTCCTGCACGAAGCGGCCGACGAGCTCCTGGTCGGAGGCCAGGTCCTCGCGCAGCAGTTTGACGGCGACGGGCCCTTCCGGGCCCTCGCCGAGCCACACCGTTCCGGCGCTGCCCCGCCCGAGGATCTGGTGGGTGGTGTAGCGACTGCCGATGTTCCGTGCCAAGACTGCTCCCTCAGCGGCTGCGGTTCGCGTCAAAGTTACGCGTCCCTGGCCGCCGGACGTCACTCCCGGAGGGAAATCACCCCTCGGAAGTCGATAAATCGGCAGTACGACCGCGTTTCCGGCGGTCGTACCGCCCCGCTCACCGCGGCGCCGGCCCTACTGGCCGGTGCCGCCCGATCCGCCGGAGGAGCCGGTGGTCTCCCCGATGGTGGAGATCCAGTCGGTGACGGTGGAGATGCCGTCGCCGATGGCCTCCCAGTAGCCCTTGCCCTGGGCGATCCAGTCCTGGAGCGGGGTGAGCTCCCAGACGAGCCAGCCGGCCACCACGAAGAGGACCACCATGATCAGGCAGCCCTTGAGGCAGCCGAGGCCGGGGATCCGCACCGGGTTGGCGCTCCGCTGGCGCGGCGGGCGCGGCTCGCGCGGGGCGGGCGGCTGGGGCTGCGGCCGCTGGGGCTGCTGCGGCTGCTGGGGCGGTGCGTACTGCTGGGGCGGGGGCTGCGGCGGCGCGTACGGCTGCGGGGCGGGGCGCTGGGGCGCCGGGCGCTGCTGCTGGTACGGCGGCGGCTGCTGGGGCTGCTGGTAGCCCTGCTGCGGGTAGCCCTGGGGCTGCTGCTGGTACTGCTGCGGCGGCGGGCCCTGCTGGTACGGCGGGGGCTGCGGCGGCTGCTGCGGGCGGCGCGCGGGGCGGCGGCGCAGCGGGTCCTCGCTGGGGTCCAGGTACTGCACCTGGGTCTGCTCGTTGCGGTCGCGGGCCGCGCGGAGCTGCGTCTGCCAGGGGTGCGGGTCCTCCGCCGGCGGGTTCGGCGGCATGGCGGGCATGACGGCGGTCGGGTCCGCCGCGCCGGCGGGGCCGCCCGCGGGCAGCACCGCGGTCGGGTCGGCGGCACCGGCCGGTCCGCTCGTGGGCAGGACGCTCGTGGCGGCGGCCGGGTCGAAGGCCGCGGGCGCGCCGGAGCCGGCGGGCAGCACCTGCGTGGGGTCCGCGGCGCCGGGCGTGCCGGGGACCTGCGCCGGGTCGGGGTCCGGGGCGAGGAGGGCGCCGACGCCCTCGGCGGCCTCGATCTGGGCGGGCGAGGAGTGCACGCCGATGCCGGCGGCGACCGTGCGCAGGCCGCGCGCCAGGTTGACGGCGCTGGGCCGCTGGTCGGGGTTCTTGCTGAGGCAGCGCTCGATGACCGTCCACAGGGGCGCGGGCACCGTGGAGGGGCGGCGGGGCTCCTCGCTGAGGTGCATGTGGAGGACTTCGAGGGCGGTGCCGCCGGCGAACGGCGGACGGCCGGTGACCAGCTCGTACAGCAGGATGCCCGCGCCGTAGATGTCGACGGCGGAGGTCTGCGGGCGGCCCTCGGCGGACTCCGGCGCCACGTACGCGGGCGTGCCGACGAACTCGTGGGTGCGGGTCAGGCCCGGGGAGTCGGCGAGGCGGGCGATGCCGAAGTCGGTCAGCATCGGGTGCATCGCGCCGTCCCGCTCGGCGAGCAGCACGTTGGCCGGCTTGAGGTCGCGGTGGACGACGCCGTCGGCGTGGCTGGCGGCGAGCGCGTCGGCGATCTGCGCGGTGAGCAGGGCGGCGGCGACCGGGGTCAGCGGGCCGCTCTCCCGCAGGTAGCGGTGGAGGTCGGGGCCCTCGACGAGGTCCATGACCAGGGCCAGGACGTCGCCCTCGACGACCAGGTCGCGGGTGCGCACGATGTTCGGGTGCGTGAGCCGGAGGAGGACGGACCGCTCGCGCAGGAAGCGCATCACGATGTCCGCGTCGTTGGCCAGCTCCTCCTTGAGGACCTTGATCGCGACGGTCTCACCGGGCTGGCCGGCCACGGCCGCCTCGGCGCCCGCCGTCTCCCGCTGGCGGGCTCGCCAGACGGTGCCCGTGGCGCCGCGGCCGAGCGGCTCCTCGAGCAGGTACTTGCTGCCGATAGGCCGCACGTCACGCGCTCCCTGCTGATCGTGGCTGATCGTGGTCCTGGGTGGCCGGTCCCGCTCGGTGCGACCGAGCCGGGCCCCGGAGGCCTCTTGCTTCTCTTCTTGTGACCCGTCCGGGTGTCCGACCCACTCTAGTGCCGCCGAACGGGTCGTCGGCCGGTCGTCCACAGGCGGATTTCCGCTGACGCGTTCGAACCGCCGGACGGTCGCGGAGGGCCCGGGGGCCGACCCGCCGAATGGCCGAAGGCTTTCCTTCCCCGCCCGCGCCCCGCGCCCGA
This sequence comes from Streptomyces sp. NPDC007863, assembly GCF_040633895.1. Taxonomy (NCBI): domain Bacteria; kingdom Bacillati; phylum Actinomycetota; class Actinomycetes; order Kitasatosporales; family Streptomycetaceae; genus Streptomyces; species Streptomyces sp. NPDC007863. The sequence goes on from NZ_JBEYEI010000031.1 coordinate 24,877, forward strand.
ATCCCACCCGGATCCCGGCGCGGACACCCGCCCGGGTGGCGTCCGAACTTGTCCGGAAGAAGACGCTCCCCCGGCCCGGATGGTTGCCACACCGGCCCCACGCCCCCGGTCGACCTGGCGTTTTCGCGTCACACCGGACGACCGGGGACGACCGTTCAAGATCACTTCGGGGTGACCCGGCGGCAGGTTGTCGGCGGCAGGTGCGAGGATGCCTCCAGCACGTCGCATCGGTGGGGTCGGGAGCCCCCGCGCCGTGCCGACCTGTACCGGGCGACGCGTCCGTGCCGGGTGGGGGGTGAACGGGGCGGTCCCCTGCCGGGCATGTCGCGCAGAAGGGACCGCTGACGGCGATGCAGATCCGGCTGACCGTCCTCGCGCCGCACGCCGGCCACGGCGCCGGGCGCGCCTGCGACGTGCTCGTCACGGCCCCCGCGGGCACGGCGCTGTCCGCCGTGGCCTCGAACCTCGCCGCCGCCGTCACCGGCCCCGACACGGCCGGCGGCACCGGCACGCCGGTGCTGTACGCGGGCGCGGAGCGCCTGGACGCCCGCCGCTGCGTGCTGGGCGAGCCGCCCCTGGTGGACGGCGCGGTCCTCGCCCTCCAGGCCCCCGACCCGGACGACCGGACCGACCTCGCCACCGCCGGCCCCGCCGCCCGGCTGCACGTGGTCGCGGGCCCCGACGCGGGCGGGGTGCACCTGCTGCACGGCGGGCCGATCAGGATCGGCCGCTCCGTCGAGGCGGACGTGCCGCTGGACGACCCGGACGTGTCCCGCGCGCACTGCACGGTGACCGTCGCGGGCGACGGCCGGATCACCGTCGCCGACCTCGGCTCCACCAACGGCACGACCCTCGACGGCGCCCCCGTCGGCGACCGCCCCGTCCGGCTGCGCCCCGGCGCCCTGCTCCGCCTCGGCGAGTCCACCCTCCGCCTCACCGCCCCGCACGACGCCGCGGCGGACCCCGGCCCCCTCCCCACCTCCCCCGACGGCGAGGGCCACCTGCGCGTGCCCCTGGCACCCGCGCCCGCGCCCGCGCCCGCCGAGGACGGCACCGGCGGCGACGGCACGCACCCGTGGGCGGGCCGCATCCCCGGGACGCCCGGCACGCCGCCGGCCGCCCCCGCCCCCGGCGGCGGCCGGCCGGACGCCGGTCCCACGCGGGCGCGGGAGCCCGAGGGCGGCGACGGCGGCGCGACGCACGCGCACGTGCACGTGCGCATGGCCTTCCCCGACGACACCGACCCGGCGGGACCGGCCACCCGCAGGACCGGCCGGCGCGGGCTCGGCGCGTGGGCGCGCCGGTTCGCCGGCGGCCGCGAGGCCGACCCGGCGACCGGCGCCGGGCCGTCCCCGGCGGCCGCCGAGTCCCCCTGGCCTTCCGAGGCCCCCGGCGAGACCGCCGCGCCCGACACCTGGCCCGATCCGGCGGCCGTGCTGCTCACGGCGCTCGGCCCCGGCCCCCGGCTGTGGGAGCGGACACCGGACCACCCCGAGGCCCTGACCGTCCGGCTCGGCACCGCCGACCGCGCGGAGCTGTCCGGGGTGCCCGTCACCGTGGACCTGCGCGAGGCCGGCTCCCTGGGCCTGGCGGGCCCGGCGGACCGGCTCGCCGGCCTGGCCCGCGCCGTGGTGGCCCAGCTGGCCGCGCTGCACTCCCCCGGCGACCTGGAGATCGTCCTCGTCAGCGCGGACCGCAACCGCCCCCTGGAGGAGCGGCGGCGCGCCTGGGGCTGGCTCGGCTGGCTCCCGCACACGCGGCCGGCGCACGGCCAGGACTGCCGGCTGCTCCTCGCGTACGACCGCGAGCAGGCGCAGGCCCGTACGGCCGAGCTGACCCGCCGGCTCGACGACGGCCCGCTCGGACCGGGCTGGGCCAGCGCGGACCGGGCGGCGGTCGCGGAGGCCGCGGCGGCGCACACGGGTCCGGCGACGGTCGTGGTCGTCGACGGCGACCCGGGCACGGCGGCGCTGCGCGAGACGGTGGCCCGGCTCGCGAGCGCGGGCGCGGCGGCCGGCATCCACCTCGTCTGCCTGGCCGAGGCGCCCTCGGCCTCCCCCGCGTCGCCGCTCGCCGCGACGTACGAGACGGCGTGCGCGGCCTCCCTCGCCTTCCGCGAGTGCGGGGCGGCGGCGCTGCTCAGCGGTGACGTGGCGACGGCGCTGCGGCTGCTGCGGACCTCCGGCGGGCGGGTCGCGGGCCACGGCACGGTCGGTGTCGTGGACGCGGTCTCCGTCGCCTGGGCGGAGCGGTTCGGCCGCGCGCTGGCCCCCCTGCGTACGGACGCGGCGGCGACCGCCCCGGGCCGGACGGCCGCCCTGCCGCTCTCCTCCCGCCTCCTGGACGAACTGGGCCTGGCCCGGGCCACCCCGGCGTCCCTCATGGCCCGCTGGGCGTCGGCCGGCGAGGGCACGGCGATCCTGGGCGCGGGCCCGCGCGGCCCGCTCGCCGTCGACCTCACGGCGGAGGGCCCGCACCTGCTCATCGAGGGCCCCGTGGGCAGCGGCCGCACGGAACTCCTCCGCGCCGTCGCCGCCTCCCTCGCGGCCGGCGGCCGCCCGGACCGGCTCGGCCTCCTGCTGGTGGACGGCGCGGGCGGCGAACGCGGCGAGGGCCTCACGGCCTGTACGGAGCTGCCGCACGTCACCGAGCACCTGGTGGCCTCGGACCCGGTCCGCATGCGGGAGTTCGCCCAGGCGCTGGGCGCGGAGCTGAAGCGCCGCGCGGAACTGCTCGGCGACGGCGACATCGCCGACCTCCGCAGCACCCGCACCCTCATCGGCCAGCGCTCCCCGAGCGCCGCCGAGCAGCTCCCCGCCCGGGGCGCCGCCGACCTCACGGACCGCCCCAGCGGCCGCACCCTGCGCACCGGCGCCGGCTCGGTGGGCGACACCGCACCCGGTGCCCGCACCCCCTACCAGTACCCCCGCACCGCGGAAGACCTCCCCGACACCCCCGGCGACCGCCTGAGCCGTGCCCCCCGCGCGGCGTACCCGGGCGCGGGCGACCTCTCCTCCCCGACGAGCGGACGACTCGGCGGACGGTCGTCGGGGGCGGCGGACCTCGGCGAACGGGCCAGCGGACGGACACTGCGGACGGACGAGGGCCGGCCCGGTCCGGCCGGCGCGCGCGTGCCCCGCCCCGCGAGCGAGGAGGCCCACCTGGCCGCGGCGCGCCCCGGCGCGCCCCGGATACCGCTGCCCCGGCTCGTCGTGCTCGTGGACGATTACGACGCCCTCGTCGCCCCCGCCCTCGGCGCACCCGGGCGACCGGCCGCCGGATCCGTCGTCCGGGCCCTCGAAGCGGTCGCGCGGCACGGCGAACGGCTCGGCGTGCACCTGATCGCGACCTCCGCCCGGCCGGACCGGACCGCCGACACGGACCTGGCGCACGGCGCCCGCCTCCGCGTCGTCCTGGACGCCCCGCCGAGCACGCCGGGCCCCGACGTCCCGGCACCGGGCCGGGGCCGGCTCGGCCACCCCGACGGCCGCGTGACGCCGTTCCAGGCGGGCCGCGTCACGGGCAGGATCCCGCGCACGGCGACGCTCCGCCCGACGGTCGTCCCCCTGGAGTGGGAGCGCATGGGCGACCCGCCCACCCGCCGCCCGGTCCGCGAGCTCGGCAACGGCCCCACGGACCTCGCCCTCCTGGCCAGCGCCCTGGACCGCGCGGCCCGCTCGGTGGAAGCCACCCCCATGCCCCCACTGACCCACGCCTGACCGCCCGGCCCGGGGGGCTCGCCCCCGGTTTCGGGAAGGGCGGGGTGGGTGAAGGCCCCGCGCAGCGCACCCCGCCCGCCCCACCGGCCCGCAGCCGCAGCCCGCCGCCAGCCGCACCCACAACACCCGCAGCCGAACCGCCCCGCCCCGCCCCCGCCCCTCAGCCCCCGCCCGTCAAGAGCCCGACCGCCCCGTCACCGCCCCGTCCCGCCCCCCAGCGTCCGCAGCCCCGCCAGGGCCGCGTGGGTGAGGTCGTCGACGTACCCCTTCGGGAGGTCCGTGCGGACGACGACGAGCCGCCAGTACAGCGGGCCGACGATGAGGTCGAGCGCACGGGCGGGGTCGGTGCCCTCGGGGAGCTCGCCGCGGGCGACGGCCTCGCGGACGATCTGCGCGACGACCCCCTCCTGTCCGTCGAGCAGCGCCCCCCGCACCGCCGCGGCGATCTCCGGCTGCCGCGCCGCCTCGACGAGCAGCTCGGGCACGACCTGCGAGGCGATCGGGTGGCGCAGCGCGTGCGCCGCGACGGTGAGGAGGGCGCGTACGTCTCCCTCCAGAGAGCCGGTCGCGGGCGCCGGCAGCCCCTGCGCGGCGACCGCCCCGACCAGGTCGAGGACGAGTTCCAGCTTCGACTTCCAGCGCCGGTAGACCGCGGTCTTCCCGACGCCCGCGCGCCGCGCGATGCCCTCGATGGACATCCGGGCGAAGCCGACGGCGGCGAGTTCCTCGAAGACGGCGGTCCGGATGGCCTCGGTGACGTCCTCGCGGAGCACGGCGGCTCCGGCGGGCGCCCTGCGGGGCGTGGGGGTGCTCATGAACGGCATCCTAACCAACGGTGACGTCACGACGATACGGTTGCGTTCCGACGCGCGAGCGGCCTAACCTCCCCGTAGCGACGATACGAACCCGTCCCGACGTCAGCCTCCACCCCTCCCCGGCGAAAGGCGCCCCGCGTGACCCAGACACTGCCGCCGCCGACCACCCCGACCCTGAAGGAACACCCGCCCGCCGAAGACCTCCGGGCCCTCGCCCGCCGCCACGGCCTCTCCGTCAGCGGCGCCCGCCCGCCCCTCCCCGACTACGTCCGGCAGCTCTGGTCACGCCGCGACTTCATCGCCGCCTTCGCCACCGCCCGGCTGACCGCCCAGTACAGCCAGGCCAGGCTCGGCCAGCTCTGGCAGCTGATGACCCCGCTGCTCAACGCCGCCGTCTACTACCTGATCTTCGGCGTCCTGATGAACGTCCAGCACGGCATCCCGGACTACGTCCCCTTCCTCCTCACCGGCGTCTTCGTCTGGACCTTCACCGCCAACACCCTCACCGCCGGCTCCCGCGCCATCAGCGGCAATCTCGGCCTGGTCCGCGCCCTGCACTTCCCGCGCGCGAGCCTGCCGCTCTCCCTCGCCCTCCTCCAGCTCCAGCAACTGCTCCTCTCCCTCGCCGCGCTCGTCGTGATCCTGCTCTGCTTCGGCGAGTTCCCGACCTGGAACTGGCTGCTCGCGGTGCCCGCCGTCGCGCTCCAGGCGCTCTTCTCCACCGGCGCCTCCCTCGCGCTCGCCCGCCTCGCCGCCCGCACCCCGGACATCAGCCAGCTGCTGCCCTTCGTGCTGCGCACCTGGATGTACGGCTCCGGCGTGATGTGGTCGATCACCTCCCTCGCGGAGAGCGGCCGCTTCCCCGACGGAGTGGTCCTCGCCCTCCAGTGCAATCCGGCGGCCGTCTACATCGACCTCGTCCGCTACGCCCTCGTCGAGAGCTTCACCTCGGCGCACCTGCCCCCGCACGTCTGGGCGCTGGCCACCGGCTGGGCGGTGCTCGCCTTCGCCGGCGGCTTCGTCTGGTTCTGGAAGGCGGAGGAGACGTACGGCCGTGGCTGACACCCCAGGCACCCCAGGCACCCCAGGCCCAGGCGCCCCACACACCCCACCGCAGGCACCCCCCACCGTCGTCGTCGACCGCGTCCACGTCGCGTACACCGTGCCGGCCGGCCCGACCGGCCGCCGCCGGGTGCACGCCGTCAAGGGCGTCGACCTCGTCGCCCGGCGCGGCGAGGCGATTGGCCTGATCGGTTCGAACGGATCGGGGAAGTCCACCCTCCTGAAGGCGATCGCCGGCCTCCAGCCGGTCGAGAGCGGCACGATCCACACCCAGGGCCGCCCCGCCCTCCTCGGCGTCGACGCGGCCCTCGTGAACGACCTCTCCGGCGAGCGGAACGTCATCCTCGGCAGCCTCGCCCTGGGCATGGGCCGACGGGAGGCCGAGGCCCGCTACGACGAGATCGTCGACTTCTCCGGGCTCCGCGACCCCCGGCACGACGACCCGCTCCCCCGCCCCCTGCGCACCTACTCCTCCGGCATGGCCGCCCGCCTCCGCTTCGCGATCTCCGCGGCCGCCCGGAGCCCCGACGTGCTCCTCATCGACGAGGCCCTCGCCACCGGCGACGCCCGCTTCCGGAGCCGCAGCCGGCGCCGGATCGAGGAACTGCGGGCCGCCGCCGGCACGGTCTTCCTCGTCGCCCACTCCCACGCCACCATCCGCGAGACCTGCGACCGCGCCCTCTGGCTGGAGGCGGGAACGCTGCGGATGGACGGGCCGGCGGAGGAGGTGGTGGCGGCGTACGAGGAGTTCACCAGGACGGGCGCCACCAAGCCGAACGAACAAGGCATATGACGCATACCAGACCTATCGTCGGAGCGTGACGACGCCCGATCACCACGATCACCCCCGAGCCCCCACCTCCGCCCTCACCCCCGGCTCCGCCCCCGCGCCCCCCTCCCTCACCCGCTCCCCCTTCGAGTCGGACTCCTTCACCTCCGCCACCTTCGTCACCGTCGGCCGCGGCCCCGCCCTCGCGCTCGCCGTCGTCTGGCTGGTCACGCGCGTCGGCATGCTGGCGCTGCTCGTGAGCGACAGCCTCGGCGTCGGCGGGGTCGGCAACGAGGTACGGCTCCTCTACCGCCACTGGTACGGCTTCTTCGCCGACGGCACCTTCCCGCCCGGCGACCCGACCTGGCAGTACCCGCCCGGCGCCGGCCTCGTGGTCATGGCGCCGGGCCTGCTGACGCCCTGGCTCGGCTACACGCAGGCGTTCGTCGTCCTGACCCTGCTCGCCGACGCCGCCGTCACCCTCGGCCTGGCCGTCGCCGACCGCTCACGGCTCACCCACGGCGCCTGGTACTGGGTGTGCGGCCTGCCGCTCCTCCTCCACCTGCCGCTGGCCCGGTACGACGTCCAGGCCACCGCCCTCGCCGTCCTCTCCCTCCTCCTGCTCAAGGGCCGCTCCCCGGGCGGGCACCGGCTCGGCGGCGCGCTCGCCGGGCTTGGGGCGCTGGTCAAGGTGTGGCCGGCGCTCGCGCTGATCGGCACGCCCCGGGGGCGTACCACCCGTGAGGCCTGGACGGCCGCCGCCGTCACCGCCGCCACCCTCCTCGCGGTCCTCGCGCTCTTCTTCTCCGAGTCGCTGGGCTTCCTGCGCGGTCAGGGCGCCCGGGGCATCCAGGTGGAGTCCCTGGGCGGCACCGCGCTCGCCCTCGGCCGCGCGACGGGGCTCTGGCCGGGGACGGCGGAGGTCCGCTACGGCGCCTACGAGTACGTCGGCCCGTACGTCTCCACCCTCGGCCACCTCTTCCTCCTGCTGACCGTCGCCGCCGTCCTCTGGCTCGTCCTGTGGCGGCTGCGCGCCACCCGCTGGAACGAGGCGACCCCGCTCGACGCGGCCCTCGCCGCCGTCCTGCTCCTCACCGTCACGAGCCGCGTGATCAGCCCCCAGTACCTGGTCTGGCTGCTCGGCCTCGCCGCCGTCTGCCTGACGTCCCGGCGGACCGTGATGCGCCCGGTGGCGCTGCTGCTGCTCCCCGCGGCGGCCCTCAGCTCCCTCGCGTACCCCGTCCTGTACGCCGAGGTCGTCAGCGGCACGCCACTGGGCCTGTCCGTGATGGTCCTCCGCAACGGCCTGCTCCTCGCGGCCGCCGCCGTCGCCGCCCACCGCCTGTGGCGGGCCACGGTCACCCCCGTACGGGAATAGCGGAAGGCCCCGCCGGACGGATGTCCGACGGGGCCTTCCCACCTCAGGCGTCAGCGGGCGCCGGCGGGCGTCAGCTGTGCGCCCGCAGCAGCGTCCGCATGGTGCGCATGGCCACCGAGAGGTTCGCCAGGTCGAAGGTGTCCGAGCCCTGGATCTCCTCCAGGGTCGTCCGGGCCCGGCCCAGGATCGGCGCGTTGTTCTCCTCCCACGCCTTGAAGCGCTCCTCGGGCGTCGAGGTGCCGTTCCCGGCGGCCAGGACGTCGGAGGTGAGCGCCGCGTGGGCGGCGAAGAGGTCCTCGCGGATGGAGGCGCGGGCCATGGACTGCCAGCGGTCGGCCCGCGGCAGCTCGATGATCCGGTCCATCAGGTCGGTGATCCGCAGGCGGTCGGCCAGGTCGTAGTAGACCTCGGCGACGGCCAGCGGGTCCTTCTCCATGCGGTCGGCGACGGCGACGATGTCGAGCGTCGGGAAGGCGGACGAGAAGCCCGCGACGCGCACGGCCAGCTCCTCCGGGACGCCGAAGCCGGTCAGCTCGTCGAGGATCGACTGGTACCACTCGGCGTCCGAGCCGCGCAGCAGCTGCGGCAGCTGCTGCCAGACACGCTCGACGCGGTCGGCGAAGAACGCGATGGTCTCGCCGATCGCGAGCGGCTGCGGCCGGTTGTTGAGCAGCCAGCGGGTGCCGCGCTCGACGAGCCGGCGGGAGTGCAGCCGCATCCGGGTCTGGATCTCGGCCGGGACCGTGTTGTCGAGGGCCTCGACGGCGTCCCAGACCTCGCCGAGCCGGAAGATGGCCCGGGCCGCGGTCTGGGCGCGGACGATCTCCTCCAGGGACGCGCCGGTCTCCTCGCGGAGGCGGTGCAGGAAGGTCGAGCCGCCGGTGTTGACGGTGTCGTTGACCAGGACGGTGGTGATGATCTCGCGGCGCAGCGCGTGGTTGTCGACGGCCTCGCCGAACTTCTCGCGCAGCAGCGTCGGGAAGTAGGCGTGGAGCAGGCCGGCCAGGTACGGGTCGTCGGGCAGCCCGGTGCCGATCAGCTCGTCCGCCACCGTGATCTTGGTGTAGGCGAGGAGGACGGCGAGCTCGGGCTGGCTGAGGCCCTTCTCGGTGTTGAGGAGCTCGCGGATCTGCCGGTCGTTGGGCAGGAACTCCAGCGAGCGGTCGAGCGCCCCGTCGCGGCCCAGGCGGCGCATGAAGCGCTGGTGGGCGTGGAGCAGGGACGGCGACTGGGCGACGGCGTTGGCCAGGGCGGTGTTCTGCGCGTAGTTGTTGCGCAGGACGAGCCGGCCGACCTCGTCGGTCATCTCGGCGAGGATCTTGTTGCGCTGCTTGACGGTCATGTCGCCCTCGGCGACGAGCCCGTTGAGCAGGATCTTGATGTTGACCTCGTGGTCGGAGGTGTCGACGCCGGCGCTGTTGTCGATGGCGTCGGTGTTGATCTTGCCGCCGGTGCGCTCGGGGCCGCCGACGCGGGCGAACTCGATGCGGCCGAGCTGGGTGGCGCCGAGGTTGCCGCCCTCGCCGACGACCTTGGCGCGGACGTCCTGGCCGTCGACGCGGATGGCGTCGTTGGCCTTGTCGCCGACGTCGGCGTTGGACTCGGCGCCCGACTTCACGTACGTGCCGATGCCGCCGTTCCACAGCAGGTCGACGGGCGACTGGAGGATCGCCTTCATCAGCTCGGCCGGGGTGAGCTTGGTGACGCCGTCCTCGATGCCGAGCGCGGCCCGCATGTGGGCGTTGACCGGGATGGACTTCGCGGTACGGGGGTGGATGCCGCCGCCCGCGGAGAGCAGCGAGGCGTCGTAGTCGGCCCAGGAGGAGCGGGGCAGCTCGAAGAGGCGGCGGCGCTCGGCGTACGAGGTGGCCGCGTCCGGGTTCGGGTCGACGAAGATGTGGCGGTGGTCGAAGGCGGCGACCAGGCGGATGTGCTCGGAGAGCAGCATGCCGTTGCCGAAGACGTCGCCGGACATGTCGCCGACGCCGACGACGGTGAAGTCCTCGGTCTGGGTGTCGTGGCCCAGCTCGCGGAAGTGCCGCTTGACGGACTCCCAGGCGCCGCGGGCGGTGATGCCCATGCCCTTGTGGTCGTAGCCGGCGGAACCGCCGGAGGCGAAGGCGTCGCCGAGCCAGAAGCCGTACTCCTCCGCGACGCCGTTGGCGATGTCGGAGAAGGTGGCGGTGCCCTTGTCGGCGGCGACGACGAGGTAGGTGTCGTCCTCGTCGTGGCGGACGACGTCGAGCGGGGGCACGACCTCGCCGGCGACCAGGTTGTCGGTGATGTCGAGCAGCGCCGAGATGAAGGTCTTGTACGAGGCGATGCCCTCGGCCAGCCAGGCGTCGCGGTCCACGGACGGGTCCGGGAGCTGCTTGGCGACGAAGCCGCCCTTGGCGCCGACGGGCACGATGACGGTGTTCTTCACCATCTGCGCCTTGACCAGGCCGAGGATCTCGGTGCGGAAGTCCTCGCGGCGGTCGGACCAGCGCAGACCGCCTCGGGCGACCTTGCCGAAGCGCAGGTGGACGCCCTCGACGCGCGGCGAGTAGACCCAGATCTCGAAGGCGGGGCGCGGCGCCGGCAGGTCGGGGATGGCCTGCGGGTCGAACTTCATCGACACGTAGGAGTGGGGCCGGCCGTCCGAGGACTTCTGGAAGAAGTTGGTCCGCAGCGTCGCCTTGATGACGGTGAGGAAGGACCGCAGGATCCGGTCCTCGTCCAGGCTCGCGACCTGGTCGAGGGCGCCGTCGAGCTCCTCCAGGATGCCGTCGATGAGCTCGGTGCCGGCGCGCTGGCGCTCCGGGGCCATCCGGGCCTCGAAGAGGGAGACGAGCAGCCGGGTGGTGTGGACGTTGTTGCGGAGGGTGTCCTCCATGTAGTCCTGGCTGAACGGCGAGCTCGCCTGCCGGAGGTACTTGGCGTAGGCGCGCAGCACCATCGCCTCGCGCCAGGTGAGCCCGGCGGAGAGGACGAGGGAGTTGAAGTTGTCGTTCTCGGCCTCGCCGGTCCAGGTGGCGGCGAAGGCCTCCTGGAAGCGCTCGCGGGCGTCGTCGCCGACGTAGTCGCCGCCGTTGCCGGTGGGCGCGGGCATCCGCAGGCCGAAGTCGTAGATCCAGGCGTGGGTGCGGTCGGCGCAGCGGAGCTCGTACGGACGCTCGTCGGTGACCTCGACGCCGAGGCGGTTGAGGACCGGCAGGACCGCGGAGAGGGAGACCTGGTCGCCGGTCTTGTAGATCTTGAAGCGGCGCTCGCCGGGGCCGGCGGCGACGGGCTCGTACAGGGAGAGCGCGAAGTCCTTGCCGCTGGCCTTGAGAGCCTCCAGGCGGACCAGGTCGGCGACGGCGGCGCGCGGCGAGTGGTCGGCCTTGTAGCCCTCGGAGAAGGCGTTGCCGTAGCGGCGCAGCAGCTCGGCGGCGCGCTCCTCGCCGAACTCGGCGTTCAGGGCCTCGCCGAAGCCGTCGGACCAGGAGCGGGCGGCCTCGACGAGCCGGGCCTCGATGCGGTCCACGTCGGCGTCGGTGAGGGCGGTGAGGACCGTACCGGGCTCGACCCGGATGACGAAGTGGAGGCGGGAGAGGATCGACTCCGTGTTCCAGGCGGTGAAGTCGACGGAGGTGCCGTTCAGCTCCTCCTTGAGGATGTCGATGATCCGCAGCCGGACGCGGGTGGTGTAGCGGTCGCGCGGCAGGTAGACGAGGGCCGAGTAGTAGCGGCCGTACTCGTCCTGGCGCAGGTAGAGCCGCAGCCGGCGCCGCTCCTGGAGGTACAGGACGCTGGTGACGATGGACTGGAGCTGGTCGACCGGGGTCTGGAACAGCTCGTCGCGCGGGTAGGTCTCCAGGATCTGGAGCAGGTCGCGGCCGTCGTGGCTGTTCGGGGAGAAACCGGCGCCGGCCAGCACCTCCTGGACCTTGCGCTTGACGACGGGCACGCGGCGCACGGACTCGGTGTACGCGGCGGACGAGAAGAGGCCGAGGAAGCGGCGCTCGCCGATGACGTTGCCGTCGGCGTCGAACTTCTTCACGCCGACGTAGTCGAGGTACGAGGGGCGGTGCACGGTCGCGCGGCTGTTGGCCTTCGTCAGGATGAGCAGCTTGTGCTCGCGGGCCTTGGCGCGGGCGTCGGCGGGCAGCCGGCTGAAGGACGGGGAGACCGGGTGGGCGTGGTGGCCGGACTCGCCGTCGGTGTGGTGCGGGTCGGAGCGCAGGATGCCGAGGCCGGTGCCGGGGACGGCGGCGAGCGCGTCGCCGTCGACGAGCTCGTACTCGCGGTAGCCGAGGAAGGTGAAGTGGTCGTCGGAGAGCCAGCGCAGCAGCTCCTGGGCCTCCTCGACCTCGGTGGGCCGCAGGTCGGAGGCGGTGGGCTCGTCGGCGAGGCCGTCGGCGATGCGCAGCGCGGCGTCGCGCATCTTCTCCCAGTCCTCGACGGTCTCGCGGACGTCGGAGAGGACCCGGAGCAGGTCGGTGGTGATCTGCTTGAGGTCGGCCTTGTCGGTCTCGCGGTCGATCTCGACGTGGATCCAGGACTCGGCGAGCGCGTCGTGCGGCAGCTCGCCGTGGATCTGGGCCGACAGGACCTCGATGAGCTTGCCGGTGATGTCACGGCGGACGAGGACCTGCGGGTGGATCACGACGTGGATGCCGCGGCCCTGGCGGGACAGCTCGTTGGTGACGGAGTCGACGAGGAAGGGCATGTCGTCGGTGACGACCTCGACGACGGAGTGGCTGCTGGTCCAGCCGTTCTCCTCGACCGTCGGGGTGTGCACGCGGACGTTCGCGGTGCCCTGGGGCCGGTTCTCCGCCAGCTTGTAGTGGGAGAGCGCGGCACCGAAGACGTCGTCCGGATCGCGGTCGGAGAGGTCCTCGGGGGCGGTGTGCAGGTAGTAGCGCTGGAGATAGTCGAGCATGGTGTCCCGGTCCGGGCGCTCGCCCTCCGGGCCCGTCGGAAGTCGCCCCCCGACCGGGCTGTGCTCAGCTACGCGGGCGGCCCTCTCGAGCAGCTCGGCCTTTGCTTCGTCCAGCTTGGTCTGCATGTCCTCTGACTCCTGTCGCGCGCCATTGCGTGACGTCGGTGGGTAGGGCAGAACGCCTCGACGCGGTGATTCCGATCGAAGTCGACGTTACGCCCGGATGGGAGATGCCCGGATGGAAACCGGCCACGGTGAGCGGCGATTCCGGACGGAGGGGATCGGCGAACGCACGGGCGGCCCGGCCGCGTGAGCGGACCGGGCGGCAGCCGGGGGCCGCACTGCCCCCGCGGCGTATCGCGCTGATCACGGGAAAAGCCTATCGCTCAAGCCCCGGGCCCCGTCATGAGCCGTATGTGTACAAAAGCGGGGGTGGAAGTTTGACGTTCTGGACAGCGACACATGCACTCTTGGCGGATCGCGCGGAACGGTGCAGCGTGGACGCGTGCACGACGAGGACCGACCGTCCCTGAGACCGGGAGAGCCATGGCCAAGATCTTGATCGTGACGGGTGACGCGGCGGAGTCGCTGGAGGTGTTGTACCCGTACCAGCGTCTGCTCGAAGAAGGGTACGAGGTCGACATCGCGGCTCCGGCGCGCAAGCAGCTCCGGTTCGTGGTCCACGACTTCGAACCCGGCTACGACACGTACACCGAGAAGCCCGGCTACACCTGGCCCGCCGACCTCGCCTTCTCGGAGGTCGACCCGGGCGACTACGTGGCCGTGGTGATCCCGGGCGGCCGCGCCCCGGAGTACCTGCGCAACGACCCGGAGCTCCGCAAGATCCTGAAGTCCTTCTTCGACGCGGACAAGCCGGTGGCGCAGATCTGCCACGGCCCGCTGCTCACGGCGGCGGTCGGCGGCCTGGAGGGCCGCAGGGTCACCGCGTACCCGGCCCTGGAGCTGGACATGCAGGCGGCGGGCGCCGACTTCCAGGACTCGGCGGCGGTCGTCGACGGCCTGCTCGTCTCCTCGCGGGCCTGGCCGGACCACCCGACGTGGATGCGCGAGTTCCTGAAGGTGCTGCGCGCGAAGGGCTGAGGCCCGGCGGGGCGGCCCGGCACGGGCCGCCCCGCACACGGCACGGGCCGCCCCGCACACGGCTCAGGCCAGCTCCTCCGCGACGGCGACCGCCTCCTCCAGGGAGTCGACCACCGGCACGCCGACCCGCTCCAGCGACGCCCGGCTGTGCGACCCGCCGGTGTAGAGCACCGCCCGCGCCCCCACGTGCGCCGCGGCCACCGCGTCGTCCGCGGCGTCACCGATGACGACGATCCGCTCGGCGGGGACGGCCAGCGCCTGGAGGTGGCGCACCATGTGCCCGGACTTCCCGTCCGTGGAGCTGTCGGGGCGCCCGTCGACCCGGACGAACCGCTCCGCGATCCCGTACCGCCGCACCAGCGGCAGCAGGTCGGCGTGCGGGGCGAGCGAGAGCAGCGACTGGGTGGCGCCGGCGGCCTGCCGGGCCGCGAGCAGCTCGGCGGCGCCCGAGGTCAGCCCGCAGCCCTCCGCGCGCTCCCAGTAGTGGCGGTGGAAGGTGCCGTCCATCAGGGTCCACTCGGCGTCGGTGGGCAGCCGGCCCATCAGCCGCTCGTAGAACCTCGGCACCGGGACGGTGTACAGCTCGCGGTACCGCTCCAGCGTGATCGGTTCGAGGCCGAGCTCCGCGAAGGCCGCGTTGGTGGCGCCGATGACGGCGGCGATGTCGTCGAGCAGGGTGCCGTTCCAGTCCCAGACCAGATGCTTCCCCGAGTGGTGCTTCCCCATGGGGCGACGGTACAGCCCGTGGCCTCAGCCGAGGAGGGAGGGGATCTCCTGGATCCCGAACCAGAGGAGCTCGTGGTCCTCGGCCCCGTCCACGACGAACTGGGCGTCGTCGTCGCCCTGGTCGGCGGCGCCGAGCGCGGCGGCCGCGGCGGTCACGTCCGCCTCGGCGTCGTCGGCGTCGGCGTGCACGGCGGCGGCCTTCGCGAGGACCACGGGCCCGGCGATCCGCACCTCGCCGATCGCGCCGGCGTCGAGCCCCCGGTCCGGGTCCACGACGGCGTCCTTGTCGGCGACGTCGACGGCCACGACCACCCGGCGGCGCGGCGCCTCGGGGTCGCCCGCGACGAGCCGCAGCGAGGCGGCGGCGGCGCGGCTGAGCGCCGCGTACTCCAGCTCCTCGATGTCGTCCGAGACGTACCACTCGCGCAGCGCCGGGGTCACCGCGTAGGCGGTCAGCGGCCCGGGCCCCACCTCGCCCGCCTTGTGCGCCTGTGCGAGACCGGGAAGGGTCAGAGGAACGTACACGCGCATGGCTGGCCGCTTTCGTAGTCGGAAACGCCCTCAGGATACGTCCGCCCCCACCACCCCGGGATGTCCACCCGGAGGCCGGCATCACCCTGATAGGCGAATCACCCTGCGTGTCCGTCCCGGCCCGCACGCCCCTTGCGGCCCCCGCCGCCCACCCCGTACAAGATCCCCACGGAAAGTTACCGACCGGTACCACCCGGTCACCCTCCGAAGGGATCCCATGCGCCACACCACGACCACCACCCCCGCGGACACCCCCGCGGACACCCCGCGCCCGACCACCCCCGCCGAACCCTCCAGGCGGACCCCCGCAGCCCCCGCAGCCCCCGCGCGCGCCCCGCACCAGCGCACCGCCGTCCCCGAGCCCCGTGGGCTCCCGGCCGGCCTCCACGGCCACGCCACGGCCCCGGCCGACGCCCGCCGGACCGCCGCCCCGCGCACCGCCCCCCACCGCGCCGGCGGCCCCGGCGGCCCCTCGCGCCCCACCGTGCCCGGGCAGGGCGGCCCCGGCGGGCGGCCCCGCCGGGCCATCGGGGCCGACCGCCGCGCCCTCCCCGTGCACACGGCGTTCGCCGAGCGCCTCGTCGCCGTGCTCAGCGGGGAGCGGCCCGTGCACTCGATGCTGGGGCTGACCGTCGGGGAGGCGTACGAGCAGCTGGTGCGGCTCGCGCCGAGGACCGTGGCGCGCGGGCTCGGGGCCCGGCCCGTGCTGCGGCGGTGCGCCGCGCAGCCGCACTCCGGGGACGCCGTCCTGGAGGTCTTCGCCTCCCTCGCCGCCGGCCACCGCGTCCGCGCCCTCGCCTTCCGTCTGGAACGCGGCGACGACCACCGCTGGCGGTGCGCCGCCGTCGAACTCGACGGCCTCGGCCGGCTCGTCGGCGGCGCCCAGCCATGACGAAGGGCCCCGCCGGACGGATCCGGCAGGGCCCTTCACTCACACTCGGCGGGTCACTTCTTGCGGCGACGCCCGCCCGCGCTCTTCTGCGCCTTGCGGCGCTCCGCCCGCGTCAGCCCGTCACCGGCGTCCTCGCCGTCCGACGCGAAGTCGCCCTCGACGACACCCCCGTCACCGTCCACCGACGGCGCCGAGAAGTGCAGCCGGTCCGGCCGCTGCGGGGCGTCCAGGCCCTTGGCGCGGATCTCCGGACGGCCACCCGCCCCGGTGCCACGAGCCGCTGCCGCGGCGGGGGCCTCGCCCTTGTCCAGGGACGGCGCGCCCGCCTGCACCGGAACCTCCTCGACCTGCTGCTCGACCTGGACCTCCAGGTTGAACAGGTAGCCGACGGACTCCTCCTTGATGCCCTCCATCATGGCGGTGAACATGTCGAAGCCCTCGCGCTGGTACTCGACCAGCGGGTCCTTCTGCGCCATCGCCCGCAGGCCGATGCCCTCCTGGAGGTAGTCCATCTCGTAGAGGTGCTCGCGCCACTTGCGGTCCAGGACCGACAGCACGACCCGGCGCTCCAGCTCGCGCATGATCTCCGAGCCGAGCTGCGTCTCGCGCGCCTCGTACTGGGCGTGGATGTCGTCCTTGATGGACTCGGCGATGAACTCCGCGGTGATGCCCGCGCGGTCGCCCGCCGCGTCCTCCAGCTCCTCGACCGTCACCTTCACCGGGTAGAGCTGCTTGAACGCGCCCCACAGCCGGTCCAGGTCCCACTCCTCCGCGAAGCCCTCGGCGGTCTCCTGGCGGATGTAGTCGTCGATGGTGTCGTCCATGAAGTGGCGGATCTGCTCGTGCAGGTCCTCGCCCTCCAGGACGCGCCGGCGCTCGCCGTAGATGACCTCGCGCTGGCGGTTCAGCACCTCGTCGTACTTCAGGACGTTCTTGCGCGTCTCGAAGTTCTGCGTCTCGACCTGCGACTGCGCGGAGGCGATCGCCCGGGTGACCATCTTGTTCTCGATCGGCACGTCGTCCGGCACGTTGGCCATCGCCATCACGCGCTCGACCATCTGCGCCTTGAACAGCCGCATCAGGTCGTCGCCCAGCGACAGGTAGAAGCGGGACTCGCCCGGGTCGCCCTGACGGCCGGAACGACCGCGCAGCTGGTTGTCGATACGCCGCGACTCGTGGCGCTCGGTGCCCAAGACGTAGAGCCCGCCGAGCTCCTTGACCTCCTCGAACTCCGCCTTCACGGCCTTCTCGGCGCGCTCCAGGGCGCCCGGCAGGGCCGCGGCCCACTCCTCGACGTGCTCGACCGGGTCCAGACCCGCCTGCCGCAGCTCCGCCTCGGCCAGGTCGTCCGGGTTGCCGCCCAGCTTGATGTCGGTACCACGGCCGGCCATGTTCGTGGCGACGGTGACCGCGCCCCGGCGGCCGGCCTGGGCGACGATGCTGGCCTCGCGCTCGTGGTGCTTGGCGTTCAGCACCTCGTGCGGCACACCGCGCTTGGACAGCTGCTGCGAGAGGTACTCGGACTTCTCGACCGAGGTGGTGCCGACGAGGACCGGCTGGCCCTTCTCGTGCTTCTCGACGATGTCGTCGACGACGGCGGCGAACTTGGCGACCTCGGTCCGGTAGATCAGGTCGGACTGGTCCTTGCGCTGCATCGGCCGGTTCGTCGGGATCGGGACGACGCCGAGCTTGTAGATCTGGTGGAACTCGGCCGCCTCGGTCATGGCCGTACCGGTCATGCCGGAGAGCTTGTCGTAGAGGCGGAAGAAGTTCTGGAGGGTGATCGTGGCGAGCGTCTGGTTCTCGTCCTTGATCTGCACGCCCTCCTTGGCCTCGATGGCCTGGTGCATGCCCTCGTTGTAGCGGCGGCCGGCGAGGATACGGCCGGTGTGCTCGTCGACGATCATGACCTCGCCGTCGATGACGACGTAGTCCTTGTCCTTCTTGAACAGTTCCTTCGCCTTGATGGCGTTGTTCAGGTAGCCGACGAGCGGGGTGTTCACCGACTCGTAGAGGTTGTCGATGCCGAGCCAGTCCTCGACCTTGGCGACACCGGCCTCGTGGATGGCGACCGTGCGCTTCTTCTCGTCGACCTCGTAGTCGCCGGTCTCCTCGATGCCCTTCAGCGGGTTGCCGGGCTCGCCCTTGGTGAGCCGGGTGACGAGCTTCGCGAAGTCGCCGTACCACTTGGTGGCCTGGTCGGCGGGGCCGGAGATGATCAGCGGCGTACGGGCCTCGTCGACCAGGATCGAGTCGACCTCGTCGACGCACGCGTAGTTGTGGCCGCGCTGCACGAGCTCGTCCTTCGACCACGCCATGTTGTCGCGCAGGTAGTCGAAGCCGAACTCGTTGTTCGTGCCGTACGTGATGTCGCAGGCGTACTGCTCGCGGCGCTGCGCCGGGGTCATGTTGGCGAGGATGCAGCCGACCTGGAGACCCAGGAACTTGTGGACCCGGCCCATCATCTCGGAGTCGCGCTCGGCCAGGTAGTCGTTGACCGTGATCAGGTGCACGCCCTTGCCGGAGAGCGCGTTGAGGTACGCCGGGAGCGTGCCGACGAGGGTCTTGCCCTCACCGGTCTTCATCTCGGCGACGTAGCCGAGGTGCAGCGCGGCACCGCCCATGATCTGGACGTCGTAGTGACGCTGGCCGAGCACGCGCTTGGCCGCCTCACGCACGGTGGCGAACGCCTCCGGAAGCAGGTCGTCGAGGCTCTCGCCGTCGGCGTACCGCTGCTTGTACTCCTCCGTGAGGGCCCGCAGGTCGGCGTCGGAGAGGTTGACGAAGTCCTCTTCGATGGAGTTGACCTGGTCCGCGATGCGGTGCAGTTTGCGCAGGATCTTGCCTTCGCCTGCACGCATGAGCTTGTTGAAGACGGACACTGAGGCTGGTCTCCTTGCCGGTCGGGCCTGGCACTGGGTCTTGTACGGACACGAGCGCGGGCACGGCAGGTGGTCCCCACCGCAACGGCCATCGTAAGCGAGACCACCCTCGCGGAGGGAGGCCCGCAGGGCCGCCGCCGCACGTCCGCCCGCAAAGAGAACGCACAAGGTGGTCGGAAGGTGCCGCGCCTTCCGAAAAGTGTTCGCTTCCGCCCCGCCCGGTCCTCACAATCCGGGCATGGATCCCATCACGCTCACCAGCGACCGTCTCCGGCTGCGCTGCTTCGTCCCCGAGGACGAGGACATCGTGTACACCCACTGCCAGGACCCCGCCATCCGCCGCTGGACGACCGTCCCGGACCCGTACCCCCGAGACGCCGCCACCTTCTTCCTCACCCGGCTCGTCCCCGACGGCTGGCGCGACGACTCCGACTACGCCTTCGCCGTCGAGCCGCTGGAGGGCGGCCCGCTCTTCGCCTCCGTCGGCCTCCACAACCGCGGCAACGGCGTCTGGGAGGTCGGCTTCTGGCTCGCCCCCGGCCACCGCGGCCACGGCTACATGACCGAGGTCGTGCGGACCGTCGCCCACTGGGCCTTCACCGGCCTCGGCTGCGTCCGCCTCCTCTGGCGCGCCGAGGTCGGCAACACCGCCTCCCGCGCGGTCGCCGAGCGCGTCGGCTTCGCCCCGGAGGGCGTCCAGCGCGCCGGCCTCCTCCACAACGGCACCCTCAGGGACGCCTGGACCGGCGCCCTGCTCCCCTCCGACTTCGGCCTGCCCAGCCCCCTCCCGTACCTGCCGCCCCGCGAGGCACCGCCCGCCGTGGCCCCCCGCCCGACCACCCCGAAGGCCTCCGGCACTGTCGGTCCCGGGGCCTAGGGTTTCCCCATGACGACCGCGCCGAAGACCGTGCCGAAGACCGCCCCGCCGACCTCTCCGAAGCCCGCTCCGAAGCCCACCGCCGCCCTCTCCGCCACCGAGGCGCGCAGGATCGTCCTGCGCGCCCAGGGCTTCCTCGGCGCCCCCGACCGCAAGGCCGGCGTCCGCGGCGTACTCCGTCACCTCGGCCAGGTCCAGCTGGACACCATCTCGGTCCTCGCCCGCTCCCACGAGCTCATCCCGTACGCCCGCCTCGGCGCCGTCGGCCGGACCACGGTCGAGGAGGCGTACTGGTCCGACGGCCACGCCTTCGAGTACTGGTCGCACGCCGCCTGCGTCCTGCCCGTCGAGGAGTGGCCGCTCTTCGCCTTCCGCCGCCGCGCCTACCGCGCCCGGCCGCAGTGGTACCACGAGCTGCCCGAGGGCGCCTACGCCAAGGTCGTCGACCAGCTGCGGTCCGAGGGCCCGCAGACCGCGACCGAGCTCGGCGGCGCCAAGAACAAGGGCGAGTGGTGGGACTGGTCCGACACCAAGATCGCCGTCGAGCGGGCGCTGATGTACGGCGACGTCGTCGTCACCGAGCGGCGCGGCTGGAAGCGCGTGTACGACCTCGCGGAGCGGGCGATCCCCGAACCGCTGCGCCACGACGACCTCGACGACACCGAGTGCGTACGGCGGCTCGTGCGGCAGGCGGGCGAGGCCCTGGGCGTCGGCACGCGCGCGGACATCGCCGACTACCACCGGCTGAAGGCCGAGCAGTTCGACGCCGTGGTCGCGGACTCCGGTCTGGTGCCGGTCGAGGTGGAGGGCTGGGGGAAGCCGGCCTGGGCGGACCCGGCGGCCCTCGCCGCCCCGCCGCGCGGCCGGCACCGCACGACGCTCCTCTCCCCCTTCGACTCCCTGATCTGGGAGCGGGCGCGCACCGAGCGGATCTTCGGCTTCACCCACCGCCTGGAGGCCTACGTGCCGAAGCCGAAGCGGGTGCACGGCTACTTCGCGATGCCGGTCCTCGCCGGCGGCCGCCTCGTCGGCCGCGTGGACCCCGCCCGCGAGGGCCGCACCCTCGTCGCCAAGCAGGTGTCCCTGGAGGGCCCCAAGGCCGTGGAACCGGTCGCCCAGGCCCTCCGCGAGGCCGCCGGCTGGGTCGGCTGCGACACGGTACGCGTCGAGCGCCTGGACCCGCCGGAGCTGACCCCGCCCCTGGTCAAGGCCCTGAACGCCTAGGCCCCGGACACCCGGGCGTCACCTCACCGGATCTCCAGGATCTTCTCCCGCATCGCGTACACCACGGCCTCCATGCGGGAGTGGAGCTGGAGCTTCTCCAGGATGTTCCGCACGTGGTTCTTCACCGTGTTCTCGGAGATGAACAGCTCCTTGGCGATGTCCCGGTTGTTCATCCCGGTCGCGACCAGCTTCAGGACCTCCAGCTCACGGTCGGTGAGCCGGGGCGCCGGAACCAGCCGGCGCTCGTCGGTGCGCTGGATCATCGACTTGAACTCGGTGAGGAGCTTCGAGGCCATCGACGGGCTGATCTGGGACTGCCCGTCGGCGACGGCACGGATCGCGGTCGCGACCTCGTCGGTGGAGATCTCCTTGAGCAGGTAACCCGTCGCGCCCGCCTTGATCGCGTCGTACAGGTCCGCCTCCTCGTCGCTGATCGTCAACATGATGATCTTCGCGCTGGGGGCGACCTCCTTGATGGAGGTGCACGCCTCGATGCCGCCGCGCCGGGGCATCCGCACGTCCATCAGGACGATGTCCGGCAGCAGGTCCGCCGCCTTGTCGACCGCCTCCGCCCCGTCACCCGCCTCGCCGACGACCTGGATGTCCTCCTCCTGCGCGAGGACGATCTCCAGGCCCCGCCGGAACAGTGCGTGATCGTCCACGACGAGGACCCGGATCGGCTCCCCGCGATAGACGTCGGCGGCCGAATCCGATCCTTCCGGCACACCCTCATGGGCGAGCGCACCGCGCTCGTGCCCGCCGAGCACCGGGCCGAAGCTGTCTGCCATCGTTCCTCCCCCTGAAGGCCGTGGCCTGAATTCGTTTCCGGTCCTCCAACCCATGCCCAGGAAGCACCGGTTGGCGTGCACGACATGATTTCATGCCCGGGCGGTCCCGGGGTGTCCTCAGGGGCGCACAGGGGTGCCCCTGGGGGCGCGAGGGGCGCTCCAGGGGCACCGAAACAGTCGGCCGATCAGCCGTTCGACGGGTCAGCCGCCGAGTGCACCGCCCGCTCCGCCGCTGTTCTCGGCGAGCGGGTCGTTCTCCAGGTGGATGACGCCGTAGTCGTAGGCGTGGCGCCGGTAGACGACGCTCGGCTGCTTGGTCTCGGCGTCGACGAAGAGATAGAAGTCGTGCCCGACCAGCTCCATCTCGTACAGGGCCTGGTCGAGTCCCATCGCGGCGGCCCGGTGCGTCTTCTCGCGGACCACGAGCGGACCTTCGCCCTGGACCTCGATCGAACCCATCATCGTGGTGGGCACCTCACCGGCGGCCTCGTCGGCCACGAGCTCTCCCTGCCCGTTCAGCTGCGCCGCACCGGGTACGACGTCACCGACCTCGGCCGCGGACAACCGTCCGTTGCCCCTGCGGGTGTAGCGCTTGTCGTGCTGCTTGCGGAGCCTGGCCTCCAGCTTGTCGCTGGCCAGGTCGAGGGCCGCGTACGGGTCGCCGGCCGACGCTTCCGCCCGGATGACCGGGCCTCGGGAGTGGAGGGTGATCTCCACGCGGTCGGACCGGTCTGCCTGCCGCGGGTTGGGCTCCTTGGACACCTCGACGTCGAGGCTGATCACCTTGCCGTCGAGCTTCTGGATCTTCTCCAGCTTCAGCTTCTCGGCCACGTGCTTGCGGAACCGCTCGGGCACCTCGGTCTTGCGGCCCTTGACGACGATGTCCACGCAGAACTCCGTTCCCGGATCGCCCGCCCGGCTCCTAGGCCTGCGGGCATCTCCCTTTGCACCAGCTCCGACGGTTTCACCGGAGCTCGGACTTGGCGACTTCGACCTCCTCCTCCCCAGCCGACAAGATCGCCACCCCGTCGACGGGAGGTTAATTCGCCTTTAACTCCTGTCCTGTGCGCAACCATGTAGACGTTGAGGGGACCGGGCTTTCGCCCGCCCTCACAACCGAACATAGCCCCTTCGGACGGGTGTCGGCACCCGCTGCCGCGACTTACCTCCATTCGGAGGCTTTCACCTCTCACCACCTGCAACGATCCAAGTTCTTGGCGAGTTCCGGTTTATTTCGAACGAAGCGGGAGATGATGCGATCACAGCCGCCACCCGCTGTTCGAATTCATGCTGCGCGAAATCCCTTCCGGATCTTTCCGCCGCCGTTGAGGTGAACGGGGGATGTACGACTCCGGGGCCCGCGCCGCCACCCCGGACACCCGCCCCGAGCGCACGCGCCGCCTCCGCCAGCGTCGCCCCGGTGGTCATCACGTCGTCCACCAGGACCACCCGCCCGGCCGCAAGCAGCCGCGCGCCGCCCGGCACCACCTCCAGCGCCCCCGCCAGGTTCGCCCGGCGCCCGCGCGCCCCGAGCCCCGCCTGGTCCGCCACCGCCCGCCGCTGCCGCAGCACCGGCACCACCCGCGCCGGCCGCCCGGCCCGCCGCAGCCGCGCCGCGGCCGCCAGCGCCACCCGCCGCGTCGGATCGTGGCCCCGCGCCCGCACCGAGCCCCGCGAGGACGGCACCGGCACCAGGAGCAGCGGACGGCCCCCGACGCCGCCCACGGCCCCCACAGCCCCCTCCACGGCCCGCGCGAGCGCCCCGCCCAGCGGCCCCGCGAGCCCCAGCGCCCCCCGCTCCTTGTGCGCGATCAGAAGCGCCCGCACCGCGCCCTCGTACGGCACGGCGGCGTGCACCAGGGGCAGCCCCTCGGGCTCCGGCAGGGGGCGCACCCTCCCACCCCCTCCCCCCTCCCCCGCCCCGACCCCCGCCAGCTCTCCCGCGCACGCCGCGCACAGGGCCGTCCGAGCGGCCCCGCAGCCTTCACAGGTGCCCGGCAGCACCAGTCCGGAGATCTCGCGCCACCAGCCCCGCATGGCTCCACTGTGGCGGGAAGGGGCGAGGGGGGCCACCCCTGTGGAAAACCCCTGTGGACGACGACGGAGGGGCTGTGCCGACGGGCGACAGCCCTTCGGCACAGCCCCTCGATACAGCCCCCTCGCAACAGCCCTCACGCGGCCCCGCACACAGCCCCTCCACGGGAGGGCCCCCGCTACGGGCCGGGCTACCCGGGAAAGACCGGCACGCTCCCCGACTTCACCACCGGCTGCCAGTTCGCGCCGGGCAGCAGCCGCACGATGCCGTCGTTGCCGGAGGCGGCGACGAGCGGCTCGGTCTCCCGGTGGGGCGCGGCGACCGCGCTGACGCCGTTGAGGCCGGGAAGCACGGAGCTGGCGGAGGTGGAGCCGTCGGTCTGGAGGAAACGGATCTGCTGGACGCCGCCGGCCTCCCGGCCGACGACGACGAGCCGGCTCGGGCCCGCCCAGGAGACGGACGAGACCGACTCCATGCGCGGCGCGGCCGGCTGGAGGTCGACCACGGACACGACCTGCTCGTCCGAGCCGTCCTGGCGCTCGATCCGGCCGATCTGGAGGGTGGTGCGCCCGTCACGGGTGATCAGGAGCGCGATCCGCACCCCGTCCGCCGAGACGCGCAGCGACTCGACGCGGGTGTCCTCGGTCAGCCACGGCGTGCGGACCTCGAACCACTTGCCGGTGCCGTCGGGCACGACCACCAGCCGCTGGTGGCCCTTGGCCCGGTCGGCGACCCACAGGTCGCCCCGGCGGCCGTCCCAGCTGGGCTGGGAGAGCCCGCCGTGCGCCGCCGCCGGGCCCACGGCCGCGCTCTTGAAGACGGGCGGCAGCTGCTCCTGCTCGGTGGTGATCGAGGAGACGTACAGCGCGGTGCCGTCCTCGGACACCCCGGCCGCCCGCGTCTCGCCACGGGCCACGGCGGCCGAGCCCAGCGGCACGGCGCCCTTGCCCAGCGGGCCGGGCACGGCGGCCGGCGGGACCCCGTCCTTCCCGCCGGGGGCGAGCGCCATCAGCCGGCCGTCGTCGTCGACGAAGTACGGCGTCTCGTCCTGCCCCGTGGCCCTGACCGCCTCGAACTCCTCGGCCTGGCCCTTCCCGAGCCGGCACACGGCGCCGCCGCCGTCGGCCTGGAGCTCCACCTGGTCGACCCGTACGGAGGTCAGGTCGCCCAGCGTGACGAGCATCTGGGCCGCCATCCGCCGGCACACCTCGCCGCCGAACCGGTCGGCCTTCGCGTTGAGCGGCACCTTGAGCGTGAACTGGTCGTCCGTCGTCAGCGTCGTGACGCCCGCGGCCAGCTCCGTCCCGGACGGGAACGGCGAGTCGACGGCGGGCCGCAGCCAGTGCGTGGGGCCTTCGAGGAGCGCCTTCACCGTCTGCGTCACCGGGTCCATCCGGGTGACGGGGTCCTGGCGCTGCCGGATGTAGACGGGGTCGGCGACCAGCCAGTCCTCGCCGGAGGCGAAGTAGTACTTGTTGACCGAGCGGTAGTTCCGCAGGAAGTCGGCCTCGCCGAGGACCAGGCCGGGCGGCAGGCCGTCGATCCGCCACTCCTTGTCCTTGCCGCCGGGCACGGTCTCCTGCACGACGTGGATCGCCTGCGCGTACTCCACGGGACTGTTCGGCTGGTACGCGTGCCGGGCGTCCACGGTCGCGATCTTCCGGCCGGAGATCGGGTACGCGCGCCCCTGGTTCTCGGGGTCGGCGTTGCGGGAGGCGCTCTGGCGGTCGGGCGCGGTGGCGAGCACGGTGATGCTCTGCTCCGGCTTCCAGCTCTTGGCGGCCTTCTCCGTCAGGTACTTGCGGGCGGTGGCGAACCCGGGGTCGTCACTCGTCATGGCCTCCAGGAAGCCGTCGACGATCTCGTCCGGGTCCGCGTTCTCCCGGGGGGCGACCGCGTAGACCCGCACCTGCGAGTCGCCGGGGTTGGCTCCGCGTACCTCCTGGACCTCGCCGCTGTCGGGGATGGTGGCGCAGCCCGTGGCCAGGACTCCGCCGCAGGCGGCGAGCACCAGCGCCCGTCCGGCCCGTCCCCGCCCCGCCCGCAGCCGCTTGTGCGCGTCAGCGCTCACGTGTGCCGTCCTCCCGCTCCGCGTTCCCCGCCCTGCCCGTACTCGTGCCCGCGCCCTGCTCGGTCTCGGCCGCCGTCCGCGCCACGACCCGGGCACCGTTGCCGGGCAGCGCCGCCGGGTCGACGGCCGCGCGCGGCGGCGCCGGGATCCTCGGCGGCACGCCGGGCAGCGGGGCCCGTTCCCCGGCGGGCTGGGCGGGGACGGAGGCGGTACGCCCCGACTCCTGCGCCCGGCCCGCTGCGGCCTGTTCCCGGTTGCGCCGGGAGTCCTCCGGCTCCAGCGGTATCGGCGATCCCCGCAGCGGCTCGTCGGCCGTGCGCGGCAGCGTGAGCCGGAACTGTGAACCGCCGCCGGCCTCGCCCCACGCCTGGAGCCAGCCGCCGTGCAGCCGCGCGTCCTCGACCGCGATGGACAGGCCGAGGCCCGTTCCGCCGGTGGTACGCGCGCGTGCCGGGTCGGCCCGCCAGAAGCGGTTGAAGACCCGGGTGGCCTCGCCCGGCTTCAGTCCGACGCCGTAGTCGCGTACGGCGACGGCGACGGCCCCGCCGGCCGCGGCCAGCTTGACGACGACGTCGCGGCCCTCGCCGTGCTCGACGGCGTTGACGACCAGGTTGCGCAGCACCCGCTCGACGCGGCGGGCGTCGGCCTCGGCGACGACGGGCTGCTCGTCGCCGACGACGACGATCCGGGTGCCCTTGCGCTCGGCGAGCGGCTCGGCGCCGCCGATGACCCGGCGCACCACCTGCCGCAGGTCGATCGGCTCGGCCTCCAGGGCGGCGGCGCCCGCGTCGAAGCGGCTGATCTCCAGGAGGTCGGAGAGCAGCGACTCGAAGCGGTCGAGCTGGTCGCCGAGGAGTTCGGCGGAGCGGGCGGTGACGGGGTCGAAGTCGACGCGGGCCTCGTGGATGACGTCGGCCGCCATCCGTACGGTGGTCAGCGGGGTCCGCAGCTCGTGCGAGACGTCGGAGACGAAGCGCCGCTGCATCCGCGACAGCTCCTCCAGCTGCTGGATCTTGAGCTGGAGGTTGGAGGCCATCTTGTTGAAGGCCTCGCCGAGGCGCGCGATGTCGTCCTCGCCGGTGACCTTCATCCGTTCCTGGAGCCGTCCGGCGGAGAGCCGCTCGGCGATCCCGGCGGCCATGCGTACGGGGGTGACGACCTGCCGCACCACGAACCAGGCGATGGCGCCGAGCAGGACGACGACGAAGAGTCCGGCGGTCGCCAGGGTGCCCTTGACCAGGTCGAGGGAGTCCTCCTCCTGGGTGAGCGGGAAGAGGTAGTAGAGCTCGTACTGCTTGCCCTCGGCGTCGTTGAGCCGCTTGCCGATCACCAGGCCGGGCTCGGACGCCTTGTCGCTGGTGTAGTGGATGCGCCCGAACTTCTGGAACGGCGAGTTGCCCTGCGCAACCTGGTGCCGCAGGTCGACGGGGACGGACCGCGCGGGGTCGACCTCGCCGGAGGCGCGGGCGCCGCGGCTCGCGGAGTCGCTGGAGTCCAGCGAGAGCGCCACCACGTTGAACGCGTTCTGCCCGCCGCTGGCGAGCTGCTCGACGAGCGTGGAGCGCCAGTTCACAGAGGATCCGGCGCGTACGCCGTCCGGCTCGGGCGTCGACGGGGTGGTCGCGGCCCGGTCCTGCGCGGCGGAGAACCCGCCGGCGGCCTGGATCTGGGCGGCCTTCTCCTTGGTCTCCAGCAGGCCGTTGCGGACCTGCCCGATGACGACGAGGCCGAGCAGCAGCACGACACCGAGGGACATCAGGAGGGTGCCGGCGACGACCCGCAGCTGGATGTTCCGCCGCCAGAGCCGTACCGCCGGCAGCAGCGGACGGCGCACCAGCCGGGCGACGATCCTGAAGACCCTGCCGCCCGGCGTCCCGTCCTGGAGAAGCCGTCCACCGCGCCTGAGGCGGCCGGAACGCGAGCCCCCCCGTCCCGGTCCGGCAGCCCGCCCGGTACGGCCCCCAGGGGCCGGGGACTCCGGAGCAGTACTGCCCTTGCTCATATCAGCTCGGTCCCGCCTTGTAACCGACGCCACGGACGGTCACCACGATCTCCGGCCGCTCCGGGTCCTTCTCGACCTTGGAGCGCAGCCGCTGGACATGGACGTTCACCAGCCGGGTGTCGGCCGCGTGCCGGTAGCCCCAGACCTGTTCCAGGAGCACCTCGCGGGTGAACACCTGCCACGGCTTGCGGGCGAGCGCGACCAGCAGGTCGAACTCGAGCGGCGTGAGCGCGATGGACTGGCCGTCCCGCTTCACGGAGTGCCCGGCCACGTCGATGACGAGGTCACCGATGGTGAGCTGCTCCGGCGCGGGCTCCTCGGAGCGCCGCAGCCGTGCCCGGATGCGGGCGACGAGCTCCTTGGGCTTGAACGGCTTGACGATGTAGTCGTCGGCCCCGGATTCCAGGCCCACGACGACGTCGACGGTGTCGCTCTTGGCCGTCAGCATCACGATGGGCACGCCGGACTCGGCCCTGATGAGCCGGCACACCTCGATGCCGTCCCGTCCGGGCAGCATGAGGTCGAGCAGCACCAGGTCCGGCTTGGCCTCGCGAAAAGCGGCGAGGGCCTTGTCGCCGTCCGCGACGAACGACGGCTCGAACCCTTCACCCTTGAGCACGATCCCGAGCATCTCGGCCAGTGCGGTGTCGTCGTCGACGACGAGAACGCGTCCCTTCATATCGACATCATCCCATTTCCGTATCAGTCTCAAGGCGGCTGGTGAGATACCTCACTGACCTGCGACAACGTCCCGGACGAAGTCTCTGACTCCCCGTGTCCGGGCGCCCCGCCGCCAGTAACGACTGTCACCCCCCGTGCCCCCGTGGTCGCCCAGAACCGTACCCCGCCGGGCCGCGAACGCCCATGTTCGGGACGGTGCTTCCTGCCCGGTCCGCCGTGGGGTTCCCCGTGACACGATGGCAGCCGGCCCGCCGCCCGACCGTGGACGGCCGCCGTGACCAGGCCGGTTCGCCGACCGGCACCGCGACCCAATCCTTCGAGGTGGACGACCGTGAACGACACTCCGGGCCGGAACACGCCCGGATCCGCCCCTTCCGACGGCCAGGACGGCCCCGCGATCCCCGGGCAGCCCTCCGCGCCGGAGCCGGACGCCTCCGGCCCCCAGTGGTCGAAGGACCAGCCGCCCGCGGGCCGCTGGTCGCCGCCTCCGGGCGGCCCGACCCCGCCGCCGTCTCCCGGCCGGGCCTGGGGGAACCCGCCCCCGCAGCGCGGCTACGGCGGCCCCGCGGCCCCTAAGCCGGGCGTCATCCCCCTGCGTCCGCTGGGCGTCGGCGAGATCCTCGACGCCGCGGTCACGACCCTCCGCCGCTACTGGCGTACGGTGCTGGCCGTCACGGTCCCCGTGGCCGTCGTCACCCAGGTCGCCCTGGTGTTCGTGCAGCGATACCTCTCCGCGGAGGTTCCGGCCCTGCACGCGGACGCGACGCCGACGGAGCAGCTGGAGGCGGCTTCCGAGTACCTCCGGGCCTCCTTCACCGAGCTGGCCCCGACGATGCTGGTCTCCGTGGCCGCCTCGGTCTTCACCAGCGCGCTGCTCACCATCGTGGTCAGCCGGGCCGTCCTCGGCCGGCCGGTGACCGTCTCCGAGGCCTGGCGGGAGGCGAGCCCGCGCCTGCCGCAGCTCCTGCTCCTGTCCCTGGCCCTGCCGCTGGGTGCCGGAGCGCTCGCCTTCGCGGCGATGCTCCCCGGTCTGCTGCTCGGCGGGGCGGGCGGCGCGACGCTCGCCTTCCTCGGCGGTGCGGCGGCCTTCGTGGCCATCGTCTGGCTGCTGATCCGCTTCGGCCTGGCGTCCCCGGCCCTGATGCTGGAGCGTCAGGGCATCGTCCCGGCGCTGAAGCGCTCGGCGAAGCTCGTGGACGGCTCCTGGTGGCGGGTCTTCGGCATCACGCTGCTGGCCCAGCTCCTCATCATGATCTTCACGATGATCCTGACGATCCCGTTCACGGCGGTCGCCTTCGCCCTCGACGGCGGCTTCGAGCTGACGTGGACGTACCTCTCCGTCATGGCGGTCGGCGGCATCATCACCAGCTCCCTCACGTACCCGATCGCCGCGGGCGTCTCCGTCTTCCTCTACGTCGACCAGCGCATCCGCCGCGAGGCCCTGGACCTGGAACTCACCAAGGCCGCGGCCGGCACCGACGACTGACCCCCTCACCACAACGGCCCCCGCCTCCTCGGACCGGAGGAGACGGGGGCCGTACTCGTACCGGGGCAGGCACCCCACCGGTTTCGCCCCGGAAACGCAGAAAAGCCCCGCACCATAAGGTGCGGGGCTTTCCCACAATGATTGTTCGGCGGCGTCCTACTCTCCCACAGGGTCCCCCCTGCAGTACCATCGGCGCTGAAAGGCTTAGCTTCCGGGTTCGGAATGTAACCGGGCG